>JBGATY010000239.1:0-5368 GCA_044228955.1 Planctomycetota bacterium | reverse complement strand
TCGTACTCGAAGCGCCCGCGCAGCAGCGGACCGAGCACGCTTTCGTGCGTGACGTTCGGCAGGCTCACCACCAGAGTTCCACCGGGCGCGAGATCGGCCCGCCATCGGCGCAGCACCTTCCAGGGATCGACCGTGTGCTCGAGGACATCCGAGAAGATGACGCAATCGGGCTTGGGCCAGTGCGCGGGCAGCGCGCTGTCGGCCGTGCCGATCGCGACATCGTCGAGCACGGTGCGCGCGACGGCGGCTGCTTCCGAAACCGGTTCGATGCCGCGCACGCGAGCCGCGGGGCGCAGCGCCTTGACCGTCCGGCCCAGCCCTCCGCCCGCGCAGCCCACGTCCAGCACGTTCCGCGACGACTCGGGCACGAGGGCCGCCACTTCGGGGCGCGGCTTGCCGTAGTAATCGGCGCGCGACTGGATGGTGCGCGCCAGCGCGTCGAACGGTGGACCGAGCTGCGCGTAGCGCGCGCGATGTTCGGCGAGGAGCGCACGATTCGAGTTCACCCACTTCCAGGCATCACGCCGCGCCGCCGAGCGATCGGCCCTCGACCGGTCGCCGGTCAGTCGGCGCAGCGGCCCCTCCCACGTCGCGGCGAGCGCACGCCGCCGCAGGCGGTCCTCGAGTTTCAGCGCGCGCTCGTGCGTCGAGTGGCGCCAGGCGAACAGGATGCGATTGCGCTCGAGGTGGTATTCGACCGCGCGCGGCAAGACGCGCTTGCCCGCGGTGCGATGCCAGCAGGCCGCGGCTGCCACGTAGTGGAGTCGCCAGCCCTTGCGGACCGCGCGCGCAAACAAGTCGGTCTCCTCGTAATACATGAAAAAGGTCGGGTCGAGGAACGGCGCGCCGACATCGTCGATCGCCGCGCGCCGGATCATCACCGCCATGCCCGGCAGGGTCGCCACCTCGCGCACGTCGTCGTCGACGTCGGTTGCGGCCGGGACCTCGCCGTTGCGCTTGAAATCGCGCGGACCGAGGAAGTGATTCGTCCGCGCGCCGAGAGGATTGTCGTCGTTCCAGAAGTACTCCCGACCACCGGCCGCGGCAGTGCGCTCGTGGTTCTCGAGGAACTGCACGAGGGTCTCGATCCAATCCGGGGCGATGACGGCGTCGTTGTTGACCAGCGCGACGAATTCGCCGGTCGCCTGCGCGAGCGCCAGGTTGTTCCCGGCCGCGAACCCGAGATTGTCGGGCGAGCGGATCAACTTCACGCCCGCGATCGATTGTGCGACCGTGGCCGCCGAATCGGTGGACGCGTTGTCGACCACGATCACCTCGAGATCGGGCCAACGCGTGGCGAAGATCGCCTCGAGAGCGAGCTTCAAGTCGTCCGCCCGGTTGTAGCTGACGACCAGGACCGAGACGCGGGGCACTCGAGTTCTCGTCATGGCGCGAAGTACACCGAGTATTCCGGAGTGACGAGCACCTTTTCCAGGCAGGTGTCCAGGACCCGCTGCACGGGCCCCGGCGTGAGCGGGACGATCCGACCCCGCGTCTTGAAGCTGTTGCGCACGTCGAAGACGACGACGCCCTCGCCCCTGTGACGGGCCAGGTCGCGTTCGAGCACGTCAGCGCAGGCGCTCCACTCCAACTCCCCTGGGCACGTGATCGCCCAGACGGAATCGCCGGCGGGCCGCATGCGCGTCATCAAGTAGCCGGCGGGGAAGTGATTCAGGAAGAGCACGCGTTTCGTCGGGTCCTCGAACGCGCGGATGCCGCTGTCCATCGTGAGCAGGTAGGCGGCCTTCTCGCGCGTCGTCGCGATCCCGCGCCAGGGTCCCTCCGTCACGCGCGTGTCGAGAGCCTCGATCGCGTCCTCGTTGTACGGTCGTCGCATGTGCACGAGGAAAGACGCGAGCACGAGGATGCACCAGAGGATCGTCGTGACGACCAGCGCGGGAACCTGCGCGTAGCCTTCGCTCAAGACGTGCACGCTGCTCGCCCAGGCGAGCACCAGGCTCGAGACGAAGCACGGCAGCCAGATGCCGAGCATCAGCGGCTTCGCCTCGCCGCGCTCGCGCAGGGCCACGAACAGGAACGGCGCCGTCATGACGAGGATCGTCGTGTTGCAGTTCGCTCCCACCGCCTCGCGATCGGCGTACGCGAGCAGCGGCAGGGCGAGCAGGGCCAGGAGTGCCGGAATCCTCCAGCGCACGCGCGTCGCGACGAGCAGGACACTCAGCGCGATCGCGAACCCGGCCTTGTGCGGAATCATCCGCAGTTGGTTCCAGTACACCCACTCCGCCTTCGCGAGCCAGGTCCCGTCACGGTTGGAGTGGTGGAGGACGTACAGGATCGTCGCCCGCCCGAGATCGAGGAAGTACGGCACGAACACGAGCGCGGTCGCGCCGAGTCCGACTGCATAGGGAACGAGGACGCTTTTCTTCCGCTGCGGCGCGACCCACAGCAGCGTCGACACGAGTGCCAGGAAAGCGGCTCCCGCGTAGACCTGGATCGCGACCGCCGCCAACGCGTGGAGCACGCCACCCACGAAGCACCACGTGTTGCCGTTCTCCCGACTCGCCCCGAGCGCCAGCGCGAACGCGCCTCCGGTGAAGCCGATGGAGGCGAGCGTGTGGTAGCCGAGGTCCGGAATGCCCGGCATGTGCACGACGATCGGGGCGCAGGCCAGACAGGCGAGTGGGAGCCCGAGGTACTTGCGCACGAATGTCGCCGCGATCGAGGCGGTCCCGATGCACGCGCACAGGTAGGCGATGCGCATGAACAGGACGATGCCGTCGAGTCCGCCGGTGACGTACAGGTAGACCTCGACCAGTGGCCGCGTGACGAAGGCCGCTGTCTGGATCGGATTGATCTCGTCGACGAACGGGCGGTCGCCGAGGGCGAAGCGGTAGGGGATGGCGATGTAGGTCGCCTCGTCCTCGAGGTCGATTCCCGACCGAATGCGCTCGATCGCGCACCAGAGCGCGATCACGAGCACGAACCCGACGACGACGCGTGCGAGGGGTCCATCCGCGGCTTTCTCACCGTTCAAGGGCGGCGAGCTTAGCGGTCGCGACGGCCGGCTGCATGCGACCGGAATGTTGTCCACCGTTCATGCCCAGGAGACATGCAGGTTGTGAGGCCAAACCCGGCACCGAACGCGACCCATCACAACGAAAAGAAATCCGCCATGAAGTTCCACACCGCCAAATCGTCATCCAGCGCCGCCCGCGCTCTCATTGTCCCTCTCGCCGGGTTCGTGTTCGCGAACGCCGCGAGCGCGCAGGTTTCGCAAGTCGTCGTCTTCTCCGTCGACTGGCAGAGCGACACGGTCGCGCTGCCCGACAGCTTCACCGGCGCGCCGATCACCGAGGGCGACCTCTTGACCGCGCAGACCCTCATTCCGCAGATCGGTCCGCTCCCGACGCCCGGAATCGTCGAGACAGGCGGCGTCGCGAACCCGTACGGGCTCGGACTCGCGACACATGCCGGATGCGTCGGTCACCTGCCGTCGACCCCGTGCGGCATCGAGGTCGACGCCATCTCGCACGGCATGGATCGCATCGAGTTGCCTTCGATCCCGGGTCTGGCGGTCAACGGCTCGTACGCGTTCTCGGTGAATCGCTGGTCCGTCGGCGGCCCCTGGAATGCGACTCCGCCGACCGTCTTCACGGAGACGCCCTGCAACGACGACTTCGCCGACGTGTTCCGCACGTTCGGCCTGCCGTCCGGTCCAGTGCCGCCGCTCAATGGCCTGCACGTGGGCATCGTCGACGGGAACGGCTTGGTGAACTGCATGGGGGTGAACGCCTATCCGGGACTCGGGCTGTTCGAGAATCCGCTCGGGACTCCGCTGCACGACAACCTCGACGCCCTCGACATGGACGTGCCCGACAAGGCGTTCGCGCGCACGACGGCGACGTACTTCTCGCTCGACGGAGCGATCGTCGATCCGATCACGCTCGTGCCCGGTTCGAATTCGGCGGCAGCGAACGGTTTCCGTCCCGGCGACGTGCTCGTGACGCTGCCGAACGGGCTCCCGACCGTGTACGCGAGCGCGTTCCAACTCGGCCTCGATCTGCCTCCGCTCCTGCCGGGCAGCGACGACCTCGACGCGCTGGCCCTGTGGGAAAACGGCATCGCCGGCTACCAGCGCTCGAGCGCGCCCTACGACTGGACTACCGGCGCGAAGGACATGCTGCTCTTCTCGGTGCGCCGCGGATCGGCGCTCGTCGGGACTCCTGACGCGATCTTCGGTCTGCCCATCGAGCCGGGTGACATCCTCACGCCGACCGGTCCGCTCGGCTCGCAGCCGGGGATCTGGGTCGCCGCCGAGGCGCTGGGTCTGAACACGTTCCGCTCGCTGAGCCCCGTGCTCGGCAGCGACGACCTCGACGCGCTGGACACGGTGCACGAGCGTCCGGCCGGCATGAACTTCTGCGCCGGCGACGGCACAGGCAACGCCTGCCCGTGCGGCAACTTCGGCACGACCGGCCGTGGCTGCGGAAACTCGGCGAACGCGGCGGGCGCGGTGCTCTGGTCCAACGGGATCCCGTCGGTTTCGAACGACACCGTCGTCCTGCACGCGTCCGGCATGACGCCCACTCCGCCGCTGCAGTTCTTCCAAGGCACCGCGCCAATCGCCGGCGGACTGCCCTTCCGCGACGGTCTCCTGTGCGTGAGCGGTGCGATCCTGCGCTTCCCGGTGAAGTTCGCGCTGAATGGCAACTGCAGCTTCGGCTACGGCATCCCGGGTGATCCGCTCGTGTCGGTCGCCGGCCTGTGCGCGCCCTCGACGACGTACTACTACCAGGCCATCTACCGCGACACGCTGGCCTTCTGCACTCCGGCGCTGCAGAACTTCACCAATGGCTACAAGATAACCTGGACGCCCTAGTTGCGACAAGAAGCCTGTGGGCGGGGGGGGGAGCGTCATGACGTGACGTGAAACCGCCTTCGAGACCTGACGGGATCCAAATCCCGTTCGGCAAGGACTGGCCGTCCACCGAAAGCGAGTCTTGCGAGGCGTGCGGGTGACTGCACGCCTCGAAGCGTAGACAGCGAGCGCGAAAGCCGTGTGATCGAGCCCCGAGAGACCATCACCCGTGGGAGCCAAGCAAGTCTAGGTAAGCGAGGCAACATGAGCGTGTCGCAATGGCCTGACACGCGAGCCCCACCGGGGTCTGTGAACAGGGCGAGCGCGCACTGGGGTCTCGCAGGAACTTGTGAGACCTCGCCGTTTCCAAAGCAACCGACCGGCATTGCGGAGAGCCGGGACCCAAACGTCTCCAGGCGCGTGCAGCGGATGCGTCCCAACTGTGCGCGAGCGAACCCAAGGACGTGGCGTGGTAGCGCGGCGATAGCACAACAAACGCCGCGCGACGAACGGCGAGGAGTCGGAGCGTCTCATAGTAGTGACGAAGCT
>JBGATY010000238.1:0-5386 GCA_044228955.1 Planctomycetota bacterium | reverse complement strand
CGCACCACCTCTGGGCCGTCCTGGGCGGCGCACGTGCGCGCGACGCGACGCAACGACTGGATCGCGCGCGCGGACAGGCCGCGCTTCTGGACCGCCGTCGCGAGCAGGAACCGCCCCGCGGGGTCGAGCGGGGCCACGCGGTCGAGTTCCGCCGCATCCAGTGCGACGTTCGGCCCCGCTTGACCGCGCCTGGCGGCCAGGGCACGCGCGCGCTCGACGCGGGAACGCAGCTCGTGCTCCGCCAGGTTGGGCGCGGTCGTGCCGGGCGCGGTGCGGCCCGCGTCGGGGGACAGTTCGTCGAGCGTCGGAGGAGCGAGTTCGACGACGAGGTCGATGCGGTCGAGCAGCGGGCCCGAGATGCGCTGCCGGTAGCGGGCCACGAGCGTCGGCGTGCACGCGCAGGCGACGCGGGGATGGCCGCGGTAGCCGCACGGACACGGGTTCATGGCCGCGACCAGTTGGAAGTGCGCCGGCAATTCCACGCGCCGAGCCGCACGGCTGATCGTGATCACCCCCGACTCGAGCGGCTGACGCAAGGCCTCGAGCACCTCGCGACGGAACTCCGGCAACTCGTCGAGGAACAGCACGCCGCCGTGCGCGAGCGAGATCTCGCCTGGGTGAACGTGGGGGCCGCCACCCACGAGACCCGCGTAGCTCGTGGTGTGGTGCGGGGCGCGGAACGGCCGTTCTCGAGCGAGGCCGCCGGGCCAGCGCCCCGAGGCGGACAGGACCCGGGTGATGTCGAGCCGCTCGGCGAAAAGCGGCGGCGGGAGCAGGCGCACCAGACGGCGGGCGAGCATCGTCTTGCCCGCTCCCGGCGGTCCGACGAAGAGCATCCCGTGCCCGCCCGCGGCCGCGACCGCGAGCGCGAGCTTGGCGTCGCACAGTCCGCGCACGTCGTCGAGCGAGGGGCCGCCCGCGGTCGCGACCTCGAGCGCATCGGCGGACGTCAGTCGCTTCAATTCCGGCCGACTCGAGAGCACGTGGCTCACCACCTCACCCAGGTTGCGCGCGCCGAAGACCTCGAGGTCCTCGATCGCCGCCGCCTCGGCCGCCGTCGCAGGCGGAGCGAAGAGCCGCGTGACGCCGCGCTCCGAAGCGGCCATGGCTGCGGCCAGTCCGCCCGCGACCGCGTGCAGCCGTCCGTCGATGCCGAGCTCGCCGAGGAAGATCGCATTCTTGAGCGCCTTGCCCTCGAAGTGCCCCGCGGCCGCGGCGGAGGCCAGCGCGAGCGGCAGGTCCAGGATCTCGCCCGACTTGCGCCGTGCGGCCGGCACGAGGTTCAGGAACAAGCGACCCTGTGGCAGCGACAACCCCGTCTCGGTCAAGGCGCACTCGAGGCGTCCCTTGCTCTCGCGCAGCACGTTGTCGGGCAGGCCCGTCAGGACGACCTCGGTGCGCTCGCGTTCGCGCGCGTCGAAGCGCGCCTCGATCGTCACCAGTTCCGCGCCCGCTCCGAAGAGCGAGGCGCCCAGGCAGCGCACGGTCTTCACACGTGGTCGACTCCCGAACTCGCGCCGCGGTTGCGGCTCGCGAGGGAATTTTCGGTCACGACCTGTGGGCTCCAACCGAACGAGGCTTGCCGCCGCGCTCCGACTCGGCGATGCTCGCGCGGCCCGATTCCGAGGAAGACAAACGATGGACACGTACTACAAGCCCGCCGACCTGGCGCAGTTCCCCGCAATCGGCGAGAACGCGCCCGAGCTCGCCAAGAAGTTTTTCGACTGGTACGGAGCGGTGTTCGCCGACGGAGCCCTGACCGCGCGCGAGAAGTCGCTCATCGCGCTCGGCGTCGCCCACGCCGTCAAGTGTCCGTACTGCATCGATGCCTACACGCAAGACACGCTGTCGAAGGGCTGCGACCTCGATCAGTTGACCGAAGCCGTCCACGTCGCCTCGGCGATCGTCGGTGGAGCGACGCTGGTGCACGGCGTGCAGATGCGCGCGATCGCGAAGAAACAGGGAATGTGAGCGCATGACGCCGCCGGACGGAACGAACCTGCTTCCGACGCTGGAGGAGCGCGCGTCGCCGCTGGCGCACGGCAGCGAACAGCTGCGCGTGCTCGATTCCATCCCGGTCGAGGACCCGCTTCACGGATCCTTCGACGCTCATCTCGAACGGTCCGGCCTCGGGCTCCTGCGTTCGGGGAGGGTCGAGATCTTCCAGATCAATGTCGGCAAGCTCTGCAACCAGACCTGCTCGCACTGCCACGTCGATGCGGGTCCGACCCGCACGGAAGCGATGACCAGGGAGACGGCCGAGCTCGCCATGCGCGTACTCGCTCGCACTTCGATCCCCACCGTCGACATCACGGGCGGCGCGCCCGAGTTGAACGCGAACTTCCGCTACCTGGTGGAGGAGTCGCGGCGACTCGGTCGCCACGTCATGGATCGCTGCAACCTGACCATCCTCACGACGCAGCGCGGGGCCGACCTGCCGCGTTTCCTGGCCGAAAATCGCGTCGAAGTCGTGTGCTCGCTGCCGCACTACCGCGAGCTCAACACGGATCGCCAGCGTGGCGAGGGCGTCTACGCGCGCTCGATCGAGGGCTTGAAGCGTCTGAACGCGGTCGGGTACGGACGAGAGGGGAGCGGTCTGCGGCTCGTGCTCGTGACCAATCCAGTCGGAGCGATCCTGCCCTCGGCGAGCCATGCCGCGGCGCTCTCCGAGTGGAAGGCGGCACTGCGCCGTTCGCACGCGATCGAATTCGACGATCTCTACACGATCACGAACATGCCGATCAGCCGTTTCCTCGAGTGGCTCGAGCGCTCGCAGAACCTGGCGGGCTATTTCCAGCGTCTCGTGTCGGCTTTCAATCCGACCGCCGCGTCAGGCGTGATGTGCAAGAACACGTTGAGCGTCGGTTGGGACGGGAGGCTCTTCGACTGCGACTTCAACCAGATGCTCGAGCTCGCGGTCGGAGGCGGCGCGCCGCGACACCTGCGCGACTTCGACCTCGATGCGCTGCAGGGCCGTCGCATCGCGACCGGTCGGCACTGCTTCGGGTGCACCGCCGGCGCGGGCAGCTCCTGCACCGGATCGACGACCTGAATCGGGAGCGCCGGACCGAGGCGCGCCTCTACGTCAATACCCACGCCGACTTACGCACTCGGCCGTATCGCCGCGGCCGGAGCGGCTCCGGAGAATCCCGGCCATGTTTCCGTGCTCGGTGGTCTCCGCGCCCTGCCCGAGGCCGATTCCGGCGCCGCGCGCGCGCCGGTTCGACGTTCCTTCCGTGCCCCGCGCATGCAGTCCGGGCTACGCACCAACGCGCAGATGAACGTCTTCCCGCGCTGGACGAATCGGGTGCGTGTGCTCCTGGGGGCGGTGGGGGCGCTCGGCGGCCTGTACGTCGTGACCCTGTTCGCGTACGGCGCGAGCCCGAAGACGATGAACGTGGGGTACGCGCCGGAGCAGCCGATCCCGTTCAGCCACGCGCTGCACGCGGGCGAGCTCGGCCTCGACTGCCGCTACTGCCACACGACCGTCGAGGAGACGGCCCGCGCGGCCGTCCCTCCGCTCGAGACCTGCATGAACTGCCACCAGCGCATTCGCACGGAGAGCGAAGCACTGGCGCCGCTGCGCGCGAGTTTCGTCGACGGCACGCCGTTGCGCTGGAAGCGCGTGCACGACCTGCCCGACTACGTGTACTTCGACCACAGCGCGCACGTCACGCGCGGTGTGGGGTGCGTCACCTGCCACGGCCGCATCGACACGATGGAGCGCGTGCGACAGGAGCAGCCGCTCAGCATGGGTTGGTGTCTCGATTGCCACCGCCACCCTGAACAAAACCTGCGCCCGCCACAGTTCGCGACCTCGATGGACTGGAAGCCGGACGGCTCGGCCGAGGAGACCGGCGCCGCGATCGCGCGCGAGAAACACCTACGACCCTCGACGGACTGCTCCACATGTCATCGCTGAATCCGCCTGGACCCGCGAGCGACGCATCGGTTCCGGCCGGCCTGGTACCGGACGTGGACGGGCTCACGCGCCGCCGCATGCTGCAGATCATGGGCGCGTCGATGGCGCTCTCGACCGCATCGGGCTGCCGCTGGGAGGGAGAGGAGATCCTGCCGTTCCAGATCCGTCCCGAGGGACGCCTGCCCGGGAAGACACGCCGTTTCGCGACCGCGATCGAACTCGGCGGGGCAACTGCAGCGCTGCTCGTCACGAGCTACGACGGCCGTCCGATCAAGATCGAAGGCAATCCCGATCACCCGCTCGACGGCGGCGCGGCGAGCGCGCGCGCGCAGGCGGCTGTGCTCGATCTGTACGATCCTGATCACTCGAGCGGTCTCGTGCAGACGGTCGGCGGCGTCGCCTGGCCGCGCACGTGGAAGGACTTCGATCCGTGGTTTTCGAGCGCCATGGCGGAACTCGCGAAGGCCGGCGGCGCGCGGCTGGCGGTCCTCGCCGAGCCCAGCACTTCGAGTGCGGCCCGCTTCGTGAAGGAGCGGTTTTGCGCGGCGTTCCCTGCCGCGCGCTGGTGCGAGTGGACTCCGATCCAGGACACGGAAGTCGAGCGCGGCTCACGCCTGGCCTTCGGACGATCGGTGCGGACGATTCCGCGCCTGGAGCGAGCGCGCACGCTCTTGTGTCTCGATGCAGACCTGTTCGGCGAGCATCCGGCGGCCCTGCGACTCGCGCGCGAGTGGGCGCAGCGCCGCGATCCGAGCGCGCCGGACATGTTGCGAACCTTCGTCGTGGAGAGCTCGCTCTCGACGACCGGCGCCTGTGCCGATCATCGGCTCGCCTTGCGCTCGGAACAGGTCGCGCCCTTCCTGATGGCGCTCGAACACGCCGTCGCGGCGCGCGTCGGACCGGCGGCGGCGGACCTGGGACCGCATCCCACCGGGGGATTCCTCGCGCAGGCGGACGTCGCGCGGACCCTCGCGGCGCTCGTCGCCGAACTGGTGGAACGACGCGGGGCGTCGGCCATCTGCGTGGGACCGAGGCAGCCCGCGGTCGTGCACGCGCTCGCGCACCGGTTGAACGCTCTGCTCTCGAACGTGGGTACCACGATCGAATACGTCGAGGAACCGGAGAGCAGAGCCGCGGATCCGGTCGCGGGCCTCGTCGATCTCGTGTCGGCGATCGAGGCCGGTGCCGTCACGACGCTCGTCGTGCTCGGCGGGAATCCGGTCTACGACGCGCCGCGCGACCTCGAGACGATCGTCGGCCACGCCATGGAGGTCGATGCCGCGCGCCGCTACGCCGACGCCGGGGCCTTCGCCGACGACCTGCAGCGCTTCGTCGACTTCCAGCCGGTGGTGGCGCGGCCGATCGGCGCGGGCGGACGGCTGCTGCGCCGCATGCAGCGCAACCCGGTCGTCGCGACAGCGCTGGCGCTGGCGCTGCTGGCGGTGGTCGGCGCGCTGCTCGCGG
>JBGATY010000237.1:0-5419 GCA_044228955.1 Planctomycetota bacterium | reverse complement strand
GGGGGAAGGTCGCCGTGACGTTTTTCAGGTTGAAGCCGCGCGCGCCCTCGACACGCAATACGTGCCCGTTTCCCTTGCGCCGCGCAGCGGGCATCGCCAGCTCGATCTCGCCGCGCAACAGTCTTCCCGTGGGAGTGTCGCTCTTCTCGATCTCCCCCGGCGGCCCTTCCGCGACGATGCGTCCACCGTGGCGCCCGGCGCCCGGCCCGACGTCGATCAGCCAATCCGCCGCCCGCAGCGTGGCTTCGTCGTGTTCGACGACGACTACCGTGTTGCCTGCGTCGCGCAGGCGCCGCAGGGCGCCGAGCAGGCGGCCATGGTCGCGCGCGTGCAGTCCGATCGACGGTTCGTCGAGCACGTACAACACGCCCTGCAGTCCGGCGCCGAGCTGCGCGGCGAGGCGGATGCGCTGCGACTCTCCGCCGGAGAGCGAGTCGGCGGCTCGATCGAGCGTCAGGTACGACAGGCCGACCTCGAGCAGGAAGTCGATGCGGCGGCGAATCTCGACCATGAGATCGCGCGCGATGCGCTGCTCGCGCGCGGTGAGCTCGAGCGCGGCAAGCTTCGCCTTCAAGTTCGCTATGGGAGTGCGCGTCACGTCCGCGAACGACGCGTCGCCGAGCAGGACCGCGTTCGCGGCGGGCTTCAAGCGGCTGCCCTGGCACGCCGTGCACGGCTGAACCGCGAGGAAGCGCGAGACCTGGCTCTTGTGCTTGCCCTCCGCGACCGCCTTCTCGATCGCCGGGATGACGCCGGTGTAGCGGCGCTGCCACTTCACCGATCCGGAGAACTTCTTGCCCGACCACTTGTTCTCGGCTTCGAACCGCTCCTCGCCCGTGCCGTAAAGAACCACCTTCTGCGCGGCCCGCGGCAGGTCCTTCCACGGCGTGTCGAGGTCGAAATCGTGCGCGACCGCGACTGCGTCGAGGAAGTGGAAATCGACGTGCGGCACGAGCAGCGCGCCGCCCGACGCGCGCGTCACGCTCAGTGCACCCTGGCGGATGGTGAGGCTCGCGTCCTTCACGATGGCGCGCTCGGTCACGACCATGCGCACGCCGAGTCCCTGGCAATCGGGGCAGGCGCCGTGAGGCGAGTTGAACGAGAACAGGCGGGGCTCGAGCGGCGGCGTTTCCGCGCCACAACCGGGGCACGTGCGCGCGGTCGAGAACGTGCGATCCTCCTCGCCGTCGATCGCGAGCACCATGTCGCCCCCGCCGCGCTCGAGCGCGAGCTCGACGGCCTCGCGCAGCCGTGACACCTTGTCGGGCTCGGGCTTCACGCGATCGACGACGACTTCGATCGTGTGGCGCACGTAGCGCTCGAGCTCGGGCACGTCCTCGATTCTGTGCAGGACCCCGTCGACGCGCGCGCGGACGAAGCCCTGCTTGCGCAGGTCGTCGAACAACTGCTTGTGCGAGCCCTTGCGATCGCGGATCAACGGCGCGAGCAAGGTCGCCGCGCGGCCGGTCGCTTCGCGCAGCACGATCTGGACGACTTCCTCCGGCGTCTGCGAGCGCACCGGCAGCTTGCACGACGGGCAGTGCGGACGGCCGGCGCGCGCGTAGAGCACGCGCAGGTGGTCGACGATCTCGGTCAGCGTGCCGACGGTGGAACGCGCTCCGCGCTGGATGGACTTCTGGTCGACCGCGATCGCCGGCGACAACCCCTCGACGCTCTCGACGTCGGGCTTCTCGAGGTTGCCGAGGAACTGGCGCGCGTAGGCCGACAGGGTCTCGAGGAAGCGCCGCTGCCCCTCGCGAAACAGCGTGTCGAAAGCGAGCGAGCTCTTGCCCGATCCAGAGACCCCCGTGACCGCGACGAGGCGATTCCTCGGGATGTCCACGTCGACGCCGGCCAGGTTGTTCTGGCGGGCCTTGCGGATCTGGATCTGGCCGGAATTCATGCGGGAAGCAGGGTTCCGCGAGGCCGGAAGGAGGTCCTGGACGGGGCCTCCGCTCGACATGGACGCACGGAATCGAGCTTGTGAGCATATCCGCGAGCCGCGCGGCTCGAAAGACCGCCGCGTCCGCGATTTCCCGCTCGCGCTGGCGTAGCCCGAGCGGGTCGTCTCCGAGTACGCTCGCTCCGTGACCCCGCTCCAGGTCGATCGCCTCAACATCGGCCTCATGGCGGCCGCGCTCGCTCTGGCTTTCCTGCTCCCGTTCGAGTTGTTCCTGTTCAGTTACGCGGTCCTGGGTCCGCTCCACTACCTGACGGAACTGTCCTGGCTCCACAAGCGCGACTTCTTCGCGAACGGCAAGCGCGACTGGTGGTGGCTCGCCGCCATCGTCGGGCTCGCGGTGTTCTCGACGCCCTTCGTAGTGGGGACGTGGGCCGTTCCCGCGCTCGGCCAGTACAGCCAGCTCTTCGCCTTCCTGGCCTTCGCGCTGGCGTTGTGTTTCGCCGTGGTCAAGGACGGCACGCTGCGCATCGCGCTGGCCGTGCTCGTGCCGGCAGTCACGCTGACGGTCGCGAACGCCAGCGCGCGCGAGTGGATGATCTTCTCGCTGATGACGACGACGATCCTGCACGTGTCGGTGTTCACGGGCGCATTCATGCTCTACGGCGCGCTGAAATCACGCAGCACGACGGGTTACGTCACGGTGCTGCTGCTCGCCGCGTGCTGCGCGATCGCCTTGTTCGCACCGGCCCAGGCGGGGTCGGCCGTCTCGACGTACGTGAGCGAGAGCTACAGCAGCGCCTTCCGCGGCTTGAACCACGAACTGGCGCGCCTGTTTGCGTTCGGCACGACCGTCCACGTCGACGGATCGTCGCGCTTCGCGTCGGTCGCGGACGTCTTCAGCTCGCCCGGAGGTGTCGCGATCCAGCGCTTGATCGCCTTTGCGTACACCTACCACTACCTGAACTGGTTCTCGAAGACGTCGATCATCGGTTGGATGAACGTCGACAGGCGGAAGCTCGCCGCGGCCGTCGTGATCTGGATCGCGTCCGTGGCGCTGTACGCCAAGAGCTACGAGCTCGGAGCGCGCTGGCTGTTCGCGCTCTCGTACGCGCACGTCCTGCTCGAGTTCCCGCTCAACCATCGCTCCTTCATCGGCATCGGCCAGGAGCTGCGCGCGCGATACGCTCGACGCGGATCAGGCGCGCAGGCGTGAGCGCAAGGCGTCGGCGATGCCACGACCGGCCGCGACGACGTGTCCGGCCCGCAGCCAGTCGTCGCCTCCGTTCACGTCGCTGACGACGCCTCCGGCTTCGCGCACGAGCAACGCGCCGGCCGCGAGATCGTGCGGCGAGAGGTGCAGTTCCCAGTAGCCGTCGAAGCGGCCCGCGGCGACGAAGGCGAGGTCCAAGGCCGCCGAACCCATGCGCCGGATGCCGCGGATCTCCAGGATCAGGCGGTCGAAGTTCGCGACGTTGTTGTTCGCGAGCTCGTTGCGCCGGTACGGGAAACCGGTCGCGAGCACCGCTTCGGCGAGCGAATCGGCCTCCGACACGCACAAACGCTTCGTTCCGAGATGGGCGCCGCCGCCCCGCCGCGCGGTGAAGGTCTCCTCGAGCCTGGGCGCGTGCACGACTGCGACGAGCGGTGTCGTTCCGACGTAGAGCGCGATCGACACGGAGAAGACCGGGATGCCGTGCACGAAGTTGACGGTGCCGTCGAGCGGATCGACGAACCAGCGCGGCCGCTGATCGAGAGCATCGCGCGTTTCCTCCTCGGCCTCGATCGCGTGGTCAGGACAGGCGCGTCGCAGGTGTTCCACGATGACGCGCTCGGCGGCGAGATCGGCGGCCGTGACCAGGTCGCGAGCGCTCGATTTCGAACGGATCGCCGAACGTTCGAGGTGCTCGTAGTGCTGGAGCAGCACCGTACCCGCCTCGTGAGCCGCCCTGCGCGCCGTCTCGAGGCACGCCTCGAGTTCGTCCGAGTGGAAATCGATCTCAGCCACGCGCGCCGGCCGCGAGGACTTCGCAGATCGAATCCTCCATCGGTTTCCAGCAGTTCTTGTTGAGACCCTCGATGGTCGGGTACTCGACGAGGATCGAGAAGGCGAGGGTGCGCCCGTCGAAGGTCTCGATGTAGCCGGAGAGGGCGCTCACGCCGCCGATGAAACCGGTCTTCGCGTGCACGCGCCCTTCCAGCGAGGAGAGGCGCTTGTCGAGCGTGCCGGTTTCCCCGCCGACGGCGAGCGACCCGCGGAAAGCCTTGGCGGCCCGCGCCTCGCCCGTCAACACGGCGTCGAGGAGCGCGGTGATCTGGCGCGCGCTGATGCGGTTGTCACGCGAGAGGCCCGAGCCGTCGACCTGGACGAGCTCGCGCGTGTCGAGCCCGAGTCGCTCGAGCGCGAACGCCGTGGCGGCGCGCCCACCGGCGCGCGTCCCCTGCCCGACCTGCCAGCGGCCCATCGTCAGGAACAGCTGATCGGCGCAAGCGTTGTTCGACCACGTGTTGATCGGCCCGAGCACGTCGACGATGGGCGTCACGATTTTCGCGAGCGCGCGCGAAGCTGCTGTCGGCGCGCGCCGTTCGCGCGCGATCCCGCCCAAGATCTTCACGCCGTTTCGTTCCAACGCCGTCAGCGCGGCGTGGCCGAACAGCTCGACCGGATCGGGTGCCGCGAAGCGTCCCTCCCAGCGCGGAACGTCCTTCGGGATCGAGCCTTCGACGCGCGCGATTGTGCCCGCGACCCCGACCCGCACGTCGAGGCCGGAGCGAGCCGCGACGGTCGAGACGTCGAGCTTCATGTCGAGACCGTGCCCCTCCGGCCGCACGACGACACTCGCTGCGCGTCCCTGCGCGCCGCTTTCGACGACCGCCGTCAGGCAGCCCGCGTTGGCCGTGAATCCGCCGGCGAGCGCGCAGAATTCCTGCCAGTGCTGGTTCTTCGCCGGCCAGCTCGGACCCGGGGCGGGTGCGTCGAACGTGCCCTCGTCGAGGACGAGCGCGCCCGCGACGCGGGTGATCCCTGCGGCCTTCAATTGTTGGGCGACCGGAACGAAGAAGCGCGTCGTGTCGCCGCCGCCGTCGCGGTCGTAGAGCGGATCGCCACCGGCGTGCACGACCAGGTCACCCTGCAGCACGCCCGCTTCGACGGGTGCGGAGCTTTCGAACACCGTCTCGAACCGGCCCTCGGACCCGAACAGCACGAGCGCGGCCGCGGACGTGACCAGCTTCAGATTCGAAGCCGGTCGCAACGGTCGATTCGCTTCGATCGCCACGAGTTCGCCCTTCGAGCCCACTTCGCGCACGTGCACGGCCACCGTGCATTCCTGGGCGCGCACCCGGCCATTCGACGTCGCGACGGCGTCGCGTTCGCCGGCGCCGATGCAGGCGCGCACGCGTTCTTCGAGATCCCTGTCGCGCGCCTGGATCGGCGCCTCGAGTGTCCGCGGCTTCGTGACCACGCCCGTGGCGGGCGTGTTCGCGGGCTCGGACCTCTCGGCTCCACGCGCGGTGAAG
>JBGATY010000236.1:0-5422 GCA_044228955.1 Planctomycetota bacterium | reverse complement strand
GTCTCGGCCTTGGCGGCGGCCAGGATCTCGAGGCCCTCGTGGCGCAACCCCTGGAACGAGTACGGCGACGAGCGCGGCTTCCACGCCCCCCCCCGCAAGAGGGTCGCGCCGCGGGCGCGGACGTCGCGGGCGATCTCGATGGTGCGCTCGAGGTCCTCGATCGCGCACGGGCCCGCGATGAGAGACAGGAATCCCCCACCGAAACGGGCCTCCGAGACGCGGACGATCGTGTCGGCGCGGCCGTCGCGCTCGTGCCGTTCGCGCGCGTCGCGGGCATCGAGGACGGATCGCACTCCGCACAGGTCCTCGAACTTGGAGCGGTGTTCGGGCTTGCCCTGGCCCTCCAGATTCAGGATCTCGGAGTGCTCGTCGAGGAAAACGGACCGGTACCCGAGCTCCTTGGCGAGGGCCAGGACGGCGGCGATTTGCTCGGCCGGGAGGCCTTTTTGCAGACGCAGGAGCATCGGGGATCGGGGATGCGAGAGCGGCCGTGGGCCGGATTGGAACGGAACATGATCGCGGCCGGACGGGGGAGCGTCAATGCGGCGCGCATTTGTGGTCCAGCGAGGCCGGTTTGCAGGGCCTGGAATGGAGATTTCTCGCGGGATGGAGGCCCGATCCGGCGCACGGACGAATCCTCCACGGAGTTCGGGGATCCATCCGATACAAGGATCCCGATGCCCCTCCTCGACGCTCTGCTCGCCCTCCAGCCGCTCCACGACCTGCCGCGCACGGGTTGGATCCTGCGTGGCGTCCCCGCGCCGGAATCGGTCGGCGATCACGTGCTCTCGACCGCGTTCCTCGTCCTCTCTCTCGGGCCACGCGTCGAGCCGGCGCTCGACGTCGAGCGTGCGCTGTCGATGGCGGTCCTGCACGACACGCCCGAGGCCCTGACCGGGGACCTGCCGCGCTCGGCTTCCGAGCTCCTGCCCAGCGGAGTGAAGCACGCGGCCGAGGACGCGGCGGCGCAGCGGCTCCTCGCTCCCCTCTCCGGTTTCGCGTACGAGCGCTGGCTGGAGTATCGAGCGCAGGCCACCCGCGAGGCACGTTTCGCGCGCACGTGCGACCGGCTGCAACTCGGTCTCCGGCTCGTGGCCTACGTGCGGGCCGGCCAGCGCGGCCTCGAAGAATTCCGCTCGACCGTCGAGCAACTCGACTGCGCCGAGTTCCCGGTCGCGGCGGCGTTCAAGGCCGAGCTGCTCGCGAGCCTGTGAGCAGAGAGGCGAACGCCGATCGTTCGGTGTGTACCTTGACGCCGTGACGGAACGAGTTCGATCTCCCTGGCGCTGGACCGTCGTCGTGCCCCTCGCGACCCTGGCCACGTTCGGCGTCGGGCTGGTGATGAAACGCGTGGCCAGACCCGAGGAACGGCCGCTCGACGTCACGCCTCCGCCCGAAGCGCAGCTGCCCGGCATCGTCCTGCCGCCGCGCGCGCGGGAGTTGGCAGGGAAAGTTGTCGATCCGGACGGAAACGGTATCGAGGGCGCGCTCGTCTCGCTGATCGCGGCGGACGAACCGCACTGGACGTACACGGATGCAGAGGGCGCGTTCGTGATCCGCGGGGTGGAACGCGGCCCGTGGACCGTCACGGTCAGCGCGACCGCGCACCTGCCCTTCGCGACGACCGTCGCAGACGACGCCGGGACGATCGTGTTCGCGCTGCCGGACGGCAAGCGGACGTATCCCGTGCTCGCTCGGCGCGAGTTGGGCGCGCTGTCGGGGTTCGTGCGCGCGGCGAGCGGCGTCCCTCTCGCGGGCATCGAAGTGCTGTTCACGCCGACCGCGCCGCTCGAGGAGATCGACGCGCCCTACCCGCGCCGCGTGCAGTGCGATTCGGGGGGACGCTTCGAGATCCCGGACCTGCAGGTCGGCGAGTACACGGTCAGCGTGCTGCCCGAATGGGCCGAGAACGGCACGTGGCCCGATCTGTCGCGCGCCGAGGGCGCGCCGCCGCGGGTGTGGAAACACACACGCGACGCGAAGGGAACGCTGGATCTCGACTCCGTGGCCGGTGCCGTGCACGGGCTCGTCGTGGACGACGAGCGCAATCCGCTCGCCGGTGCGCTGGTGCTCGTCTCGAGTGAAGCCTCGAGCGAGAACGTGTGGCCGCCGGTCACCGCGGATGCGCAGGGTGCCTTCGTCGTCGGGGACTTGCCTCCCGGACGCTACGTCGTCTCGGTCAGGGCTGGGTCGGGATCGCACCAGATGACGGCCGTCGTGCTCCCGAGAGAGACGACCGAGCTCGCGCTGCCGCCGCTGCTCGTGGAGAGGCCGCGATGACGAGCGCGATGCAGCCGGCGAACTCCCTGCTCGCGCTCGTTCGTTGCCCGCGCTGCCGCGGTCCGCTCGAGACCGCGGCGCAGGCCCTGCGCTGCGCGACGTGCGCCGTCGCGTATCCCGTGGTGGACGGCGTGCCGGTCCTGATCGACGAGCGCGCGAGCGTCTTCGAGCACGCGGATTTCACCGGCAAGCAGGACACGTTCTTCAAGAGGGAGTCGTTCGTGCGTCGCCTGATCTACGGCGTGCTGCCGAACATGAGCGTGAATCGCGTCGCGCCCGCCAACTACCGGCTGTTCGGCTCGCTGCTCACCCAGGACGCGGCCCGCCCGCGGGTGTTGATCCT
The DNA here is from genome assembly GCA_044228955.1 of Planctomycetota bacterium. GTDB lineage: Bacteria > Planctomycetota > UBA1135 > UBA1135 > JAEUIA01. Next base: position 2,799 of record JBGATY010000236.1, on the reverse strand, counting down.
GGGCGGCAGCATCCTCGGCACGGGCATGAAGGAATTCCGCGCGCGAACCGACATCGAGTTCATCGACAGCGACGTCGCGTTCGGGCCGCTGACGAAACTCGTGTGCGACGCGCACGACCTGCCGTTCGCGGACGGGACGATCGACGGCGTCGTCGCCCAGGCCGTGCTCGAGCACGTCGCGGATCCCTACCGCGTGACGGCGGAGATACACCGCGTGCTGAAACCGCGCGGCCTCGCGTACGCAGAGACGCCCTTCCTGCAGCCGGCTCACTCGACTCCCTACGACTTCCACCGCTTCACCCACATCGGCTATAGGCGCGTGTTCCGCTCGTTCGAGCTGCTCGAGATGGGGCCCGTCGGCGGTCCGGGACAGGCGCTCGGCCACCTGTGGGAGAACTTCCTCGTTTCGTTCTTCACGTCGCGCCCGCCGCGCGCCCTGATGCTGATCGCGGCTCGGCTCAGCGGATTCTGGTGCAAGTACCTGGATCGATTCCTGAACAAGCGTCCGCAAGCGATGCACGGAGCGTTCGGACTCTTCATTCTCGCGCGCCGCGCCGACCGCGCGCTCACCGATCGCGAAGTGATCGACGCGTGCCGGACGTTCGAGTGAGCGGGACGCTCGTCGAGTGACCGGACTTCCAACACGAATTGATAGACTCCCACGGGCATGAATCGAACCATTGCGCTGTTCGTGGCACTCGTCACGCTCGTGGCGCACACGCTCGCCATCCACAGCGACGTCCAGGGGACGTTCGCGTTCCCGTACGATCAGGCGTACGCGGGTTTCCGGTTGGCGCGCAACCTCGTTTTCGAGGGGCAGATGACGTGGAACCCGGGCACGGCGGCGTTCGAGAGTGCCCCGTCGATGTCGTGGGTGCTCGTGTGCGCGCTCGGGGAGCGCATCGTGCCCACGCTGCACGTGTCTCTGAACACGTTCGTGCAGTCGATCGGCATCCTGTGCATGTTGCTCGTCGTCGCCTACTCGGGTCGCTTCCGCTCGGATCGCATCGCGAGCCTCCTGGCGCCTGGTTTCCTGGCCACCAGCGGCTGCGTCGCCGCGGCGGCGGCGAACGGCATCGAGACGGCGCTGTTCACGCTGTTCGCGCTGGCCGCGTTCCTCTCGCTGGAACGGGGCTATCGCTGGCGTCTTGGGATCGCGCTTTCGCTCCTGATCCTCACGCGGCCCGACGCTCTCGTGTTCGTGTTCGCGCTGCTCGTCCTGCGCCTGTTCGGCAAGCCGAACGACGACGAAGGTGAGCATCCACCCGTGCCGCTCGGGGCCTTCGTCATGCCCGCCATCGTGTTCGCGGCGACGCTGGTCGTGCGCTGGCGCATCACGGGATTCGTGCTGCCGCCGATCGCGAGCGTGTACCTCAGTCCACAACCGGGTCAGTGGCAAGCGGGCGTGCTGGACATGCGCGATTTCATGTTCGAGTCGGTGAGCCCGCTCCTGCTCGTCGTGCCGGCCTGGTACCTCGTGCGTGGTTCGCTCTCGCGCACCGGATCGCACGCCGTGTTCGTCGCGCTCGTCTGGACCGGCGCGGTCATCTGGCGCGGGCGCAGCCAGCTGCCGCTGCACGAATCGATGGTCCCGGCCCTCCCGTTCGTATTCCTCGGCGTGCAGGAGGGGCTGATCAACGCGCTCGACAGCGTCTCGCGGTTCAAGCGCCGCGTGGCGATCGGCGCCGTGGTGGCGTGCTCGACCGCGTCGGTGCTCGCGAGCATGTCCCCGGGCGATCTCGGTCCGATTCCCTTCAGCCGCCTGCACCGCGCGTGGATGAGACCGACGGAACAGGCGAAGTTCGACGCGGAGATGCCGCTCGGCAGGCTCGGGCTCGAGGACGAGATCGCGCGCACGGGGCGGTTGCGGCACGTCGGCCTGTTCTTCCGCGACAAGGTCGACCTCGGGGCGCGCATCCTGACTCCGTGGCCGGGCGCCATCGGGTACTTGTCGCGTCAACCGGTCTTCGACGTGCTCGGCCGCACCGATCCGCTGTCGCCGCTCGCTCGCCCGCGCACGTGGGTGCGGCGCGAGCGCACGGATGTCGTCACCCTGTTGCAAGGCGAGTACGACTACGTCGTTCCGCGGTCCGTGCTCGCGCTCCAGCCGATCACGCAGGCGGGACTGGCTCGGTTGTGGCTGGAAGGACTCGACGAGAGGCCCCTCGAGGCGGGGCGTCTGGAACGGGTGAGCGCTGCGCTGGACCAGTACGAGTTGATCACCGTGCCGATCCACGAGTTCGTGATGCGCGGACAGCCGCGCGAGACCGAGCCCTTCTACTTGCTGCGCGCGCGCCGGCTCGACTTGGAACCGCACATCGAGATGCGTCAGGAGGGCGGCTACTTCCGCGTGATGCTCTTCCACAAGAGCCATCCGCAACTCGCCGACCTGCACGTCTCGCTCGTGACCTCGGACGAGCGCCGGATGAGCCTGCGCCCGACGTGCGAGGCCGTGGAGTCACCCGACGTCAGCGCGCGCACAGGAGTGCTGCTCTACGACACCGGCTCTCGCGGCGTCGAACTGATGCGCGGCAAGTTCCCCGATCCCCCGCCGGGCACGACGTGGAAGGAACTGCGTGCGGTGCTGCGCAACCCCGGCTCGCACGGCGACGATTCGTTCGCGCTCATCAGCACCGAACTCCGCTCGACGCTCGAATGAGCTCGGCGACTCGCCACCGGGGTCACTTGATCCCGTGGTACTTGAGCTTGCGGTAGAGCGTGCTCTTGCCGACGCCGAGCAGCTTCGCGGCGGCGATCTTGTCGCCGCCTGCTTCCTCGATCGCACGCACGAGAGCGCGT
>JBGATY010000235.1:0-5482 GCA_044228955.1 Planctomycetota bacterium | reverse complement strand
CTTCACGAGTTCGTCCGCGCCGCCCACGAGCTTGTACGCGACGTTCTTCTCCTCCGACGCGACCTCGTGGTGGCGCCGGCCCATGAAACGCTTGATCGAAGCGATCGTGCGCGTCGGGTTCGTGACGGCTTGACGCTTCGCGGGGGCGCCAACCAGGACCGAGCCGTCGGGTTGGAAGGCGACGACCGAGGGGGTCGTGCGGCCGCCTTCCGCGTTCGGGATCACGACCGGTGCGCCGCCCTCCATCACGCATACGACGGAGTTCGTGGTGCCGAGGTCGATCCCGATGATTTTGCCTTGTTGAGCCATGTGCTGTGGGTGTCCTTCGCGCCGCCCGGTTGGGGGCGTGCGCGCCCCGGTAAGTCAAACGGCGTGCCACGAGTGCCGTCGACATAAACTACTTATAAGTAATAGCTTACGTACAACTGGCCGGGCAGGGTCCGCTGCCGAAGCGGCAGCATCCAGCTACGACTGCCGCAGTGGCAGAGATCAGGAGAGCCCGTACTCCTTGAGCTTGCGGTAGAGCGTGCGCTCTCCCATGCCGAGGATCTTGGCGGCCTTCTCGCGATTGCCGGCCACGAGATCGAGGTTCGCGACGATCAGCGCGCGCTCGACTTCCTCGATCGATCGTCCAGCCAGTTCGAAGCCCCCGCCCGACACTTTCGCGGCCGGTCCGGAGCGCACGACCTCGGGGATGTCCCCCACGTCGAGCACGTCGCCGCGCGCGAGGAGGACCATGTTCTCGACCACGTTGCGCAGCTCGCGCACGTTGCCCGGCCACTCGTAGCGCGAGAGCAGGGTCCGCGCCTCCGGGGAGATGCCCCGCACCGCTCGTCCGTGCGTGCGCGAGAACTCGCCGATGAAGTGATCGATCAGGAGCGGCAGATCGACCTTGCGCTCGCGCAGGCTCGGGAGCTTCAACGTCACGACACGCAAGCGATAGAGCAGGTCCTCGCGGAACGCGCCCTCCTTCACCATCGCCTCGAGATCCCGGTTCGTCGCCGAGAGGAGCCGGATGTCGACTTTCTGCACGTGGTTGCCGCCGACCGGTTGCACCTCGCGCGTCTCGAGGACGCGCAGGAGCTTGGCCTGCGTCGAGAGCGGCATGTCGCCGACCTCGTCGAGGAAGAGGGTGCCCTGGTCGGCGTAGACGATCCGGCCCTCCTTGGCGGACACGGCGCCGGTGAAGGCACCCTTGACGTGACCGAACAGCTCGGATTCGATCAGCCCTTCCGACAAGGCCGCGCAGTTCACGGCGACGAAGTTCTTCTTGGCGCGTGGACTGTTCTGGTGGATCGCGCGCGCGACCAGTTCCTTGCCCGTTCCGCTCTCGCCGAGGATCAGGACCGTCGCATTCGTGCCTGAGACCTGGCCCAGGACGTCGAACACGCGCGTCATCTCCTTCGACTGGCCGAGGATGCCCTCGAACCCGAAGCGCTTGTCGATCTGACGCTGCAATTCGGTGTTCGTGCGCCTCAGGAGGACCGACTCGATCGCGCGCGAGAGCCGGGTGCGCAATTCGGCGATGTCGACCGGCTTCGACAGGTAGTCGGCCGCGCCCTTGCGCATCGCGTCCACGGCCGTGCGCACGGATTCGTGGCCGGTGACGAGCAGCACGGCGGCGTCGGGTTGGAGCCGGACCGCCGCTTCCAGGACGTCGATGCCCGACCGATCCGGCATGACGAGGTCGGTGAGCACCGCCTCGAAGGTCTCCTCCGAGATCTTCGTGATGCCCGCCTCGCCCGACGTCGCGATCGTCGCTCGATAGCCGTCCGCCTCGAGCGCGTCGGCCAGGGCCTCGGCGTGACCCTCGTCGTCGTCGACGATCAGGATCCGCCGCTGTCTTTCCTTCGCCTCGCTCAACCCTTGTCCTCCGCGGCGGTGCTCGCGTGGATTTCGACGAGCAACGGCAGCCGAATCGAGAAACTCGTCCCGCGGTTTGGTTCCGAGATGACCGTGATGCGCCCGCCGTGCTCCTCGACGATGCGTTTCGTGGTCGAGAGACCGAGGCCCGTGCCACCCTTCTTCGTCGAGTAATAGACGTCGAAGCAGTGCTCGAGTGCTTCGGGAGGCATGCCTACGCCCGTGTCGGTGACCGACAGCTCGACCTGGTTCTGGATCCGCTGCACGCGCACGATCAGCTCGCCTCCCATGGGCATCGCCTGTCGGGCGTTCACGAACAGGTTCAAGAGCGCCTGGCGAAATGCGCCTTCGTCGAGCATGACGAGCGGCAGGCCGATGGGCAAGTCGGCGTGGTGGCGGATGTTCTGCTGCGAGTCCTCGGGCTCGACGAATTCCAGGGTGTCCCGCACGAGTTGCACGAGATCGCGGGGCGAACGATTGACCTCCCCGCCGCGCGCATAGCGCAGGAAGTCCTCGACGATGGTCTCGAGGCGCATGATCTCGCGCTGCAGAGTTCCCACCCGCTTCAACGCGCGTTTCTCCCTGGCGCTCGGTTCACCGCCCTCGCGGGAGCGGCCCCACTCCTCTTCCAGGAGTGCCAGGTTGATGGCCATGGTCGAGAGCGGGTTCTTGATCTCGTGCGCAAGGCCCGCGGCCAGCCGCGCGAGCATGCGTTCGGTCTCCACGGGTCGCGCGCCGGCTTCGCCGACGCGGGCCTCCGCTTCGCGTTCCTCTCGCGTCGGGTGGTCTCGTTCTTCCATGGTCGATCGCGCGCGAACAGGCTCGACTCCTGGAAGCGCCCGAATCGGGCGATACGCTAGCAAGGGGCCGCGACCCCGGCCACGCAGGAAGGACCGAACACGACCATGAGCTCCGCTCGAGAACGCGTCCAAGTGCGCGACGAAATGCCGTCCGCGGACGTGATCCAGCGCGTGCGGGATGCCCTCGAGCGATCGCTGCTGGTCGCCTTGCCGACCGAAACGGTGTACGGCCTGGCTGCGCGGGCGGACAGCGCGGACGCCCTGCGACGCCTGGTCGCGGCGAAGGAGCGTCCACCGATCGACGCGTTGACCTGGCACGCCGGGGACGCCTCGGCGCTGGAACGATTCCCGCGCGTCTCTCCCCTCGCGCGGCGGCTTGCGGCGAAGTACTGGCCCGGGCCGTTGACGCTCGTCCTCCCCGGCGTCCCCGCGGGACTCGAGCGCGTGGCGCGCGACGACTGGACCGGAGTGCGCGTCCCCGCCCAGATCGCCACGCAGAAGATCCTCGCGGCCCTGGCATTCCCAGTCGTGATGTCGAGCGCGAACAAGCACGGCGCGCCTCCCGCGACCGACGCCGACGCGGTCGAGCGGTTGTTCGCGGCCGAGGTCGAACTCGTCGTCGACGGCGGGCCGTCGCGCATGGGCGAGTCGTCGAGCGTCCTGCGGCTGGGCCGCGGCCGATTCGAGTTGCTGCGCCCGGGACTGTTCACGATCGAGCAGTTGCGGGCCGTCGCGGGCTTGAAGATCGCCTTCGTCTGCACGGGCAATACGTGCCGCAGTCCTATGGCCGAGGGCATCGCGCGGCAGGTGCTCGCCGAGCGCCTGGGCGCGCGCGAGCGCGACATCGCCGCATTCGGGTTCACGGTGCAGTCGATGGGCGTCGCCGCCGCGAACGGTTCGCCCGCGTCGAAGTTCGCCGTCGAGGTCCTCGCCGCCCGGGGCATCGACCTGTCGTCCCACCGTTCGCGCTCCGCGACGCTCGAGGAAGTGTCGCGCATGGACCGCGTCTTCGGCCTGACGCGGAGCCATGTCGAGGAACTGAAGCGCATCCTGCCGCCGGGCCGGGCGAAGAACGTGACGCTCCTCGATCCAAACGGGCGCGACATTTCCGATCCGATCTCCGGGACGCGCGACGACTACGAGCGCACGGCGGCGCAGATCCGGGCCGCGGTCGAAGCGCGCCTCGACGAGTGGGCCTGAGCGTAAAGCGCTACTTCTGTCGGCTCAGCCACACGAGGAACTTGCCCTCGAGCGATTCCTTGTCCGCGTCGGAGCCCGACAGGGACGCGCCTTCGTAGACATCCTTGAAGACGCCTTCGAAATCCGTCGCGAGGTTCGGATCGGAGAGCTTCTTCAGGAGCAGCGCGAATTTCTCGCGCGACGGTTTCTCCGGACCTTGCGACTTCGTCTGCAGCCAGTAGATGAAGGCACTCTTGTACGCGCGCAGGAACTCGGCGAAGTCGCCCTGGAACTTGGCGGCCGGATTCGGGGGCGTGCCGGACGCGTCGAAGAACGGCGCCACGGCGGGCCACTTCTCGCCGCCGTCGTCCGAGCGGATCGCGAAGCAGGCGAGCTTGTTCTTCTGGTCCTTCGCGATCTTGGCGCCGTCTTCCTGCGCCGCGCGCAGGGTCGTGATGAAGTGATCGCGGCCGCCGTTCTCGCGCCACTTCGTCTCGGCCGAGTTCTTGGCCAGGAATCCGCCTTCGCTGGCGCCGCCCGCCACGAAGACGTCGCGCTTCTGCGTCACCTTCGAGCGCGTGTCGCCATCGACGCGGGTCTGGACGCTGCCATAGGCGTCGATGACGAGGTTCATCGACAAGCCGGCGATGAAGGCGCCGGGAACGCGCTCCTTGTAGTGGGCGGAGAAGAGCGAGTTCATGCCGAGTTGGGCGACCTGCTGCTGCAGGAGTTCGTCCATCGGCGTGCCCGAGGTGTAGTCCGTGGCCGGACGGTTCGGGATGCTGTACTCGAGGGCGATCACCTGGTCCTCGACCACGTAGCACTGCGTCCAGTCCGGCACCTTGTCGAGCCAGAAGAGCCCGCGCTGATCGGCGTTGATCCAGCCGGTGAAGAACACGAATTCGCTGAACAGCTTGCGCGTCGGCAACAGGATCACGCGCGGGTTCAGCGGAGTCTCGCGCGCCGGTCCGAGCGCCAGCCCCTTGCCCAGCGCGTCGAACAGGTGCTTCGAGGCGGCCACCTGCGCGTCCGTGGCGCCGAGGAGCTTGAAGACGTCGTTCTCCTCACCCGACTTGCCGCGCGCAATCGCTCCCGCCTTCCAGGATTTCACCCACGCGGAGAGCGCCTTCAGGTCCTCGCGCAAGGTCTTGTCGGCGCTCGTCGGCGTCAGCCAGTCGACGAACTCCTCCTGAGCGGCGACCAGTGCCTGTCCGCAGGTCTTGAACTGCTCGGCGTGCGTGGCCATCGCTTCGCGCGGGAAACGCACGTCGAAAGCGCCGAGTTCGAGTTTGACGAAACTCCTGGCGAGGACGTCCTCGTACCGAATCGTCTCGGGCGCGGCCTCGCCGACACCGTGCGCGGTCGCGAAATCGCGCGCGATCTTCTCGTACGGCAACTCGAGCCCGCCGCGCGCGGCCAGTGGCGGCGGAAGGAGAGCGAGCGCGAGTGAGAGACCGAAGAGATGCAGTTGGTTCATGTGTCGTCCTGTGGATCGGACCGGGAAGCGGGATCCAGCCTGAGTGTGACGGCGCTGCGGCGCTCGAACCAGGGGACGAACCGCTTCGAACTCAAGACGAACATCTCACTCGTGGGCGGAAGCGCTCGCTTCGACGAGCGTCCGCCCCATCTCGTCGGACATC
>JBGATY010000234.1:0-5545 GCA_044228955.1 Planctomycetota bacterium | reverse complement strand
GATCAGCCCGAGCATCATCCGCAGCGACGTCGTCTTGCCGGCGCCGTTGGGCCCCAGGTACCCGAAGACGTCGCCGGGCTCGACCGTCAGATCGACGTCGTCGACGGCGACCAGGTCGCCGTAGCACTTGACGAGCCCGCGGACCTCGACCGGCTGAGGCGGCTCCTCGCCACCGAGCCCGGCCTGGCGCGGCGCATTCCACGCACGGCCGCGACGCTCGTGATCAGTCCGCGTTCGTGAGCGATCCGGCACGGACGCGTGCCTGCGCCGCCCCCGCCTCGATGTCGGAATCCTGGATCGAGCGGAACGCGAGAGGATTCATCACCGGGAGGCGAGATTCGCTCGGACGCGCGTTTCGATCGGCCGTAGGATCGAGGCCCCGACCGTCGTTCGACGTCCCTGCGCGAGGTTTTGTTTCCCCATGACTCTTCACGTCTCATCGTTGGCGCGCGCCGCAGGCTTTCTGATCCTTGGGACGGCTCTCGCCGGCTCGGTCCTGGCGCTCGCCCTGGAAGCCCGCGCGCCGGCGCGGCTCTCGAAGCCGGCACCCCGGATCGCGCTGAAGCCGGAGCTCTTGCCCAAATACGAAGAGCACAAGTGCGTCTCCTGTCACGCCGACGTCGCGCTCGAATGGGCCGGTGACGCTCACGCGATCGCGTGGGTCGACGAGGAGTACATCGAACAACTCGCGGAAAAGAAGCGCCCCGAGACGTGCCATGGCTGTCACGCGCCGAAGCCCCTCCTCATGGGGGATCTCGCCGCGAAGCCGGTCGTGCGCGAGGATGCCCGGCACCTCGGCATCACGTGCGAGAGCTGTCACCTCGGCTCGGACGGCATGGTGCTCGGCCCGCGCGGCACGAAGACCACTGCGCACGTGTCCAGAGCGGCGGACGTGTTCGTGGCCGGCCGGTCGAACGCACTGTGCGTCTCGTGTCACCGCTTCAACGTCGGTCCCGTGATCGGCATCGCCAAGGATTTCGAACAGGCCGAGCTCGCCGCAGCGGGCCTGTCGTGCCTCGGCTGTCACGCCGCCGACGTAGAGATGAAGTTCGCGTCGAAGAACGGGGACGAGGACCCGCCGGTGCGCAAGGGCAAGAGCCACAGGTTCCAGACGCCGCGCGATCCGGCCTTCCTGGCCGCGGCTTTCGATCTCTCGCTCGAGTCGAAGGACGGGGCGAGCTTCGTGCGCGTCGTGAATCGAGCCGGACACCGCGTGCCCGGCCTCGTCGGGCGCGTGCTCGAATTCGAGGCCGTCGCGCTCGACGAAGCCGGCCTGGAGATCGGACGCAAGGTGCTCACCGTCGATGCCACCGCCTACTTGCCCGTGCAGGGGGAGCTCTCGATCCCGCTGGGTGTCGCCGCCTCGTCCGTGCACGTCGTCGCGAAGCACGTCGAAGCGCGGTCGAGCGAACCGGTCGTCTTCGTCGACACGAAGCTCGCCAGACACTGAGGCACTCGGCCGTGTCGCATTCACGGACGTGGACGACCAATCTGGCGCTCGCCGGCCTGGTCGTCACCGGATGCCGCACGGCCGCGCGGGTGGCGGAGCCGGAGCATCTTGGCGCGAAGGCCGGCACGGAACAGTGGGTGCACGGCTCGCTCGCTTCGCGCTACCGCGGACGAAGCGGAGGCGGAGATCACGATTCCGATGCGTACGCGCTGTTGTCCCTCGACGTCGGCGAGCTCGAGCACGGAGCGTGGAGCGGCAGTCTCGTGGCCGAGGCTCGCGCCGATCTGGACGGAACGAGGGACGGATCATCCGCGTTCGCGAGCGTTGGGGACGACGACACGGTGAACACACGCTTGTACGAAGCGTTCGTCGATCACCGTGGAGAACAGGCGCTCGAGCGCGCGCGCTTCGGGCGGCAGATCGACTACGAGACGCCGCTGATCGTCACGTACGACGGCCTCTCGCTGCGCACGCGCGAGACGAGCGCGAGGCGGGCCGTGTTCGGATTCTATGGCGGAGTGCCGGCGCGCTTCGATTCGGCGGCGCAGAGCGGAGACGTCGTGCTCGGTGCGTTCGGATCGCTCCGGCCGTGGAAAGACGCCCGGCTGCGCGCGGACTGGATGCACGTCGAGGACCGCGCGTACTTCGGCCACGCGAGCGACGACCTGGCGGCGCTGGAACTCCGGCAGAACCTCGGCGAATGCGTCGACCTCGAGGGCCGGACATCGGCTTTGAACGGCGAGGAGCGCGACGTGCACGCCTCCCTCGGGTACGCCGACGCCGACGGTGATCTCGTGGTGCGCGCTTCCATCTACCGCCTGCTCGAAACGCAGAACGAACTGGCCCTGGAGTTCGATCCGTTCACGCGCGTCCTGCTCGAGCAGTTTCCCTACACCCAACTCGCCTTCTCGGCCTCGAAGGGACTCGGCGAGAAGGCGCGCATCGAGGCTGGGTTCGACACGCGGCGCGTGAACGACTCGCTCGACGAGGGCCCGTTCAACCGCGATTTCGAGCGCACGTTCGTCACGGGCATCCTCGACGACGTGCTCGCGAGCGCCGTCACCGCGAGCATCACCGCCGAGCGCTGGAATTCCGGCACGGACGACAACGACGCGATCGGGTTCGACCTGTCGCGCAAGTTCGGAGCCCACTCCCGCGCGTCGATCGGCACGTCCTACGCGCTCTACCGCTACGATCTGTTCGCGCTGGAGGAACGCGACCACGTGCGCACCTGGTTCGTCGCGTATCGCTATCGGCGCAGGGATGACCTGTCGTGGGACGCGCGCTTCGAACACGAGGACTCGTTCCGGGACTACGACACGGTGCGGCTGGGGGTCACATGGCGTTTTTGACCAGGCGACCGGCCCTGCTCGCGAGCGCGGCACTGCTCCTGGGCGCGACGGGCTGCATCCTTGCGGGCAAGACCAGCGCGCGCTTCGCATTCAGCCACGCCGAGCACGTGGGCGAGCAGCAACTGGCTTGCGTGAGCTGCCACGCGGACGCAGGGAGGTCCGACGAGCCCGGCATGCCCGACGCCGATTCCTGCGGCGTGTGCCACGAGGAGATCGATGCTTCGCAACCCGCGGCAATGCGCGTGGCGTCGCTCTTCGACGGTGACCGGTTCCGCGCTGGCCACGCGCTCGCGCTGGATCACGAGCTGAAGTTCAGCCACGCCCGACACGTCGGGGCCATTGGCGATTGCGGTGCCTGCCACGCCGACGTCGCCGCTTCGTCGGGCGCGAAAAGCGAACCTTTCTCGATGGATCGCTGCACGAGCTGTCACGCCAAACGGCACCTGTCGCCCGATTGCGCGACGTGCCACACCGTCCTCGACGTGGACGTCGCGCCACAGTCCCACCGGGTCGATTGGAAGCGCGCGCACGGCCGCTGTGCGCGTTCCGGCAGCGATGCCACGTCCGACCGGTGCGCGCTGTGCCACCAGGAATCAGCCTGCATCCAGTGCCACCGCGAGGAAGCCCCCGCGAACCACACTGCGCACTGGCTGCAGCGCGGACACGGGCTCGCGGCGCGCATGGATCGGCAGAACTGCGCCGCGTGTCACCGCGAGGATTCCTGCGCGAGTTGTCACGCCGAGGAGACTCCACGCAACCACACGTCAGCCTTCGGATCGCCGCGCAGCACGCACTGCGTGAGCTGCCACTTCCCGCTGCAGAACGAGGGTTGCGTGGCCTGTCACAGGAACACGAAGAGCCACGGTCTGGCGGCGCCGAAACCGAGCGATCCCGTGCACTTTGGCGGCCAGAACTGCCGTCAATGCCACGGCCTCTCGGCGCCTCTGCCGCACGTCGACAACGGGAGCGATTGCAATGCGTGCCATCACTGACGGTCTGTGGTCGGGCCTGGTCCTCGCGGCGGTAGGCGCGCTCGGCTGCGTTGCCGGCTGCTCGCGCGGGACACGCATCGTGCAGGGACCGCCGCTGCCGGCCCCGACTCCGACGGTGCTCGCGCGCGGCGAGCCGGCTCCGCGCCTCGTCGTGACGATCGTGTCCGTGCGCGGCGGAACCGGGTTCGGCGGTTCGTTCCGCGCCGGCGACCACTTGACCGTCGACTATCGGGTGGCGAAGGCCAGAGGAGTGGCCTGGCGGATCGACGAACTCCCGATCGGCCTCGCGCTGGTCTCGGGCCCCACCTTCAACTATCAGCGCGTGATCGCCGAGCAGAGCGACGTGGTCGCGCGGTCGCAGCCGAACGCGGACGGTTCATACAGCTACACGTTCCTGCCTCCGCTCCCGCAGACTTACCTGGCACCGCTCAACGACACGCCCGCTTTCGGCGGCCTCGACGGAGAACTCACGGGGCAGGCCCTGCTGGACGGCTCGTACACGGTCGGACTCACCTTCGCGTGGGACTACACGGTCGAGGGGACCAACTTTCGCTCCTCGGGCGAGACGACGGCGAACTTCACGATCGGCGCATCGTCCGTGCCGACGTCCCGGGCGGTGGCGAGCACGGCGAACTGCAATCGCTGTCACGGCGATTTGCGGGTCCACGACGGACTGCACGGGGATCTCACCGTGTGCCTCCTGTGCCATACGTCGGGGGCGGAGGACGCGAACGTCGCGAGCGTGGTCGGAACGACACCCGGCGAATCGGTCGACGCGCGCGTGCTCTTCCACAAGCTGCACGATGGAGCGCACCTTCCGAGCGTCCTCGGCATCGGATTCGACGCACAAGGAGACCGGGTCTACGACCTGACTCCCCGACGCTACGTCACAGTCGATTCGGGCGGCGGCGTCCACGACTACTCGAACCTGCGCTTTCCGGCGTGGCCGAACCGGTCGATCCCGCTGCCGCACGCGCAGGGCTACAACGCGCTCTCCGCCGTGGACAAGAAGAAGGACGACGCGCTGCACATGGGCATGACGAGCTGCGCGGCATGTCATGGTGATCCCGACGGCCCGGGTCCGCTCGGTGCGCCCGCTCAAGGCGGGATCGCGTTCGCACAACCGTCGCGACGCGCGTGCAACGGCTGCCACGACACGACCGACTACACGCGCACGATCCGCATCAACGGCCAGGAAATGCCGCCGCAAGCCGACGATTCGTTCTGCACGCAGTGTCACGCGGCCCAGGGTGGAGTGTTCGGCGAACTCGAAGTGCACCAGCACCCGCTGCTCGACACGATCGACCTGCCTCACGATCCGTTCGTCGACGCCTTCGCCACGGGCTTGAACCTCACCATCCAGGACTTCGTCGAGGGAGCAGGAAGCAACGCCGACGGCACGATCGATCCGGGAGAGACGATTCAGGTGCGATTCGGCGTGGCCAATGACGCCGGAGCAGCCATCAACGCTTCCACGCTGGGCACGATCCGCGCCGTTATCTCGGGACCGACCACCGATCCGAACCTGGTGCTCGACGTCGACGTGCCGCGCGCGCGGTTTACCGGTCCGCCGCCGTACACGAGCACGTTGCCTGAGCGCATCCTCCTCGAGTTCGCAGGGCGTTCGACCTCGGCGGCAGGGGAGACGTTCGCCACGGCGCGCGCGCCGCACTGGCAGGTTGCGGGCGCGCTCACGCGAGTGCGAGTGCGCACCGGGACGAGCGGCGTCGCGAGCGCGCTCGCCCAGGCAG
>JBGATY010000233.1:0-5576 GCA_044228955.1 Planctomycetota bacterium | reverse complement strand
GAGTTCGACGAACACGCGTTTGTCCGGATGCAGCCTGTTGCCGTGCAGCACCGCGTTGGCCACCGACTCTCGCACGGACACGCCGATCCAATGCACAGCGTCCTCGTCGAAGCCGAGCTCGATTTCGATGTCGGAGCCCGGGGCGAGCGGCGTGTTCTCCTTGGACGATCCGTGTTTGCGCGCTACGACCGTGTTCACGGCCGGAGGGACCGTGTCCACCACGACTCGTACGGTTGCCCTGCTCGTGTTTCCCGCGCGATCCTGCGCGGTCACCGACACGGCATGCTCGCCTTCCTCTTGGAAGTCCATCGCGCCAATCTCGATGCGCGTCGCCTGGTCGTTGTCGAACGCCGTCCAGGAGCCGTCCGAGGGCTGCCCGTTCAGCAACCAGGTGCCGTCGATCGCACGCGCGAAGACGCGCTCTCCGACGACGACTTGGGTCAGGTGCGCATCGGTCGCCACGACGGCCAGCCGCAGCGCACGCGAATTCGTGCGCAGGCCATCCGTGGGATCCACGATCTCGATCAGCGGATCGACGGCATCGCGCACGATCCAGAAAGCGAGAGAGTGATCTCCCCCCGGCAGACTCAGCCGGACCTCCGTGCGCTCGCCAACCAGATGGTGTTTGGCGGTGAATCGCCCCGAGGCATCGATCCGGTGGGGGTGGACCTGGGAGTCCAGGTCCACGTCGACGATATCGGTACTGCGATCCCCCTCGACGTGGCCCGCGATTTCGAACTCCTCCTCGCGCACGAAGACGGTGCCGCCGGGCAGTACCGCCGGCTCGTCGAGCTCGATGCGGACCGGCTTTGGTGCGGGGATCCCGCTGATCGCAGCCAGCGCCGGAGACTCGGCTCGCGCATCGTCCTGGGAATGCAACGACCACCAGCCTCCGGCCGCGGTCAGTGCCACTGCCGCACCGATTCCGGCCGCGATTCTGCGCCTGTGCCTGCGAGGCGCAGAGGACTCGCCCAGATCCTCGGTGTCGACGGTTGCCTGGGATGCGCTGATCTCCCCACGCGCAAGCGCCAAGAACCGCGGTACGTCCACGGGACGCTCCGATGGCGACTTGGACAGGCCTGCGGCCACCGCCGCATCGAGAGATCGATCGCCGCTCGCGAGCGGCGGTGCTTCTCGATGGAGGATCTGTGTGACCACATCACCCGTCGCGAACGGCGGCTCGCCGCGGATCAAGGCGTGCACCGTGGCCGCCAGACTGTAGATGTCCGCTCGCCTCGTGGGCTTGCCGCCCATCAGCACCTCAGGCGCCATGAAGGGGAGCGTTCCGCTCGGGCGGTAGCCGGTCTTCTGCGAGACGGTCGAGTTCGCGACGAAAGCCAAGCCGAAGTCGGTGAGCTTGACGCGCGGACTCGGTCCCTCGAGGACGCCCGTGTGTGGGCGATCCAACATGAGGTTGGCTGGTTTCAGGTCGCGGTGCGTGACGCCTTCCCGGTGGGCGAAATCCAGTGCCTGGCCTACTTGCTCGATCACCCACAGCGCCTCGCGCGCCGAAAGCCCCTTCCCTGTCGCCAGGGTGCGCTCATGGATGAACTGCAGGAGTGTCGGCCCGGCCAGGTACTCCATCACCAGGAACGCATACGAACCCTCGGCTTCGAGCGTTCTCAGTCGGACGATGTGCAGGTGTGTCAGCGAGAGCAGGACCCGCGCTTCCTCGCGCAGCGCGCGTAGCGCCAGTGGGTCGCTGGCGAGCACCCCCGGCAGGAACTTGAGCGCGACGACCGCGTCGAGGGCATCGTCCTTGGCCTTCCACACGACCCCCATGCCGCCCCGGCCGACCTCTTCGAGCAGCTCATAGCGTCCAATCCGCTGGCCGACTCTGAGCGGGAGGAACTCGTTGCGAGGCGGGGTTCCCCCGACGCTCGGTTCCGTACTGACTTGCATGTAGCCGCGCACGAGCGGTTCGAGCGCCGAGCGCACGTCCTCATGGCGAGCGAGGAAACTCTCCAGTTCGGGAGGCTTCCCCAGTGCCGCTTGCGCCAGGAATTCCTTCACCGCCGCGTCGAGGCGGCGCAAGCGTTCCCCTGCGAGCGTCATCTTGAAGGGCGCCGGATCCCAGCGCGTGGGGTAGGAGCGTGGCTGGACGAAATGAGAAGGCCTGGGCCTCCCCACGTTTCGTGGGCACGGGGCCTAGCGGCAGGGCAAGTAGGTCGGGAGTTCGCAGATCCGTCAAGAACGAAGTGCGCAGGCGAATCGTTCGTACTTCCAGCGCCTGTGGAGAACTGCGTGGAGCGGGTGCGCCGCCCCCAGCGTGGTTCAGGTCACCTTGCGCACGAACCCCGACTTCAGCTGCATCGCACCGATTCCTTCGATCTTGCAGTCGATGTCGTGGTCGCCCTCGACGATGCGGATGTTGCGCACCTTCGTGCCGACCTTCACGACCGACGACGAGCCGCGCACCTTGAGGTCCTTGACCACCGTGACCGTGTCGCCGTCCTGCAGCACGTTGCCGTTGGCGTCCTTGACCACGCGCGGTCCCTCGCTCGCCGTCTCGGCCGGAGCGTCCGCCGCGTCGCGCCATTCGTGCGCGCACTCCGGGCAGGTGTAGAGGTCGCGGTCGAGCCACGTGAAGGTCGACGCGCACTTCGGGCAGGGAGGCAGCTCGCTCATGGGACCACGATACGAGCGCGGGCGCGCACGCGTCGCCGGAGAAACGCTGGGAATCGGCCGCGCCGGAAACGACGCGGGTCGCCCCGGCTCCGCAGGACGCCCCCCGGGCAGCGCGTCGGTCGCGCCGCGATCGCGACCGACCGCGCGAGCGCGATCGGTCGTAAGCTGTCCGTGGACCGGCCGCGAAGCGCGGGCCGCGATCGACGAAGACGCCATGAGCACCCGCCGCGAACTCCTCCGCAACGCCGGCCTCGCGGCGTTCCTCCTCGGTCTCTCGCGCCGCCCCGCGCACGCGGCCTTCGCGCGGCGATTTCTGCCCGCGCAGCCACCCGCTCCCGATCTGCCGCCCGGGATCGGCGCGATCGCGCGCTCGCGGCCCAGCATTCCGATCGCGGACGCGCCCGAGGTCGTCGAACTCGCCGGCTTCCCGTTCTCGCCCGGATGGTTCGGCGACGAGTGGGGCTTCGCGGCGATCCCGTTCCACCATCCCGAGACGGACTTCCCCGGCGGCGCGCCACCGCCGCCCGACGAGGAGGTCGACATCGCGATCGTCGGCGGCGGATTGTCGGGCCTCGGCCTCGCCTACCTGCTGCGCGATCGTGCGCCCGTCGTCTTCGAACTGCAGGACCGCTTCGGCGGCGTGTCGAAGGGCGAGGAGTGGCGCGGCACGCGCTATTCGATGGGCGGCGCGTACTTCATCGCGCCCGACGAGGGTTCGTGGCTCGATCGCCTGTACAAGGACCTCGGCCTCGATCGCGTGCAGCGTCTGAGCCCGGGCGGCGAGGATCCGGTCGAGATCGCCGGCGTCGTGCACGAGGACTTCTGGACCGGTGCCGGGCTGTCGCCCGAGGACCGCGACGCGTTCGAGCGCTACGCGCGCCTCGTCCAGCACCACGTCGAGCAGTACCCCGACATCCCGCTCGTCGAGGGCCGCGACAACGCCTGGATCCTCGCGCTCGACGAGCGATCGCTGAAGGAGGACCTCGAGTCGCGCCTGGGAGCTCCCGTGCCGCGACTGCTCGCTGCCGGCATCCAGGGCTACTGCTACTCGTCGTTCGACGCGGGCTGGGAGTCGATCTCGGCCGCGGCGGCCTGGAACTTCCTCGCGGCCGAGGAGTACGGGCGCTGGGTCTGTCCGGGCGGCAACGCGTGGGTCACGGACGTCCTGTGGCAGCGGCTCGTGCAGCAGTACGCGGCCGCGGGGCACATCGACCGCTTGAGGCCCGCGACGCACGTCGTGCAGGTCGACGTCGATGCGGACGGTCGCGCGCTGGTGACGTATCGCGCGCCTACGGGCGGGTTCCGGACGCTGCGCGCGAAGCGGGCGGTGATGTGCTGCTCGAAGCACATCGCCAAGCACGTGATCAAGGACATCCAGTGGAAGGACACGCCCAAGCACGACGCGATGCAGCAGGTCTACACGCATCCGTACCTCGTCGCGAACGTGCTGCTCGAGGCGCCGATCGCCTTGGACTTCTACGACCTGTTCCTGCTCGGTGACGGCCAGTTCCCGCTGACGGACGCGCAGATCGAGGCGGAGCCGCGCCCGATCGATCTCATCGCGGGTCACTACGTGCACGGCGCGGGGCAACCGCGCAGCGTGCTGACGATCTACTGGCCGATGCCGATCAGCACGGCGGTCTTCCCGCTGCTCGCCGAGTCGGCGTTCGAGCTCAACGCGCAGCGCCTCGCTCCGCACCTGCAGCGCGTCCTCTCGATCCTGGGCGTGAAGCGCGAGCAGGTGCGCGCCGTGCGGATGACGCGCTGGGGCCACTCGATGCCGATCGCGCGTCCGCGGTTCCTGGTGGACGGGGTGCCGGCGCAATTGCAGCGACCCTACCGCGACGCCGTGTTCTTCGTGAACCAGGACAACTGGGCGCTGCCGGCGTTCGAGACGTGCCTGCTCGAGGCGCAGGCGATGATGCCGCAGATCCTCGCGGGTCTGTAGCGCGCGGGCGCGGTCGCCGCCGATCGGCGTCCGGCCGCCGGGTCCAGCGCGGCGCCGGGCGCGCGCCCAGCCCGACGAAATGCAGTCGAGGGCCGTTCCGCCGCGGCGGGCCGAGCCGCGAACCCCATGCAGCGAACGAACCCGTCAACGGGGGTTGACAGGTCCGTCCATGTCACGGGGCCCAGATCACGGCCAGCCCGTTCGACACGTTCGAACCCGTGTGGCACGGGCCCAGGTTGTTGCGGTACCAGACCTGGTAGAAGCGCGCACCCGGACCGCTGATCGAGGCGACCGTGCTGATCGGCAGACCGCCGACTTGCGGGTAGCTCAGCGTTCCCGTGGTGCCCGACAGCGTGCCTAGGCGGACCTGCGAGCCGGCCACGCAACGGCGGCCGTCCTGGAACGGCACGTTCGTCTGCGCGTCGCCCTGGAAGAACAGCGCATAGCCCGGACCACCGCCACCCGGGATCGGGAGGTTCGACACGGTCAGCACGAGGCTGTCCGCGCCGAGCGAGGACACGCCCGAGCCGAGGAGCAGCGCGCCCTGGCCCGTCGAGTTCGCGCAACCCTGGTTCGAGCCCGGAGCCGCGTCGTTGCCGCACGGGCAGCCCGAGTAGCCGAAGCAGTACGGCGTGCCGCCGTTCGTCTCGCACTCGTCCGGGACCGTGTTGTTGTTGAGGTCGCCGCTCGTCAGAGCCGCGATGTCGCACGTGTCGGGAACGCCGTTGCCGTTGCAGTCCGGGACGCCGTTCGCGATCTCGCAGGCGTCGCCCTGCTGGTCGCCGTTGCAGTCGCCCTGGGCCGCGTTCGCGACCTGCGGGCAGTTGTCGCAGGCATCGCCCACGCCGTCCATGTCGACGTCGGCCTGGCCGGCGTTGGCGACCGTGTCGCAGTTGTCGACGCAGTCGGCGACGCCGTCGAGATCGCCGTCCGTCTCGACGACACCGCAGCCGCAATGGCCTGGAGCCGTCTTGAGCGGATCGCTCGGGCAGCCGTCGTT
>JBGATY010000232.1:0-5655 GCA_044228955.1 Planctomycetota bacterium | reverse complement strand
CATCAGGTCGACTGGATGTCGTGAACCAGATGGCGTCGGCCATGCGCGACGTGCGCGACGTGTCGCAGGCGGTGTCGTCTCTCGCTCAGAAGGACGTCCTCGTGTTCGACGGGCACGAGTGGGCCTTCCGCTCCCATCTGGTCCGGGAGGTGACCTACGCGAGGCTCACCATGCATGAGCGGCTCGTGCGTCACCTCGGCATCGCCGAGTTCCTCGAGCTCGACGCCACGCTCGAGACCGGCGCGCACGGCAGCGCCTGCTTTCTCGTGGGCGTCGCGGAACGACACGCCGTGCTCTACGAGCAGGTCGGCGAGGTCGGTCGCGTTCAAGTAGCCACGCGAAGCCTGCGAGCGACAGCGGTCGGCGCGAAAGCGCGCGTTGCGCACGACGATCGCGGCGATCTCGAGCGATCCGCGTGCCGTGTCGACCGCGTCGAACAGGGCTTCCTTGTCCTCCTGCAGATCCTTGTCGTAGGCGAGCGGCAGCCCCTTCAGGGTCACGAGGAAACCCGTGAGCGCACCGATCGAACGGCCGGACTTGCCACGCAGGAGTTCGAGGCTGTCGGGGTTCTTCTTCTGCGGCATGAGCGACGAACCGGTCGCGACGGCGTCGGAGAGCTCGAGGAAGCCGGCCTCGTTCGACGCGAAGAAGATCCAGTCCTCGGCGAGGCGCGACAGGTGCACGCAGGCGAGCGAGCACGCGAACATGAGCTCGGCGACGTGGTCGCGATCGCTCACCGAGTCGAGGCTATTGCGAGTCGCGCGCGCGAAATGGAGGTCGCGCGCGAGTTCCTCGCGATCGATCTCGTACGCCGTGCCGGCCAGCGCGCCGCTGCCGAGCGGGCACGCGTCGAAGCGATCGACGCAATCCAGGATGCGCGAGCGGTCGCGCGCGAACATCTCGACGTAGGCGAGCAAGGCATGCCCGACCGTGATCGCCTGGGCGCGTTGCAGGTGCGTGTAGCCGGGCATCGGCAGGCTCGCGTTCGGTTCGGCGAGCGCGACGAGCGCGCTGCACAGGTCGACGAGCGCGCGTTCGACGTCGCGTGCGGCGTGCTTCATCCACAGGCGCAGATCGGTCGCGACCTGGTCGTTGCGCGAGCGGCCGGTGTGGAGCTTCTTCGCGAGATCACCGACTTTCGTCGCCAGGCTGGACTCGACGAAGGCGTGCACGTCCTCGGCGGGAGAACGCTCGAGGAGCGAAGGATCCGTGACGACTTCGACCTCGATCTCCGCCAGCGCCGCGACGATGGAGCGGGTTTCGGCGGCCGACAGCACGCCGGCCTTGCCGAGAGCACGCGCCCACGCGGCACTGCCGACGATGTCCTCGACGACGAGTCGCCGATCGAACGGCAGGCTGCGATGGAACGCGTCGAAGCGCGGATCGATGGCGCCCTCGAAACGGCCGCCCCAGAGTTTCGTCACGAGCGTGCCTTGCCCGACGTCGCGGGCACCTTTGCGGGCTTCTTCGCGGGCTTCGCCGCGTTCGCGCGCCGCACGCTCGCCGCGACCATGCCGGGCAGGCCGTACAGCTTCACGAAGCCCTTCGAATCGGCGTGATCGAAGCTGGCGCTGTGGCCGAACGTGGCGAGCTTCTCGCTGTAGAGCGAGAAGGGACTCGTCGCCGCGATCGCCGTCGCGCTGCCCTTGTACAGCTTGACCTTCACCTCACCGGTGACCGTCTCGGTCGCCTTGGTGAAGAAAGCGTCGAGCGCTTCCCGCAGCGGCGCGAACCAGCGCCCCGTGTACACGATGTCGCAGTACTCGGGCATCAGCTTCTCGCATTGGCGCATCGTGTCGCGATCGAGCGTCAGCGAGCGCAACGTACGCAGTCCCTCGAGCACGATCGTGCCGCCGGGTGTCTCGTACACGCCGCGCGACTTCATGCCGACCAGTCGATTCTCGGTGATGTCGACGCGACCGACGCCGTGACGGCCGCCGATCGCGTTCAGGTGCGCGACGAGCGCCTCGGGAACCATGCGCTTGCCGTCGACGGAGACGGGCACTCCCTTCTCGTAGCCGATGGTGACGATCTGCGGCGTATTGGGCGCCTGCTCCGGGTTCACCGTGAGCACCCACACGTCGTCCGGCGGCGGATTCGCGGGGCTCTCGAGCGCGCCGCCCTCGTGGCTGATGTGCCACAGGTTGCGGTCGCGCGAGTAGATCTTGGTCCGCGACGCGGTGATCGGGATCTTGCGCGCCTCGGCGTAGTCGATCGCGTCCTCGCGTGAACGGATCGACCACTCGCGCCACGGCGCGATGATCTCGAGATCGGGCGCGAGCGCCGAATACGTGAGCTCGAAGCGCACCTGGTCGTTGCCCTTGCCCGTGCAGCCGTGCGCGACGTACTTCGCGCCGATTTCACGCGCATATTCGACCTGGGCCTTGGCCAGGATCGGCCGCGCCATGCTCGTGCCGAGCAGGTAACGGCCTTCGTACACGCTCATCGCGCGCAAGTTGGGCCACACGTAGTCGACGAGGAACTCGCGCTTCTGGTCGACGACCTTGCAGGAGCGCGCGCCGGTCCGCTTGGCCTTCGCTTCCAGACCGGCCAGTTCCTCGTCGCCTTGTCCCACGTCGCCGCACACAGCGTGCACTTCCAGGGAGTAGTTCTCCTTGAGCCACGGGATGATGATCGACGTGTCCAGTCCGCCCGAATAGGCGAGCACTACCTTGTCAGCCATGTTGTTCGTTCCTCTTCTTCTCTTGTCGTGCGTGAATCGTTCGTGTCAGGCCTGCGGTTGCATGCCCATCTCGGCCCATTCCTCGAAGGCCGGGCCGTAGATGCCCGGGACCTTGAGGCCGGCCTGGCGCATCAGGATCGTCATCTGTCCGCGGTGGTGTGCTTCGTGCATCAGGAGGCACAACAGCACTTGCCGACGCGGCCACTGTTCGCCGTACATCGGGATCTTCTCCTCGAGTTGTGCATCCTTCCAGGCGGCTCGTACCGCAGGAGCCACCGACGCCGCTGCCGTGGCGTAGGCGTCGGCGATCACCCGGGCCGACTGCGGCACGGGAGCATCCTCCTTGGGAGCCTTGACGGACAGACCGGCCGAGCCGGCGAGTTCCCCGATCGTCGTCACCAGGTGCCAGGCCAGGAACCCGAGTGTGCGTCCCTTGGGCGCGACCTGCTGGGAGAGCGATGCGTCGGTCAGGTGCGCGAGCACCTTCTTCGTGCGTTCGACTTCGCCAGCGTGCTCGGCGAGGAAATCCTCGATCTTGCGGATCATGACTGGCCCTCGTCTCAACGATCCTGCATGAGGAGCGCGAGCACGGCCTTCTGCACGTGCAGGCGATTCTCGGCGATGTCGTACACGATCGAATTCGGGCCGTCGATGACGGGCGAAGTGACTTCCTGCCCGCGGTGAGCGGGCAAGCAGTGCATGAAGAACGCATCGGGCCGGGCGAGCGCCATCAGCTCCTCGTCGACGCGGTAGTTCTCGAACAGCGCGGCGCGTTCCTCGATTTCGTCCTCCTGACCCATCGACGCCCACACGTCCGTGTACACGGCGTCGGCGCCGGAGACCGACTTCTCGGGGTCGTTCGAGATGACGATGTCGCTGCCGGACTCGCGGGCCATCAACATCCCTTCCGAGATCACGCGCGAGTTGGGCTCGAAGCCCTCCGGCGTGCAGACGGTGATGTGCGCGCCGAGCAGGGCGCAAGTGTGCACGAGCGAGTGGCAGGTGTTGTTGCCGTCGCCGACGTACACGAGCTTCTTGTTCTTGACGGAGCCCCAACGCTCAGTGAGCGTGAAGACGTCCGCCAGACCCTGGCAGGGATGCAGGTAGTCCGACAGCCCGTTGATGACCGGGATGTTGCAGTTCGCGGCCAGTTCTTCGAGTGCCCTGTGCTTGTACGTGCGCGCCACGATGCCGTGGACCCAGCGCTCGAGGTTCTTCGCCATGTCCTTCAGCGACTCGCGCGAGCCGAGCTTGACGTCGCGGTGATCCATGAACACGGCGCTGCCGCCGAGGTCCTGCATGCCGACGTCGAACGTGAAGCGCGTGCGCAGCGAGTCCTTCTCGAAGATCATCCCGAGGCGCTTGTTCGCGAGGACGTTCGTGAACGCGCTGCGATCCGCCTTGAGAGTGGAAGCGGTCTCGAAGATCGTTTCGACGTCACCGGCGGCCAGTTGCGCGACGGAGAGCAGGTCTTTGCACGGAAGCGTGCCGAAGGTGGTGGTAGTCATGGCTGTCAGGGGCCTCGCGGCCCGTCGATTGGGTATGTGAGAAACGACGCACGGCGGATGTCGAAGACCTTTTCCGTCCCCGAGCGTCCGCCGTCGTCGAATGCAATACGCGATTTCGTCGCGCTCATTCGAGAGAAACTCTCGGAGATACTTGGGGGAGTCAGACGGTGCGCAACACCTCGCGCAGGATGTCGAGGCCGCGCGCGATCTGCGTCGGCGTGATGACGTACGGCGGGAGCAGCCGGATGACGTCTCCGCCGGTCCGGTTCGTGATCAATCCGGCGCGGTAGAGCTCGCGCTGCACCGCTTCGGCCTCGCGCGCGAGGCGCACGCCCTGGATCAGGCCGCGGCCGCGCAACTCGACGATCACAGGCAACTCGCGCTGCAGACCCTCGAGTCCGGCGCGAAGCTGCGTGCCGCGCTCGCGCACCTTGCCCATCAGGCCGCCCTCCTCGAGTTCGCTTAGAAAAACCTGGGCGGCGCGGCACACGAACGGGCCGCCGGCGAAGGTCGAACCGTGATCGCCCGGCTGGAACGTGTCGGCGAGCTTCTTCGAGACGACGCACACGCCCATGGGCAGGCCCGCGGCGATCGGCTTCGCGAGCGTGGCGATGTCGGGCTTCACGCCGGCGTGGTCGCCGGAGAGGAACGTGCCCGTGCGGCCGGAGCCGGCCTGGACTTCGTCGTGGACGAGCAGCGTCTCCGTTTCGTCGCAAACGCGCCGGGCGGCGCGCAGGTATTCGACGTCGAGCTCGCGCACGCCGGCTTCGCCCTGGATGGGCTCGAGCACGAGCGCGGCCGGCTTCTCGCGGCGCAACTTCGCCTCGAGAGCAGCCACGTCGTTCGCCGGCACCCACGAACAGCCGGGGATCAGGGGCTCGAAATGGGACCGGTACTTCGTGGAGTGGGTGATGGACAGCGCACCCAGCGTGCGCCCGTGGAAGCCGCCCTCGACCGCGACGAAGCTCGTGCGCTCGGCATGGCCGGCGACGCGCTGGTGCTTGCGCGCGAGTTTGAGAGCGCACTCGTTCGCCTCCGCGCCGCTGTTCGAGAAGAACACGGCCTCGAGGCCCGACAAGCGCGCGATCCGTGCCGCGACGTCCTCCGTGTACGGGTGGCGGTACAGGTTGGAGACGTGCAGTATCTTCCCGGCCTGGTCACGCAGCGCCTCGGTCAGCTTCGGGTGCGCGTGGCCGAGCGCGGAGACGGCGATTCCGCCCAGGAAATCCAGGTACTTCTTGCCGCTCGCATCGACGAGTTCGGCGCCATGGCCGGCGACGAAGACCTCCTCGGCGCGGGCGTAGGTGTGCAAGACGTGTTCGTCCATCAGACATCCTCTCCGAAGCGCGTGCCGACGCCTGGTTCGAGCGCGGCGAGCACGCAGTTCTCCATCCCTGCGGGAGCGATCTTCACCAGCGAATCGCGGTTCGCCCGGCACGCCGCCACGGCGGCGTCGACTTTCGG
>JBGATY010000231.1:0-5700 GCA_044228955.1 Planctomycetota bacterium | reverse complement strand
AGGTCGGCACGCCGATCACGTTGCGGAAGAGGACGACGACGAGGGCGCCGATCGGCAGCATCAGCACGGTCTGGAGCAGCGAGAAGGGGA
Organism: Planctomycetota bacterium; assembly: GCA_044228955.1. Lineage (GTDB taxonomy): Bacteria > Planctomycetota > UBA1135 > UBA1135 > JAEUIA01. The sequence continues at coordinate 5,610 of JBGATY010000231.1, read as the reverse complement.
GGCGCAGGCGGGCGAACAGGTCCCAGACGTTGAGCACCGAGAACGAGGCCCGGGCCTCGGGCGACTCGCCCGAGCTCGCCTACAGCCTCACCTGCGAGGGCGAGGCGCTCAACGCCGCCGGTCAGCCGGCCGCCGCGATCGACGTCCTCGCCGCGGTGCTGGCGTGGCGCATCCTCGCGGAACCGACACAACGCACGGCGTCGCCGGCCGTTCGCGCGCCGTCGCCCCCCCCCGCATGGCGCGAGCCCCTCCTGTGGTCGGCCTTCCTGTTCGGCGCCGCCGCGCTCGCGCTCGAAGTGCTCCTGCTGCGCCTGCTCGTCACCGTCACTGGCGCCTCCGTCTACGCCTTCTCGATCGTCACGTTCGTCTTCCTGCTCGGGATCGGCGTGGGAGCACGGCAATTGACGGAGCCCCGCACGCGCACCGCGCCGCCCTCGAGTGCCGCGCCCGAACGCGCCGGCAAGAGTCGGGACGCCGTGTTCTTCGCTGGCCTGTGCCTGCCCTTCCTGGCCCTCGCGGGGCTGCTCGCCCTGCGCTACCAGCTCGGCGAGAACGACTTGTTCGGAGGACTCGAGAACCGCGTCGTGACCGGCGCGTCCGTGTGGAAGGCGTGGGCGGGTCACGCCCTGTTCGCCGGGCTCGCGCTGCTGCCACCGGCGGTGGCGTTCGGCATCGCGTTGCCGTCGACGGCCGCGAGCCTCGTGGCGCTGCGTGTCGAAGAGAGTCGAGAGCGGACACTGGCCCGTGTCTACGCCTGGAACACGGCCGGCGCTCTCGTCGGCAGCCTCACGGCAGCCTTCGTCTTGCTGCCCACCGTCGGTCCGCGCCTCGGCGTCGCCATCGCCATCGCGCTCACCCTCGTCGCGGCGCTGTGCGCCTCGCCGCGGCGCGCGAGCAGCGTGGCCGTGGCGCTCGTCGGAGCCTCGATCGTGGGGTGGTTCGTCCTCCATCCCGTCGAGAGAGTGGGAGCGCGAACGGTCGTCGAGTTCGCGCACGACGCCCATACGAGCGCCCTCGTCGAGGACACGCGGACGGCGCGCGGCACGACGGTGCGCAGCCTGCGCGTGAACGGCAAGAGCGAGGCGTCGACCGCGATCGTGGACGTGCGGCTGCAGTACCTGCTCGGCCACGTGCCGGCGCTGCTGCACGGGCGCGTCGAGCGTGCGCTCGTCATCGGTCTTGGAACCGGGATGACGTCCGGATCGCTCCTCGACGTCGACACGTTGAAGTCGCTGGAAATCGTGGAGATTTCGCAGGCCGTGTCGATCGCAGCGCGCACGTTCGCGCCTTGGAACGGGGCCGTGCTCGACGATCCGCGGACACGGCTCTCGATCCGCGACGGACGCCACTTCCTCGCGACGACGAGCGAGCGCTTCGACCTCGTCACGAGCGATCCCGTGCACCCGTGGACGCGCGGATCGAGCGATCTGTACACGCTCGAGCACTTCCGTCACATGCGCGCGTGCTTGAATCCCGGCGGCATCGCCTCGCAGTGGCTGCCGCTCTACGAACTGTCGACGCGCGACGTGAAGACGATCCTCGCGACGTGGTGCGCGGCGTTCGAGCACGTCACCGCCTGGCTGTCGGCCTACGATCTCGTCCTGGTGGGCTCAGGGGCGATCCCGCCTGCCGAAGCCGGACTCGCGTCCCTGCCCCTGCCGAGCAGGATGCTCGCGCACGATGCGCCGATCGGCGTGGCGAGCGGGCTCGACGTGGCGGCCTTGCAGGTCGCTTCGGACCGCGACCTGCGCGATCTGTGCTCCGACGTCGAGCCCATGCGCGACGATCGACCCGTGATCGAGTTCCGCGCCCCGAGGTCGTCGATGAGCGGGTATCAGACGGACATCCTGCGCTGGTCGATTCGGCCGGAATTCGTCGAGGAACTGCCGGCGTCGGCGCGCCCGGGCGCGCGGGCCTTCCGCGCCAGCGTCGAGCGCTTCCTGTCGGGCCTGCCCGAGGGATTCACCGTCGCGGCCGACCGCCTCGGCGTGGAACTCGTCGATCCGAGCACGAGCGGAAAGTAGGCCGGGACGCTATCTTGCTGCGCTCGATTCCACGATGCGCATCGCAATCACAGGCGCCACCGGGTTCATCGGCGGCTACATGGTCCGCGGCATGGCTGCCGCCGGCCACCAGGTACGGGTCCTCGTCCGACCCGGCCGCGAGAGCGCCGTCGTGCATCCCCCCGGCACGAAGTGCGAGATCCACGTCGGCGACCTGACCGACGCGAAGTCGCTGGAGCACTTCCTCGAAGGCGTCGACCTGCTGCTGCACATCGCGAGCGCGCACGACCACTTCACCGAGAGCGAGATGCGCGCCGTCAACATCGGAGGCACGGAGGCGCTGCTCGCGGAGGCGAAGCGCGCCGCGAATCCCGGCTTCCGATTGTGGGTGATCAGCTCCGCCGTCATCGGAGCGCCGGTGTACAGCTACTACCGCGACAGCAAGCGCGTGCAAGAGAAACTCATCCGCGGTTCGGGCCTCGCCTGGGCCTCGTTCCGTCCGACGCTCGTGTACGGAATCGGCGACTACCGGCTCACCGCCCCATTCCTGCGCAATTGCGCGCGCAAGTCCGGCTCGATCTGGGTCCCGCACGATGGGCTGTCGAAGATCAACCCCGTCCATGTCGAGGACGTCGTCGACGCAGTGCTGCGCTTCTTCCACTTCGATCGCGCCGTCGACTGCGTGTACGAGCTCGCCGGTCCGGCTGGAATCCCCTACAACGAGTTCCTCGATCTCACGATCAGAGCCGCGCACGGGGGCGTGAAGCGCCGCAACATCCCGAAGAAGTGGGCAGATCGCTTCATCTTCGTGAAGGGGCTCTTCACCGACGTCACCGAGGACCGGCGCGCGTCGGCGTACTTCAACCTGCACCACGAGCACGACATTTCCAACGCCGTGTTCGAGCTCGGCTGGAGTCCCCGTTCCTACAAGGAAGGCATCGCGCAAGTCGCCGCCGGGGACTGGTGGAAATCGGAAGCGAAGCCGCAGTGAACGGGGCAGGCGGGCTCGCCGGCACCTCTGCGGCACTGGTTCTCGGCCTGCTCGCCGCGGGGTGCGGACCCGCGGGTGCCCGCGATGCGGCACGTGGCAGGGAGATCGCGCCCGACGCGATCGTCGCAGTCACCCTCGACACGGAGCGCGCCACCTTCGCGGAGTTCTTCGTCGACGTACCCGCCGACGCCGTGAGCCTGCGCTGGAAGCTCGTTTCCAGTCGCGTCGAGCTCGATCTCGAGACGAGCCTTGGCGAACCGATCGACGTCGAGAACGAGGTCATGGACTTTCGCGTCGAGTCCGACCTCGGCGAGGCGACGGTCGTGTACGACCGCTTCACGACGCCGCGCATCGGAAAAGAACGTTGCCACGCGCGGGTCGAATGGCCCTCCGACGTCCTGCCGCGCGCACCCGATGGGGAGCGACTGCCGCTGCGCTTCACGATCCAGGCCGCGATCACGCGCGCACGCGTCGACGGCGTGCTCACGACGGCGACACCGCAGAAGGGATCGATCGAGCTTTCGAGCGGGGATTTTCGCACCTACACGATCGACGTGCCGCCGGGGACAGCTGTGCTGCGCTTCGATCTCGTCGAGGCGGACAGCGACCTCGACCTCCTCGTGCGTCACGGCCAGCCGATCCTCGCCATCGCGGACGACGTGCGCGTCGCGGAACACGCGTACGGCCGGGAGACTCTCCTCGTTCGCCACGACGACGGCTCCGCGCTCGAGCCTGGCACGTGGTTCGTCGACGTCGTCGATCGCTGGCGCGACGATCGTCGTTCGGCCTTCGCGCTGCGCGCGCGCTTCGACACGCGCCCTCCCGAGGAAGTCCTCGCCATCCCCGCCATCGCGCCCGCGATCGGAGACGGTCCGCTCGCGAAGGCCCTCGCCGCCGTCGTCGAGCTGTCCATCGACGATTCCACGGGCAGCGGCGTGATCGTGTCGAGCGACGGCTGGATCCTGACCTGCGCTCACGTCGTCACGGACATCGGCGGTGCGCGGGCGCGCTCGGTCACGGTCGCGCTCACGCTCGAGTCGCGGCGCCCGGCTCTCGAGCTGTTCCGCGCGGAAGTTCGTGAAATCGATCACGAGCGCGACCTCGCCTTGCTGCACGTCGAGCGCGGCTTCTTCGACCAGGCGCTGCCCAACGATCTCGTGTTGCCGTCCGTTGATGTCGATTTCGCGGCGGAGCCGCGCATCGGCGACGCGCTCTTCCTGGTCGGCTACCCCTCGACGGGCGGACAGGGCCAGCGCGTGACCATCAACGCCACCCGCGGCATCGTGGCCGGCTTCGAGACGCTCGACTGCGGCGTCGTGATCAAGACCGACGCGGAGATCACGGGCGGCAACTCGGGCGGAGCTGCGCTCGACGCGCAAGGAAGGCTGATCGGCCTGCCGGCTTCGACCATCGAGAACGGTGCCGGACAGATCGGATTCGTGCACCCCGTCCAGCTCGTTCCAGAGAGCTGGCGCGCACGCCTCGCTCCGCGCTCGCAAGCGAAGTGAATCAAGCACAAGGCGCGCACTCTTGCCTCGCGAGGCTCGAGCACGCGCCCTGAACGATAGCCGCGCGTCTTACGGTACGACCGTGATCGGCACGTAGCTGTTGGTGAACTTGCGCTGGATCAGGGTAAGCCCCTGAGTGTAGTAGGTGTGACCGTACGCCCCAGCGCCTGCCGGCAGAGTGAAGTCGAAGTGCGCCGTACCCACGCCGTCCGCGATCGTCGTGGCGAGTCGCACCGGAGACTGCAGCAAGAGCGATCCCATGCCCCCGAAGGTCGTCGGCGTCGCAGCGAGTGAGTCCGACACCAGCAGCAGACACGGCGCACCAGGCGTCGACTTCTGCTCGATCTGGACGCTTGTGCCCGCGTGGGGCACGCCGCTGACGCTCAGGTCGCCCCCCAGGTCGAATGCGTCCACGACGCCGATCGTGTACGTCGCCGAGGCGTAATGCGAAGCCGAGCCGGCCACGGCCACGAGGCGCGCGTCGGGCGAGAGGTCGATGTCGTAAGCCGACCCCGCGAGCGTCGCGGAATGCGTGAGTTCATAGCCCGTCGCGTTCCGCGAAAAGACCAGGATGCTCGGCAGGGTGTGGTTCTGATCGCCCGACGTGGAGGCGACGATCGTGCCGCCCGTGTTCGAGGTGACGATGTCCGTGAAGATGCACGGATACTGTCCGGTGCCGTGCAGTGCGTATTGGTGGACCTGGGTGGCGGTCTGTCCCGCGCAGTCGAAGAAGCGGAGCGCGATCGACTGCGTGTCGGCGTTCGATTGGTAGCCGACGACGAGAACGCTCCCGTCGCGCGAAAAGGCGGCATTGCGCGGCATCATGGTCGGCGTCGCCGGAATCGTGCAGGCATGCCCCAGGATCTGCGTCCCCGTCCGATACACGTCGACCGCGCCCCCCGTGTTGCCGATGGCGACGCTGTCCGAGTTGGGGCCGACGCAGATGGCGCTCGTGGGGTTCGAGTAGGCCTCGAGGGTCTTCACCAAGGTTCCGCTCGTCCCGTCGACGACCATGGTCAGCTGCTGCAAACCGAGGAACAGCCGACGACAGGTCGAGTCCGTGGCGCTCGCCTGCGGCGCGATGTACGTGGTCACGGAAGAGGCGAAC
>JBGATY010000230.1:0-5746 GCA_044228955.1 Planctomycetota bacterium | reverse complement strand
CATGGCCGGAGCACTCGACCTGTACGATGTCACCGGCACGACGATCACCTGCTCACCCGACGGCATCCCGGACTCGTGCCAGCCGGTCCCTGACTGCGACAACGACGGCATTCCGAACAAGTGCGAGATCATGACGGGCGCCCCGGACATCTACGGCGTCGCGGGAACGACGATCACGTGCACTTCGGACGGCATCCCGGACTCGTGTCAGCCGGTCCCCGACTGCGACAACGACGGCATCCCGAACAAGTGCGAGATCATGGCCGGAGCCCTCGACCTGTACGGCGTCTCGGGCACGACGATCACGTGCACACCGGACGGGATTCCCGACTCGTGCCAGCCGGCCGCGGACTGCGACCTCGACGGCATCCCCGACCGCTGCGAGATCGCGGCCGGTGCGCACGACTGCGACCTGAACGGCGTGCCGGACACGTGCCAGCCCGACTGCAACCAGGACGGCACGCCCGACGCGTGCGAGGTCGATTGCAACAATGACGGCACGCCCGACGAGTGTCAGAACCTGCCCGACTGCAACGCGAACGGGATTCCCGACGTCTGCGACCTGGCCCAGCCGGGTGCGCATGACTGCAATTTGAACGGGATCCCCGACTCGTGCGAGTTGGACTGCGACGGCAACGGCGAGCCCGACCAGTGCGACATCGCGAAGAACCCGTCGCTGGACAGTGACAACAACGGCGAAATCGACTCGTGCAGCTGCAAGCCGCGTCACCGCCGCGAACCGGGCAGCCTGTTGCTCTTCACCGAGTACGACAACCGCGCCGCGGCGCGGACGTTGCTCACGGTGACGAACGTGCACCCGAGCGAATCGGTCGACGTGCACTTCGTGTTCGTCGACGCGGCGACGTGTCTCGAGTTCAACTTCACGCGTCGTCTGACGGCGAAGGACACGGTCTCGCTGCTCACGAAGTTCGTCAACCCGAGCCTGGGCCAGGGCTACGTCTACGCCTACGCCCAGGACATCCCGACCCAGAAGCCGATCGTGTTCGACCACCTGATCGGCCAGCTCCTGACGCTGGACGGCATCGCCTCGTTCTCGTACTCGCTCAACGCAGTGGCGTTCAAGGGCATCGGTGACGGCCACTTCACCGACCTCGACAACGACGGGCACCGCGACCTGGACGGCATCGAGTATTCGGAGCCGCCCGACGAGATCCTGATCCCGCGCTTCATCGGACAACAGACCGACGTCACGAGCGAACTCGTGCTCGTCAACTTGTCCGGAGGCAGGGCCTTCACGACGATCCTCGACTTCCTGATCTACAACGACAACGAGGAAGTGCTGTCCGCGGAGTACACGTTCCAGTGCTGGAAGCGCGTGAACCTGCTGGACATCTCGAACTCGTTCTCGAACAACTTCCTGAAGACCTCCACGAACCACGCAGCGAACGAGATCGCCGGAATGCCGCAGTGGGAGTCGGGCTGGATCCGCATCGACGGCGACCGTGCGTTCTCTTCACAGAAGACCATCGTCGATCCGGCGTTCTACGCCGTGCTCGTCGAACGCAGCGGCGTCTTCGCCGTCGCGGATCTGCCCTTCGAACTGTGCTCGCAGACGAACGGCTCGCTGCTACCGCTTGCGATCACGGGCGACAATTCTGATCAGTAGTCGAGAGTGAGGGGGTGCCGGTCCGCGACTCGTCGTGGACCGGCCCTTGCTCTGCCTCTAGATCTAGATGTGGTGAACCGGACCGCCACGGTCGGCGGCGGCTTGCAACGTGCGGCGCACGTACACCCTCACCATCTCGCGGCGCCATTCGTGGTCGCCGGGGATGTTCGGCATCGGATGGCACTGCTTGTGCGCGAGGTCCGCGGTCGCTTCGACCGCCCCGTCGAACGCGGGTGAACCGATTCCTTGCCCGGCGAGCGTTTCGTCCACGCGCTTGATGCGCAGAGGACGGGCCTGGAGCGCGGTGACGACCATGTCGGCACGCTCGATCCTGCCCTGCGCGTCGACGTCGAGCGCGACAGCCACGCCGAGGAGCGGGAAGTCGATCGAACCGCGCTCGCGCAGCTTGCCGTAGGCGCCGCGATGTCCGGTCGAGGTGGGGGGCACGCGGATTTCGACCAGGATCTCGCCCGGTTCCAGGCGCTTGTTCACGATGCCGTCCGCGAGCCACAGGTCGTCGATCGGAACGCTGCGCCGGCCGGCCTTGCCCTCGAAGACGAGGATCGCGCCGAGCGTCATCAACGCCGGCGCCGAATCGTTGCTCGCGGCGGCGACGCACTTCGAACCGCCTTCGACGACGTGGCACTTGCTGCCGTCCTTCTTGAGGCAGAAGCCGAGAGCCTGGCGCCAGAAGTAGGTCTGGTTGTACCACTGGCAGCGCGTGTCGAGCAGCACGTTGCCGCCGAGCGTGCCCATCGTGCGCAGCTGCGGGCCGGCGACGAGTCCTGCCGCTTGGGACAAGGCCGGAGCCTGTGCCGCGACGAGATCGCTCGCGGCCACGTCGGCGAGCGTCGTCATCGCGCCGATCGAGAGCCAGCCCTCGGTCGTGCGCGTGATGCCGCGCAGCGCTGCGATGTTGGCGAGCGACACGACGAGCGGCGGCGTGAACAGCTCGTGCTTCATGTTGGGCACGAGGTCGGTTCCGCCGGCGACGATCAACGCACCTTCGACCGACGAGTACAGCTCGATCGCTTCGCGCACGGTCGTCGGCGTCGCCACCTCGAATTGCGGCAGGCGCAGCATCAGCCTCGCCCCTTGGAAGCCGAAACGGCCTGCTTCGCCGTCGATTTCGCCGCCCGCAGCTCGGCCAAGACGCGCGCCGGCGTGAACGACAGGTGTTTCAAGCGCACGCCGACGGCGTCGAACACCGCGTTGCTGATCGCGGGCAGCACCGGGTGCAACGGACCTTCGCCGGCTTCCTTGGCGCCGTACGGACCCTCGGGGTCGAGGCTCTCGACGATCAACGCCGCGAGCTCGGGCGTGTCGACCGAGGTCGGGATGCGATAGTCGAGCAGCGACGGTCCCTGGTGCAGGCCGTGGCGGTTGATGTCGTGGTGCTCGAGCAGCGCCTCGGCGGCGCCCATGTACGCCGATCCCTCCATCTGGCCCGCGACGAGCATCGGGTTGAGCGCGCGTCCGCAGTCGTGCGCGATCCACACCTTCTCGATGCGGATGCGGCCGGTCTCTTCGTCGACGTCGACTTCGACGACGTGCGCGGTGAACGAGTACGCCGGCGAAGCACCGATCGTGCCGCCGCGGTAGTCGCCGCCGAGCGTCGGCGTGTTGTAGGAGCCGGTCGAGCCGAGCGTGTCGAACTTCTCCTCGGCCAGGTGGAACGCCTCGACGTAGGGAAGCGATTTCGTGACGTCCTCGAGATCGACGACGACGCCCTCGATCATGCGCACGCGCTGCTCGGCGACGTTCCAATGCGCTGCCACCGCCGACACGACGAGCCGGCGCAACTTGCGCGCGGCATCGATCGTCGCATTGCCGACCATGAACGTGACGCGCGAGCTGTAGGCACCCAGATCGACCGGGCACAGATCCGTGTCGGCGGCGACGACGCGCACGCAATCGACCGGGATTCCGAGCTCTTCCGCGACGATGTAGCAGACGACGGAGTTCGAGCCCTGACCGATGTCGTTGCCGCCCGTGAACACGGTGACGAGGCCCGAGCGATCGACCTTCAGCTGCACGCCGGCCTGCGGCATCTTGTTCGGATAGACGGGGTAGTTCGTGCCCGAGATGTACATCGAGCCCGCGACGCCGAGGCCGCGGCCGCGAGGCAGCTGGCCTCGGCGCGTCTTCCAAGCGCTCGCGCGCTCGACCTCGTCGAGACAGCGCATGAAGCCGTTGCTCGTGATGCGCTGGCCGTTGACGGTCTTCGTGTCGGATCCCTGGAAATTCCGGCGGCGGATCTCGATCGGATCGAGTCCGAGTTTCTCCGCGACCTGATCGAGCTGCACTTCGAACGCGAAGCGCGGCTGCACCGAGCCATGCCCGCGCTTCGGCCCGCACGGCGGCTTGTTGGTGAAGACGCGCGTCGAATCGAAACGGTAGCTCGGGAAATCGTAGGGGCCGGTCAGCAACTGGCCGGCGTAGTACGTCGTCACCAGGCCGAACGAGCTGTACGAGCCGCCGTCGATCAGGATCTTGGCGTCGACGCCGGACACGCGCCCATCCTTGGAAGCGCTGGTGCGGTAGTGCAACTGCATCGGGTGGCGGCCGCGGTGCGCGTAGAACACTTCCTCGCGCGTCCACAGCATCTTCACCGGCCGGCGCGTGACCATGGCCAGCTTCGCGACGCAGAATTCGAGGCTGAAGGGGTCCGATTTGCCGCCGAAGGCACCGCCCAAGCACGGCTGAATCACGCGGATTTTCGCCGGCTGAAGCTCGAGCACGCGCGCCAGAGCGCGGTGGACGTAGTGCGTGATCTGCGTCGAGCTCCACACGGTCAAGACACCGTCGGCCGAGTACTGACCGATCGCGCAGTGCGGTTCGATCGGCGTGTGCGTCGTGCCGTGGAACGAGTAGTCGTCCTCGATCACGAGGTCCGCGGACTTGGCCGCCGCGTCGACGTCGCCGAAGGCGAGGTGCACGTGCTTGCTGATGTTGCCGCGCTTCGTCTTCGGATCTTCGTGGACGGAAGGCTCATGTCGCACGAGCGCTTCCTTCGGATCGAAGTAGCTGTGCAGCAGTTCGTACTCGACCTCGATCAGCTTGAGCGCCGCGTTGGCCGTGTCCTCGTCGACGGCTGCCACAGCCGCGACGGGATCGCCAATGAAGCGCACCTTGTCGAGCGCGAGCGCGTTCTCGTCCGGCGTCCACGGGATGACGCCGTACTTGATCGGCATGTCTTGCCCAGTGATGACGGCATGCACGCCCGGCAACGCGAGCGCTTTCGAAGCGTCGACTCTCTTCACCAACGCATGAGCGTGCGGCGAGCGCAACGTCTTCGCATGCAACATGCCGGGCAGCACGATGTCGTCCGTGTACACCGCGGCACCGGTGGCCTTGGCCAGTCCGTCGACCTTCCTGTGCGGCTTGCCGACGACCTGAAAGGCCTTGTTTTCGAGCGTTCCCGGCGTCTTGTCGCCCCACGGGGCACCGGGGCCGTGCTGGTCGCGTGCGCTCACGAGCGCTGCTCCCTCGAGCGCGCTTCAGCGAGCTTCCTCGCCGCCGCCTGTGCCTGCTCACGCGCCTTCTCGGGGTCCATGCGCTGCGCTTCCCACGAGCGCGGCGCCGGCGCCACGCCGATCGATTCCGCGACAGCCAGCTCGACCGCTTCGAAGATCTGCGTGTACCCGGTGCAGCGGCACAGGTTGCCGGACAACGCCTCGCGGATCTCGCCGCGCGTGGGGCACGGGTTCCTGTTCAAGAGCGCGCGCGCCGAGAGCATCATGCCCGGCTGACAGAATCCGCACTGCAACGCGCCGCAGCGATCGAACGCCGCCTGCACCGGATCCGGTCCCTCGCCGCCGCTCTTTGCGTGCAGCGGCATGAGGCCCTCGATGGTCGTGATCTCGCGCTTCTCGACGGTTGCCGCGAGCATCAAGCACGACAACACCGGCTTTCCGTCGACGAGCACCGTGCACGCCCCGCAATCGCCCTTGTCGCAGCCCTGCTTCGACCCCGTCAGGCCCAGCCGATAGCGCAACACCTCCAGCAGCGTCCAATGCGGCGGCGCCGCGGTGTCGACGACGTCGCCGTTGACCTTCAGGGAGAGGGTGCGCATCGCGGCGATTGTCGCCGCCGGATGGGACCCGAACAAGTCGAGCG
>JBGATY010000022.1:3167-28254 GCA_044228955.1 Planctomycetota bacterium | reverse complement strand
AACGACATCGCTGCAACACACACGCGACGCGGGGGGCGCGGCTGAAGCAGGGAACACTCGAATCCGGGGGTGCTTCATCGGAAAGTAACCAACTTCGCATGAGTTGGAACCAACTCGCCAGTTGCCTGATCCTCCGTCACCACCCACAACATGTAGTACCCCGGCGGCCCCAGATTGTCTTCCATTGCCGCTACTGTGAGCGTTTGCGCCCCACCTACGACCGGCCCCGACGTGAAAGACAGCTCGATGTAGCGCTCATCGGAATCGAAGAAGTGCGTCGTTGCAGCAGGACGCGTGAGTACGACCCGTTCCACCTCGAATCCTTCCTTTAGATTCGCGATCTCGACCTCGAACACTTTCGTGGTGGGGGGAGCCTCAACATTCATGTCGATGACGCTTGGCACCAATTCAATCGTCGCGCGCGGCCTGGCCATGTAGTCAGGACGATAAAGTTCCGCGGAGTACTCACCATTGCTCGAACTAGGCTGTGCGGCTGGATGCGGTGCCTCACCTCCAATGATCAAGACGCTGCCATCCATGAGCAGCACGGCCACGTGATGGTACAATCTGGCAGTTGAGTAGGGACTCTGGGGAGATGCAATCGGCGAGGCGGATTGAGTGAGAGAGAAGCCGTTGACCGTTGTTTGCGTTGGTCGGCCCTCGGGAATGTACAGTTCCGGCTGAAGCACTGGGGAGTCGACAATGACCAGTCCAGTCTTTGTCCTTGAGCTGTATCCGCCCGTGATCAGGACTTGGCCTATCGGAAGCACGACTGCATTTGCGTCCGACCTATTGAAATTCAAGCCAATTTTCTGAAGCCATGCGCCTGCGACAATAGGACCATTGGGGCTCGCTGGACTGCCAGGGACGAATTCAAGAACTTGATTTGTTGACGGACAGGGCACGCCATCTGTGCAACTGTTGTTATGACCACCAAATACTAGCACACGATCTCGGGCTCCAAGCTGATGGAGCATCACGCCGGTTCCGTAGTTGCGGTCGTAGCCACCAGGCACAGACAGGCGGTAGAGCTTCTGACGGGGAGTGCTTGTTCCGTAGAGTTGAAGCACCCAGTAGTCTCCTGGGTAATTGCCTGGCGGATTCGTAGAAACCGTGCCAACGTCGTGACAGATCAAGATGTCACCATTCGACATCTGGAACGCACGCGGATAGCTGTCGAGGGATCCCTGGAAAGGCTGTGACCCTGCAGGGGCCAGTTCGACGGGCAAGTAACGGCCCTCTCGCTGCAGCAAGTTGACGATCGGCTGACTCTGCAATGGGGGCATCCAGACGCTCTTGGAATACGGCAGGACTTCAATCAGCGTATTTCCGATATATTGTCCAGAATCTGGAGCCCCACCCAGAACTAGGTGGGCCCCTCCAGTGTGCGACTCAGTCCCCTCTGCCACTACAATTGGTGAGCCTGGAGCGTCATATTCCTTATAGTCGATCTGGATGGTCCGCTTTGTCAGCGCTACCACTGTCGGATAGAAGCGGCGCACTTCCATTGTTTGAACGTAGTTCCAGGCCTCGATGCCGCCACTCGATGAGGCTTGATCGCAGTCCATCGGCCACCCACCCGCAATTGGGCACGCCGGAGTCGAACCGTTCGGGACAGGTGCTGGAAGAATACCGGGCAGGAATCTGAAGACCTCTCGAAGCGGATTTTGTAGGACGGCGGGCCTAAACCCCCCCATTGCAAACAGATCACCTCGCGGATGCCACGAGATCCCTGTGCAGAACAAGTCGCCGACAAAGGGCGTGGTGACGGTGTTGGTGATCCGAGTGATCTCCTGTGGAGCCAGCGGATCCCAAAGCCACGAGTCTGCAACTCCGAGCGAATCGCAAGTTCCTGCCGGCTGACCTGAAGCCTGGATGACGCTCCTGCGCCAAAAGACCACCTTGCCCGCGTACGGCCCCTTCGGGATCAGGGCTGCATGGGAAATTTCCGTCAGGTGCGCCCCTGATCCCCCCGTGCATCCGCAGGGGTTGATGCACACGGGCCAATCCCAGGGGCCGGCCCATGTGCCTTGCGCTGATACTGCTCCTGCCCCGGCCACAAGCCCGAGTAGGACGAACGCCAGCCTTGCCCCTAGTCGTTTCGCGATCACCGCTCCCTGCCGCGCGATGCCGATCGGATCACGGAGGTCCTTGGGGCAGTTCTGGCTTGACATTCGAGTGGGACTCCTCTCGAGCTGGTGCTGGTACGGAATTCTGTCTGCCTCCGAAAGCAGACCCCCATTCCTGCTCGGCGGCAAGTGAAAACTGGGGCGATTCTCCGGCATCCCCGTGGGCGGGATGGGGTAGCGGAGAAGCCCCCCCCCCTTCCCATGGCATCTACAGGCCGCACCAAAGGCCACGTACGGTCGAACCGCCGCCACGGAGCAGCGAGGGGTCAACGACTCTGACTCGGCGCCGTCTTCGGCAACCGACATTCATCGCTGACACACGGCTCGCTTCAGCTCCGGGGCTTTGAGCCCGTATGCGCACGCGAACGACCGGCGCCGATCTCTAGAAGTGACACGGAACGAGCGCGGGCTCGCCACGAGATCAATGCGACCAGCGCGATTCCTCCGCACAGGCCGAGCGCCATGTCGAGCAGTGTGTCCTGCAACCCGCCTTGCGCGTGGGTACCGAGGTAGCGATCGGAGAAGTACTCGGCGAATTCCCAAAGGACCGTCGTCGAACCCACCAGACCTAGCACGAGCAAGACGTGTGTGACGGCATGGAAGGGCGCGAGCCAACCGGCGTGCGCGGCGTTGACCGCGGCGCGGTGCAAGAACCAGGCGATCGCGACGCCGCCGGCCACGTGCATCGGAATGTCGAGGTCCGGATAGGGCCCGTACCAGCCGTACACGCGCGACGACAGGATGTGCGCGCCGAAGACGAAGAGCGGAGCCCACGCTCCTTCACGCGCCGTGGCGACGAGCGGAGCCTGCAGCGAGTCGATGATGCGTGTCACGCGCGAGGTAGTTGAGTGCCCTCACCGACTCGTGTCCAGCATCATTCGCCGAGCACGCACGGCGGAGAGCGCTCGAGCCTCTCTCCGCCGCTCAGGCCGCGTGCGGTCAGACCGCCGCCACCGACTTGCGCAGTTCCGACACCACCATCTCGCCGATCGCATCGGTCGGATGATCGCCGGTGTTGACGCCCACGATGCGCTTGGAACGCACCAGGTCGACGATGATGTTCTCGATCGCCGCACCGGCTTTTTTCTGGCCGAGATAATCGCACATCATTCCCGCGGCCAAGATCGCCGCGACCGGGCAGGCGACGTTTTTCCCCGCGTATTTCGGCGCAGAACCGTGGATCGGTTCGAACAGCGAGACCTTACCCGGGTGGATGTTGCCCGACGCGGCGATGCCCATGCCGCCTTGGATCATCGCGCCGAGGTCGGTGATGATGTCGCCGAACAGGTTCGGGGTGACGGCGACGTCGAACCACTCGGGGTTCTTGACCATCCACATGCACGCGGCGTCGATGTAGGCGTGCTCGGTCTTGATGTCCGGGTATTCCTTGGCGACTTCGGCGAAGACGCGCGTCCAGAGGTCCTGTGCGCGCAGGGCATTCGCCTTGTCGATCATCGTCACGGTCTTCTTCTTGTTCCGCGTTCTCGCCAGTTCGAAGGCGTAGCGGATGACGCGCTCGGTGGCGGCGCGCGTGTAGACCATGACCTGCGTCGCGACTTCGATCGGCAGGCCCTTGTGGGCGTAGCCGTACGTGCCGGAGTAGGCGCCTTCGGTGTTCTCGCGCACGAAGACCATGTCGACTTCGGCGGGCCCCTTGCCTTTCAACGGACACAGGCGCTCGTCGTAGCAGCGCACCGGGCGCAAGTTGACGTACAGATCGAGCTCGAAGCGCAGCTTCGCGATGATGCCGTACTCGATCATTCCGACTGGAGCGCGCGGATCGCCGATTGCACCGAGATAGATGGCGCGCTTGTCCTTGACCTCGCTGAACGCGGTCTCGGGGAAGATCTCGTTCGTCTTCAGCCAGTGCTCCGTGCCGAACGGGTAGTACGTCTTCTTCGTCCGAAACCCGTACACCTCCGCCGCAGCATCGAGGACCTTCATGGCCTCGCGCGTCACTTCGGGGCCGATGCCGTCGCCGGCGATCACTGCGATGTCGTACTCGGTCATGGTCATTTCGCTTGGGGCTTGTGAACGGCGTGCACCTTGGATTGGAACATGCCGGGAGTGAAGCGGACGATCTTGCCTTCGACGGCACTCGCCGCGACGGTCAAGGGTGAGGCGAGATAGAGCTTTCCGGGCCCGCTGCGGCCGGTGAAATTGCGATTGATCGCGCTGACGGTGACCTGTTCCTTCGTGTCGGACACGCCCGGGCCGCAACCGATGCACGCGCCGCAGCCGGGGTTGATGACCTCGACGCCGGCCTTTTCGAACACGTCGAAGTACCCGCGCGAGCGTGCGTAGTCACGCACGGATTCGCTGCCGAACTGGATGAACATGCGCACGCCCGGCGCGACGCGGCGGCCGGCGTCGAGCGCTTCCTTCAGGACGAGCGCGTAGAAGTCGAGATCGTGTTCCTTGCCCGCTGTGCACGAGCCGGCGTAGGCGATGTCGATCTTCACGTCGCCGAGTTCGCGGATGTTCTTGCCGTAGGTCGGATCGCCGGGTTCCGCCACCATCGCTTCGATGGTCGAGAGATCGATCGGGTGCACGCCTCCGGCATAGGCCGCGCCCTTGTCGGGAGCGACGAAACGCGCACGGATCTCGGCCCTCGTGGACTGCTTGCGGCGCGATGCGAGCCACTCGAGCGTGACGTCGTCGGCTTCGCAGATGCCCGATTTCGCGCTGCACTCGGTCGCCATGTTGCACAAGGTGGCGCGCTCGTCCATCGACAGCGATGCGAGACCGGGCCCGCCGAATTCCATCACGCGGTCGAGTGTCTCCTCGCGCACGGCGTACGTCCGGAGGATGTGCAGGATCAGGTCTTTCGCCGTGCACTCCGCGCGCAGCTTCCCGCTCAATTCGAAGCGGATCGACTCGGGCACGATCACGAACGTGATGCCCGAGTGGATCAGGCCGGCGTACTCGGTCGCGCCGACACCGTACGTCAGCGCGTTGTTGCCGCCGCCCATGCACGTGTGGCTGTCGGTCGCCTGGATGAAGTCGCCGGGGTCGACGAACTCCTCACGCGCCACCTGGTGACAGATGCCGGGCGAGATCTTGTTCTTCGCCGAGTAGTCGCGCACGCCGGTATGGCGTTGGAACTCGTTCTGCAGGTCGCGCAGGGTCTGGATCTCGCGCGCGAAGGGCGCCATGCGCTTCACGCCGTCGGCGTAGAGCAGGTGATCCTCGAACACGGCGAACTTCGCCGGCGCGGGCACCTTGTAGTCGCGACCGTATTCGAGGCCGAGGAAGTGGTGCACTTGCGCGGTCGTGAACTCGTGGCTGTAGCCGCCGTCGACCTTCACGAGACACACGTCGCCCGGCTTCACGTACACGTGCGGGGTCTTCGCGCCCGACACGTGCAGGCTGAGGATCTTCTCGGCCATCGTCATCGATCGCTTCGCGGTTGCCGGCGTGGGGACCTGAACGGTGCCCTTCTCGTATGCCGCTGCGAAGGGGAACAGGCCGCCGGTTTCGACGATCGCGCGCGTGACCGGGTCGTACTTGCCGGTGAACTCCTCCAGCGGGATCTCGAGGCCCTTCTGGAGCCTCTCGAGCTGTTCGTAGGTGCCCATCAACTGGCCCAGGTTGATGTTGTTGCGCTCGTGGATCGGCGCGAACGACGCGGCGATCACGAGGTGGATGCCGGACCACTTCTCGCACTGCGGAGCCGTCTCACGCGAGCTGCCCGTGCCCTTGCGCTGGCCGCTGACGATGACTTCGAAGCCTCCGTCCATCAGCGCGCGGGTCGCGAACACACGCTGGCCGTCCTTGGCTCCGCCCTTGTGCACGATTCCGGCGTACGCGTCGAGCGCGATGTCCTCGGGCTTGTGACGGAAGCACACCCACGCCGGCGTCATCGCGTCCGTGTTGATGTCGTCGAGCAGCGTCGTCGCGTCGACGTCGCGCATCGAGAGATCGACCTCGCGACGAAGCTGCCGCTCGATCAGCTCGAGATCTTTCGTGAGGAACAGGACGCGCTTCTTCGGCGTGAGCCGAACGACGCGTTTCCCGTCCGCGCGGGTGTGGATCAGCGGGTTCACGGAGTGTCCTTAGAGTTGCGCGTTCTCGACGAGGATGGCGATGCCTTGCCCTCCGCCGATGCACGCGGATGCAACGCCGTAGCGCTTCTTCGTGCGGCGCAGCTCGTGCATGAGCGTCAACACGAGGCGGGTGCCCGACGCGCCGAGCGGGTGGCCGAGCGAGATCGCTCCCCCGTTCACGTTGCACTTCGTGCGGTCGAGCTCGAGTTCCTTTTCGCAGCCGAGGTACTGTGCCGCGAAGGCTTCGTTGATCTCGATGCGATCGACTTGATGGATGGCGAGGCCGGCGCGCTCGAGGCACTTTCGAATCGCGGGGACCGGGCCGATGCCCATCTCGGTCGGATCGACGCCGACGTACGCCCACGAGCGGACCTTGCACCACACGTCCAGGCCGTCGGCCTTGGCGCGCTTGTCCGTCGTCAGCACGACCGCCGCAGCTCCGTCCACGATGCCCGACGCGTTGCCGGCAGTGACCGTGCCGTCCTTGCCGAACGCGGCGCGCAGCTTGGCGAGGCCTTCGAGCGTCGTGTCGGGCTTGATGTGGTCGTCCGTCGAGACGACTTCGTCGCCCTTGCGCCCCTTGATCGTCACGGGCTCGATTTCGGCCCCGAAACGCCCTTCCTTGACCGCCGCGGCTCCGAGCTGGTGGCTGCGCAGCGCGAACTCGTCCTGCGCTTCGCGCGTGATGCCGAGGCGCTTCGCGATCTTCTCGGCGGTCTGCGCCATCATCAGGCCCGCGATCGGGTCCGCCAGCGCGGCGAACAGGCTGTCCTGCATGACCGGTTGCACGCCGAACGGGATCCCGGAACGCGTGCCGTACACCGAGAACGGCGCCTGGCTCATGTTCTCCATGCCGCCCGCCAGCACCGTGCTGCATTCGCCGAGCTGGATCATCTGCGCGGCGTTGACGATGGACTGGATGCCGGAACCGCACAATCGGTTCACGGTGAGGCCGCCGGCGTGGCGCGGGCAACCGGCTTTCAAGCCCACGTGGCGCGCTCCGTAGAGTGCGTCGACGGAGGTCTGCAGCGCATTGCCGATGACCACGTGGTCGACCGACTCGGCCGCCACCTTGGCGCGCGCGAGCGCCGCTTTCGACGCATGCGCGGCGAGGTCGATCGCGCTGATGTCCTTGAACTTGCCGTAGCCCGGGGTACCGACGTATTCGGCCATGGGCGTGCGCGCGCCGCCGACGATCACGATCTCTTGGGTCATCTGGATGTTCCGATCAGGGTGTTACTAGGACGAACGAGCGCGAACGATGCTCTCACTTGCCCGTGAATTTCGCGGGACGCTTCTCCAGGAAGGCCGCCATGCCCTCCTTCATGTCGGTCGTGGTCGAGGCGAGCCCGAACATGTCGGACTCGATGATCTCGCCCTCCTGCTGGCTCATGTTCTGGCCGCGACGGATGGTCTCGAGCGCGAGCCGCACGGCGACGGGGCCGCGCGACAGGATCGAGGTCACCATCTTGAGCGTGCCTTCCTTGAGTTCCTCGGGCGCGAAGACGCGGTTGACGACCCCGACACGGTGGGCTTCCTCGGCGCCGAACATGTCTCCCGTCAGGACCCACTCGCGCGCGACGCCGGGACCAGCGATGCGCGAGAGGCGCTGCGTGCCGCCATAACCGGGAATGATGCCGAGCGAGACTTCGGGCAGGCCCATGCGCGCCGTCTTGCTGGCAGTGCGCAGCGTGCAGGCGAGCGCGAGTTCGCACCCGCCGCCGAGGGCGAATCCGTTGATCATCGCGACCGTGGGCTTGTTGGAACGGTCGAGTCGCGCGAACACGGATTGGCCGTGGAAGGCGAGGTCCTTCGCTTCCATCGCCGAGGCCATCGCCTTCAACTCGTTGATGTCAGCGCCCGCGACGAAGGCCTTCTCACCCGCGCCGGTGACGACGATCGCGCGCACGTCGGCGGCCGCTTCGAGCGCGTCGAAGGCATGCGCCATCTCGGCGAGCGTCTTCGCGTTGAGAGCGTTCATGACCTTGGGTCGGTTGACGGTGACCGTCGCGATGCCGCCGGAGGTCTCGATCAAGAGGTTTTCGTAGGTGGTCATGAGTCGATCGATGGTTGCGGGGTGAGCGGGCTGTCTTCTGCTGCCGGTCGCGCGAGAGTGCGCGTCAGGGCGCCTTGACGACCTTGGCCTTCAGGATCGTCTGCTTCTCGTTGGGCTTGTCGCTCGCGTTGCGCTTGACGTTCACGATCTTCTCGACGACGTCGAGGCCCGACACCAGCTTGCCGAACGCGGAGTACTGGCCGTCGAGATGCGGCGAGCGCGCGTGCATCACGAAGAACTGGCACGAAGCGGAATCCGGGCTCGACGAACGAGCCATCGACAGGACGCCGGGCTCGTGCTTGCGACGGTTGAACTCGGCCTTGAGCTTGCGCTTGCCGTCGCCCGTGCCCGTTCCGGTCGGATCGCCGCCCTGGATCATGAAGCCCGGGATCACGCGGTGGAAGATCACACCGTCGTAGAAGCCCGTATAGGCGAGATCGAGGAAGTTGCGCACGTGGTTGGGCGCGTCCTCGGGCCAGAATTCGATCTCCATGTTGCCCTGATTCGTCTCGAGGACGACGCGGTACTTGGCGAGGTCCGCGACGGGGATGCTCATGAAGTCGAGGTTCTTTTCGGCGGCGACGTGGGTCATGGCGTGGGTTTCGATCTTCTCGTGGTGTTGAGTGGTGGAATGCGGATCAAGGCGCGACGAGCACGACGGCGTGCTCGATCTTCTGCGGGTCGTTGGGACGGATCGTGCCCGTTTCGAGAGTCTTGCCCGGCGCGGTGACGATCTTGTCGAGCGTGTCGAGACCGTCGATCAGAGTGCCGAAGGCGCTGTACTTCCCGTCGAGATCGGGCGCGGCCGCGTGCATGACGAAGAACTGGCAGGAGGCGGAGTTCGGGTCACCGCCGCGCGCCATGGACAGCACGCCGCGCGTGTGTTTCTTCGCGTTGAATTCAGACTTGAGAGTGCGCGGGCCGCTGCCGGTTCCCCACTCGGACGCGGCTTTCGCGTCCTTCGTCTTCGGGTCGCCGCCCTGGATCATGAAACCCGGCCACACGCGGTGGAACAGGACTCCGTCGTAGAAGCCCGTGTAGCAGAGGTCGAGGTAGTTGCGCACGTGCCTGGGCGCGACCTCGGGCCAGAACTCGGCGACCATGTTGCCGCGGTTGGTCTCGAGCAGGACGAAGTACTTGGACAGAGCCTCGGGCGCGGTCTTCTTCTCGTCCAGGAAGTCGAGGCCCTTCGGCGCCGGAACGAAGAAGCGCACGTCCACCGGCTTCGTGTCCGAGCCTTCGAGCGACAGCTTGAAGTCGCCCTTCTTGAACGACTTGCTCGCCGCGATCTGCTCGCGCAGGTCGAGATCGAGCACGAGGCTCGCGCCCGCCCCGAACTCGATGTCGCCCTTCGCCTGCTTGTCCTCGATCGGCTTGCCGTCGATGCGGAACCCCGAGGGTTGCAGCATCCAGGCTGGGATGGCTCCATCCTTCGTCGCCTTGAATTCGACGTGGACAGGGAACGGCCGGCCTTCGACGAAGACCTTCGGCGCGGTCCACTGCACCTCGTAGTTCGGCGGAGCGGCGAGGAGGGCGAGGACGGCGCCGATCATTGCTTCTTGTCCCCTTCCCACTTGTAGAACCCTTCGCCCGACTTGCGGCCGAACTTGCCGGCCTTCACCTTCGCTTCGAGCGCCTTCGGAATCTGGAACGCGGGCTCGTTCGGGTGCGCCTTGACCCAGCCTTGCAGGATCGAGAGCGTCGTGTCGAGGCCGACGTAGTCGGTCAACTCGAACGGACCCATCGGGTAGCCGCAGCCGAGCTTCATCGCGGTGTCGATGTCCTGCGCGCTGGCGTCGCCGCGGTCGAGCATCTTCATCGCCTCGGCCATGTACGGCACGAGCAGGCGGTTCACGACGAAACCCGGCGTGTCCTTGCACGCGACCGGCGACTTGCCGCAGGTCTCCCCGAACGCGCGCGCCGCGGCGAACACTTCGTCGGAGGTTTCGTTGGTGCGCACGACTTCGACGAGCTTCATGAGCTGCACCGGATTGAAGAAGTGCAGGCCGACGAATTGCTTGGGACGGCCCGAGGCCTTCGCCATCGCGGCAATCGGGAACGAGCTCGTGTTCGAGGCGAAGATCGCCGACGGCTTGCAGATCTTGCCTAGCTCGGCGAAGAGCTGATTCTTGACTTCGAGGTTCTCGACGATCGCCTCGACGACCAGGTCGCAGTCCGCGACGCTCTTGCGATCGAGTGAGCCCTTGATCTTCGCGCGCACCGAAGCCGCGTCGAACGTGCCGCCCTTCTCCTTGGCTTTCTCAGCCAGCTTGGCGAGCGACTTGTCGATGCGCCCGAGCCCGGAGTCGAGGAACTTCTGCTCGGTCTCCACGACGACGACGTCGCAACCGCCTTGCGCGGCGACCTGCGCGATGCCGTGGCCCATCAAGCCGCAACCGATCACTCCGACCTTCTTGATCTGCATGTTCGTTCCTTTTTCGTGTTGTCCCTGAGGTGTGCTTCTAGTCGGGGCGCGTGCGGTGGAACGCCGTCGCGATCCCCATACCCCCCGAAATACACAGCGTGGCGAGCCCGTGCTCGGCCTTGCGGCGCTTCATTTCGGACAGAAGCGTCGCGACGATGCGTGCGCCGGTCGCTCCTATCGGGTGTCCGAGCGCGATCGAGCCGCCGTTCACGTTCACGCGGTCCATCGGCAACGGCAGGCGCCTGTGGCACGCGAGAACCTGCGCGGCGAACGCTTCGTTGAGCTCGATCAGGCCGTAGTCCGCCGGTTTGAGGCCGTTTTTCTCGTACAGCTTCTCCAGCGCCGGCACGGGCCCGATGCCCATGATGCGTGGATCCACGCCGGCCTGTGTGGACTCCCCGATCCACGCGAGCGGCTCGAGGCCCAGCTCGCGCGCCGTGTCCTCGGCCATCACGAGCAGTGCGGCCGCGCCGTCGGTGATGCCGGACGCGTTGCCGGCCGTGACGGTCCCCGTCGACTTCGAGAACACCGGCGGGAGCTTGGCCAGACTCTCGAGCGTCGTGTCGGCGCGCACGTGTTCGTCCAGAGACACGACGACGTCGCCCTTCTTGCCTCTGACGGTGACCGGCGAGATCTCCTCGTCGAAGCGCTTGGCTTCGATCGCCGCGGCAGCCTTGCGCTGGCTGTCGAACGCGAAGCGATCCTGTTCGGCCCGCGGTATCTGCATGTCGAGCGCGAGCTTGTCCGCCGTCTCGCCCATCAACATGTTCGCGATGGGGCAGCCGAAGCCGTCCTTGTACATGGCGTCGACGACGTCCGCGTGCCCCAGGCGATAGCCGGTGCGCATCTTCGGCAGGAAGAACGGCAGGCCGCTCATGCTCTCGACGCCGCCGGCGACCACGATGTCGTTGCGCCCGAGTTGGATCGATTCGGCCGCGAGCTGGATGCTCTTCAGGCCCGAGCCGCACGCCATGTTCACGGTCCAACCGCACACGCGCTCGGGGATGCCGGCACGGAACGCGATCTGACGCGCGACGTTCGGGCCACCGCCGGCCTGACGCGCGTTGCCGAACACGAGCTCGTCCACGCGTTCGGGGTCGACACCGGCCCGCGCGAGCAGGTCCTTCACCACGGAAACACCCAGGTCCGCCGCCGACAGGTCCACGAACGCCCCCAGGTACTTGCCGATCGGGGTCCGCAACGCATGCGTGACCACGACCGCGCGCGGTCCGGTGCGTGACCCCTTGGGGGTGCTCTTTTGAGCGGGATTGGCCATGGACCGCGGAACGAAGCGGATTCAGGGCTTCGGGATGATCAGAGAGGGAGGGGGTCGGGCGTGGGAGGCGCTCTTCCCTGGGACTTTGGGCGAACCAGGATAGGTGCGCACTCCGGGCGGTGCAAGGCGAGCGGCCCCCCCGGTGCGTATTCGGCGGCTTCTACATCCTTCACGCCCCGGACAGCGTATGCGAGCATGGGCCCCGAGCGGATCGCGCCGAGCGCGGGCCGTGCGTTCGGGCCGAGACCACCCAGCGAGTCAGCCTGTGAGCCATCCGATGCACATGACCGAACCCGATCGCGGCCGCCCGTCGGGAGAGCGCGTCGAGACGATTCCGTCGCCGCTCCCCGCGGAGAGTCGCCGGAATCGCTACCGGGCGCTCGAAAGTCTGCTCGGGGACGATTCGCCGGTCGTGCGCGAGGAAGTGCGCCGCCAGTACGAGCGCGCCGGACGCGAAGGCCTGCCCTCGCTCCTGCGGGCACGGAACGCGGACACGCCGCTCGTCCGCGCTCGAGCGCGCACGCTGCTGCTCGAACGCGACAAGACGCTCGCGATCCGCCGGTTGTTGCGGCACGTCTCGGGAAGGAAGATCGACCTCGAGAAGGCGCTGTTCCTGCTCGCGCGCTACCACGACCCGCGCCTGGACCCGCGCCCGTGGCAAGCCCGACTCGACGCGTTCGCTCGCGAAGTCTGGTCGCGCACGCGCGGCATCGAGGAGCCGCTCGACCGCGCGCAGATCATGGTCGACTACCTCGCGACGGAGGTCGGGTTCGCCAGCGCGAAAGGCGACTTCCACCATCCCGACAACGTTCACCTGCACCGCGTGATCGAACGCCGCCGCGGCATGCCGCTCGCTCTGTGCGCGATCTACATGTTCGTCGGTCGCCGCGCCGGGATCTCGACCGCGTGCGTGCCGTTGCCCGGTCTCGTGATGCTGCGCCTGCACGGCCGGGACAAGACCCGCATCGTCGATCCCTACAACCGTGGACAAGTGCGTACCGAACGCGATTGCCGCGAGTACCTGAAGCAGAACGGCCTGCCCGTGAAGAGCGCCTGGTTCCGCGACGCGGACGACGCACTGCTCCTGAAGCGTCAGATCGCGAATCTCGTGCGCAGCGCCGGCCTGCGCGGTCTGCCGCGCGAGAGACGCGAACTCTCGCTGATCGGCCGCGTCCTCGACCTGCGCAGTCAGATCACCGCGCCGCACGGGGCTTGAGCGACGCGGGAGCGGACGTGGAAGCCAATCCGCCCAGTCACGGACTCTCGAACGGCCACCACACGGTGCCGGTGTTCCCGCTCCCGAACGTGTACCTGTTCCCGGGCTGCGTGATGCCGCTCCACATCTTCGAGCCGCGCTACCGGCAGATGATCGAGGATCTGCTCGACTGTTCGGGGCGGCTCGTGATGGCCACGATCGAGGAGGGCGTGAAGGACGCTGACGGCCAACCGGCGTTGCACGAGATCGGTGCTCTCGGCGAGATCGGACGCCACGAGCGCCTGAAGGACGGACGCTTCCTCATCTACCTGTTCGGGTTGGCGCGGGTGCGCATCCGCGAGGTCCCAAGCCGGCGGCTGTATCGTCAAGTCGAATTCGAACCTCTCGTCGAGGTCGAGATGCCCGCGGACGAAGTCGACGGGGCGCAGGCGCAAGTGCGCGCCGCGTTGCTGTCGCGCAGCCCGGAGTTCTTGAACCTGCCCGAGAAGCTGCCGCTCACGCACCTCGTGGACCTCCTGACTCAGCGCATCCCGATGCCGGGTTCGGTGATTCAGGAGCTGTTCGCCGAACCGGACCTCAAGCGCCGCACGGAGCGCGTGCTGATCGAGCACGAGCGCCGGCCAGAGCCTCCCGCCGGCGTTTGACGGTCCTGTCGATTGCGGCGCTCGCGCCGCTTTGGATAGTGTTTCCGCCCTCGATCGGTGGACCCGTCGTCCGGAGATTCGCATGCAACTCTCGCCCGCACTCGCTGTTCTCGCTGCCGTCTCGCCGCTCATCGGAGGAGACAAGAAGGTCGCCGACGCGCCTTCCGCGGGTCACGTCGAGAAGGTCGATGAACTCGGCCTCGCGTTGACGATTCCCGAGGCTTTCCTGGATTTGAAGCCGGTCAAGGCGGAGTCGAAGCAGGTGCGAGCGGCGTGGTCTGGAAAACTGGGCGCGAGCGCGTTTTCGATCGTGCTCTACGCGCTGGACAAGACCGAGTTCGGGTTCGAGGAGCCCGAGGACGTCTCCGAGTTCGTCCGCGACGACTTCCGCAAGCGCATCGACAAGAGCTTCGCGTACGACAAGACCGAACTCGTCACCGGGCCGGTCGGCTGGGCCCCGTTCGCGGGTCTCGGCTTTGGCCCCACGCACGGAGCGGACGGCACGACGGTCACGGGTGACCTGTTCGTGCTCGGCGGACTGTGTGAAGGACACGGGTACTCGCTCGAGATCGTGGCCCAGCCGAGCCTCGACGACGCGGGCGAGAAGGCCGTGCTCGACTTCTTGCGCAAGGGTGTCGCGTACAAGGGCACGACGCGCAATCCGCAGTGGACCGAAGCGGAAGTGAAGGACCGGTGGGCCAAGGACGCGCCGGGGAATCTCGCGAAGAAGCTCGAGAAGCCGATACGGACGAAGCACTACATCTTCCTGTCAAACACCGACGCCGCGAAGCAGATGGGCGAGGAGATGGAGAAGTCGTACGCCGCGATCCAGAAGATGTACCCGTTCCCGGAGGTCGCCGGCCGGCGCTTGATGCCCGTCTTCCTCTTCGCCAACCAGACGCAGTACTACGACTTCTACGCGCAGATGTTCAAGTCGACCAAGGAGGACGCCGCGAACACGAAGGGCGTGGCCTCTCGCGACTTCTACGCGACGTACTACGACGCGCCGCAGGATCCCGTGCACATCCACGAGATGACGCACCAGGTGTTCGGGAACCGCCTGAGACTCGACGGTGGCGGATCGTGGTTCCAGGAGGGTGTCGCGGAGTACATCTGCACGCGCGAGAGCGAACGGACCGATGCGGCCAACCTCGTGAAGAAGGGGCGCCACGTGAAGCTCGCCGAGTTGATGGCCATGGCCAACCTGATCGAGAGCGGCGTCGCCGACAAGAAGGAAGGCGGCAAGGCCAATTCGCTGTACACGCAGGCCGCGATGCTGATCGAGTTCCTGCGCGAATCGAAGTGGAGCAAGGACAAGTTCCTGGATTGGGTGCACGCAGTGGGCAACTGCCCCGACAACAACCAGGTCGCGATCGAACGCGCGACGAAAACGGTGCTGGGGGTCGATCTCGCCGAGCTCGAGGCGAAATACGTCGAATACTGCAAGAAGCGCTGACCGCGCGATTGACGCCCCGACTCGGGGGGAAGTTCGCCGCGTACCGTACACTCCCGCGTTCCGATGAGCCCCCTGGACACGAACATGGCCGGCGAGAGAGCGCCGACTCGCGATCGACGCGAAACGCGCCGCCTGCTCGTCGCGTGGGTCGTCTCCATCGTCGTCCTCTTCGGCGGCACAGCGACGTGGATTGCGCTGTCACACGATCCGAAGGCGGAATGGGTGTGGGGCGCGATCCCGGCTCTCGTTGCTCCGTTCCCGGGCAAGTACCTGATCTTCGGAACGGTGATCGAGGGCGCGCCGCTCGGCCCCTGGCAAACGGCGCTGCTCGCCGTTGTGGTCGATCTCGCCACGGCGCTCTCCCTGGCGCTCGGACTCGGCTGGCTCGCGCGCTTCGCGTGGATCGAACGCTCGTTGAAGCGGATCAACGACGCGGCGCAACGCGTTCTCGATCAGTACCCGCGCTTTCGCCGCATGGCCTTCTTCGGCGTCGTCTTCTTCGTGTTCCTGCCGCTCCCGGCCTCCGGCGCGATCGGCGGCACGTTCGTGTCGCAGTTCGTGGGCCTCACCCGGACGATGGGTGTCTTGGCGGTCACGCTCGGCGGCGTGCTCGTGTCGTCCGTGTTCGCGCTGCTCGCGACGCTCGTCGGCTCGCGCGGAGAGGATTTGATCAAGAGCCCCTGGATCCTCGCCGCCTCGGTGTCGATGTTCGGGCTCTTCGTATGGTGGGCTTGGACGCGCGTGCGTCGGCAACTGCAACGGAGCTGAAATGGAATACCGCCCCAGCATCGGCATCACGACCCACGGCAAGAACGAGAAGGGCCGCTACGACGTGAATGCGAAGTACGTCGAGGCCGTGCGGCGGGCGGGTGGATATCCCGTGCTGCTGCCGCCGGGCGAGCGCGAACCGGCGGAGTGCTTCGAATTCCTCGACGGGATCGTGATGACGGGTGGACCGGACGTCGATCCGAAGCGTTACGGCGGCAAGCCGCATCCCGAGGTCTACGGCGTCGATCCCGAACGCGACAAGAGCGAATTCGCGCTCGTGCAAGCGATCTTCGAGCAGAAGAAACCGGCGCTGTGCATCTGTCGCGGCCTGCAGGTGTTGAACGTCGCGCTCGGCGGCACGTTGATCGAGCACCTGCCGGACGAGGTCGACGATCGGATCATCCATCGCGGCAGCACCGAGTATCAATCCCACGACGTGGACGTCGTACCGAGCTCGCGGCTCGCGCGCATCGTCGGCGCGGGCAAGCTCGCGTCTCCCTCCTGGCACCACCAGGCCATCCGAAAGCTCGCTCCGCATCTGACTGCGGTCGCGAGATCCGCCGATGGCGTGATCGAGGCGGTCGAACACGACGAGCACGACGAATTGATCGCCGTGCAGTGGCATCCCGAACACACGTCAGCCGAGGATCGCAAGCAGCAGGCGCTGTTCGACTGGCTCGTGGCGACGCTGCGCTGAATCCGATTCGGCGCGCCTCGAAGGTCGGCGACTGCCTCCGGCCGCAACTTGCACTGACCTCGCGTGCGCACATGTACGTAGGCTGCGGCCAAACTCTCCGCAGCAGCACACGCGGGCTGCACCAGGGCTTATCGTGACACACAGCGAAGGCCCACGGAGTCCGAGTGGGCAATCGCCATCTCTCCTCACAGCAATCTTGAGGCTTGAACGTCATGCGTTCCTCCATTCGCCTTCTCTCTCTGTGTGCCTCGGCCTTCGCCGCCTTCGGCACGTTCACGATCATCTCCACGCAACCCGCTTCCGCACACGGCTCGTACGCAACGACGTGGTCCGGTCGCTATCCGACTTCGACCACGCTCACCAAGGTCACCGCGGGCACGGGACAATCGTGCGCGCTGTGCCACTTCGCCGTGGGCGGTGGTTCGAACTGGAATGCCTACGGCTGGAAGATGCGCCAAGGCACCCAGGCCGGCCAGTCGGTCCTCAACGCCATCATCAACGCCGAGAACTTCAATTCGGACGCCGATCCGACGACCAGCTCGAACGTGTTCGAAATCGGCGCCAATTCGCAGCCGGGTTGGACGCCCGGTGCCGTGAACACCGAGTATTTCACGTCCTCCACCACGCCGAATCTCTCGCCGCCGGCCGCGATCCAGCCCACGCTCGACCCGACGGTTGCGGTCCCCTTCTGCTTCGGCGACGGCAGCAGCGTCGCCTGCCCGTGTGGGAACGTCGGCCTCGCGGGTCGCGGCTGTGCAAACTCGAACGCGGGCAGCACGGGTGGCCTGCTCGCCGCCTCGGGCACGGCCTCGGTCGGAGCCGACAGCCTCGTCCTCACCGCCAGCGACATCACCGGTCCGGCGCTCTTCTATCAGGGCACCGGCACGAGCGACATCGCCTTCGGTGACGGCAAGCTGTGCGCCGCCGTCGGCATCATCCGCATGGGCATCGTGTTCCCCACGGGTGTCACGGCTTCCTATCCGGGCGGCCTGACGCCGAACCCGATCAGCATCGCGGGTCTCGTTCCCGCCGGCGGTGGAGTGCGCTACTACCAGGCGTGGTATCGCGACGCGGTTTCGTTCTGCACGGCAAGCACGTTCAACTTGACGAACGCGTTGGCCCTGACTTGGGTGCCTTGATCCGGCGATTTCGCCGCATCGAGCAGTAGAGGATCTCGTCCCGGTCAGGTGTCGCCGAGCAGCGACACTCCGGGGGACTCAGGATCCGGCCACGTGGCGCCCTCGCCGCGTGGCCGGTCTCGTTCACCGTGACACGCCACACCCCGCGCAATGCACGTCGCTCGACTGCATGGGCATCCCCTCCTGCATCGACTCGAAGAACAGTTTCGGCCGCGTCCCGCTGTCTCCGTCGATCGGCGCCAGCGTCAGCGCGTCGTACACACGACCATTGAGCACCGTGTAGCGGATGTCGTCCGAGTTCCGGATGTCGTCGAGCGGATTCTTGTCCATCACGATCAGGTCCGCGAGCTTGCCCGGCTCGATCGAACCGATGTCGGCGTCGAGCCCGACGTAGCGCGCACCGTCGAGCGTCGCCGCACGCAGGGCCTGCAGGTTCGTGATGCCGCTGGCTTTCAGGAGCCACAGCTCCCAGTGCGCGCCGAGGCCCGCGAGTTGTCCGTGGGCCCCGAGTTGCGCGCGCGCGCCGGCGTCGACGAGCGACTTCACGATGCCGGCGCTGCGCAAGATGTTGTAGTCCTCGTCGGGAGCCATGCTGCGACGACGCGAGCGCGGATCGAGCACGAAGCGCGGTACGAACGCCTGAAGCCGCGTCTCGCGCCACGCGTCCATGTGCTGGTACCAGTAGTGCTCGCCGTCGAGTCCGCCGTAGCCGACGATCAGGGTCGGCGTGTAGCCGGTTTTCGACGCGCCCCACAGTTGCGTGACATCCTTGTACACGCGTTCGACGGGCAGCGAATGCTCCACGCCGGTGTGACCGTCGATCACCATCGTGAGGTTGTGCTCGAGCAGCGACCCGCCTTCGGGCACGACCATCATCCGCAGTTGGCGAGCAGCCTCGATCACCATCTGGCGCTGCTCGCGGCGCGGCTGGTTGTAGCTCTTGACGCTGAATGCTCCCACGGCTTTCAAGCGGCGCAGGTGCGAGAGCGCGTCGTCGAGCGAGTCGATCTCTGCCTTGAAGGAACCGGCAGCGCCGTACAGGATCGTCCCGGTCGAGAACGTGCGCGGTGACAGCACCATCCCTGCCTTGGCGAGTTCCGATACCGCGAAGATCGAGTTCGTGTCGTTCGACGGATCGTGGATCGTCGTGACGCCGTAGGCCAGGTTCGCGCAGTGGATCCAGTTCGTCTGCGGCGTGATGCCGTCGGCCGACTGGGCGCCATGCGCGTGCACGTCCACGAACCCCGGTGTGATGGTCGCTCCCGAAACGTCGAACACGCGCGCGCCGGAAGGAATGATCACGCTCTGGCGCGGACCGACGGCCGTGATGCGATTCCTCTCGACGACGATCGTGCCGTCGTCGATCACCTCGTCACCCTTCATGGTGACGAGCCGGGCGCCGACGAAGGCCACGGAACCGTGGGGCGTCGCCTGCGGCCACTGGAACGCGATGTTCTGTCCCGCCGCGGGCGCATCGGGGAGCTTCTCCGGCGCGCCCTCGAGGAACGCGAACGCGTCGGTGAGCTTGCGCTCGAAGAGCTCCGGCCCGAGCGACCAGTAGAGGGAACGCGAATCCGCCGAGAATTGAAGGTTTTCCCCGGCGTCACGGCTGGCGCGCGCCACCGGGATCGCTTTCGACTTCGGACCGATCGCGAGTTCGCGTCCGGTGGGTACGAAGGGCGCGATGTAGGCGTTGAAGCGCTCCTGGAAGGCGACCCACTTGCCGTCGGGCGACAGCGCGAACTGCGTCGCGTTCTCGCTAGTCAGGTGCGTGCGCGGATCGCGGCCGTCGAGACCGATCGACGAGAGGATGTGCTTGTCGGTCTCCTTCTCGCTCGTCTCGGAGTACAGGAAGACACGCTCGCTGTCGGCTCCGAACTGCGGGTTCGAGCCATCCTTCGTGACCAGCAGGGGCTCTCCGCCTGCGAACGCAATCTTGTAGATGCCCGGATCGCGCGACCACAGTGGCGACACCAGGTAACCGCCGGATCCCTTGCGGTAGACGACGGTCTTGCCGTCCGGAGAGACGACGGGCTCGAAGTAGTGGCCCGGATCGCGCGTCAGAGTGCGCGTCTCGCCGCTGGCCACGCTGGCCACGCGCACGGAACCGAGTTCATCGTCGCTCCACGCGACGTACGCAATCGACGCACCGTCACGCGTGAACGAGGGCATGAACTCGAAGTGCGCTTCGTCACGCGTGAGCCGACGAGGCTTGCCGTCGGGCAAGGGTGAGAGCCAGATGTGACCCAGTGCCTGGTACGCGACCAGGTCGCCCTGCGGCGAAACGCGCACGTCGCGCAGCGCCTTCACTTCGAAGCGCTCGGGCGCCACGGCGACCGGAAAGCGCACGGCGTCCTGCATCTTGCGCGTCGTCTTGACGTGGAACGGGATCTCACTGGCCTGCTTCGTCGCGAGGTCCAGCCGCCGGATCTTCCCGTGCGCGTAGAGCACGATGGCGGAATCGTCGTTGGTCCAGGCCATGTGCGGATAGACGCCGTGGATCGCCCACGTTTCCTGCATGTCGCGCTCGAGTTCGGAGTACACGACGTCCGCACGGCCTGACGCGACGTCCATCACGAAGAGCGTCGTATGGAATCGCACGCGCCGCACGAACGCGACCTTCTTGCCGTCGTGACTGGGCGTCGGCCGGCAGGCGCCGCCGGGACCGGTGGCGAATGAGATGCGCTCGCCGGTCGTGCGATCGAGACGATCGATCGCGTAGATCTGGTTGTTCGAGTCCTTGTTGTATTCGAACGAATCGCCGGGCGTCGCGTCGTGGCTGAAGTAGACGTAGCGGCCGTCGGGCGAGAACGCGGGCTCGCCCAGGTCCTTCTGCTCGTTGCGGCGCGTCGTGAGCTGCAGCCCGTCTCCGCCCGTCTTCACGTGGTACATCCAGATCTCGCCCGCGCCCAGCGAGCGATGCGACGTGAAGTGCTTGTGCGCCGCGATGTACTCGCCGTCGGGCGACCAGCACGGATCGTTCAACAGGCGAAAGGACTCGTTGGTGACCTGCTTCTGGTTCTTGCCTTCGAGGTCCATCACCCACACGTTGTCGCCGCCGCCTTGATCGCTGGTGAACGCCAGGCGCTTGCCGTCCGGCGAGAAGCGCGGCTGCATCTGCCACGCGACGTCGTGCGTGAGCGCGGTCGCTTCGCCACCCGTGCTGGGCATCGTGTAGATGTCGCCGAGCAGGTCGAAGGCGATCGTCTTGCCGTCCGGCGAGAGGTCCACGTTCATCCACGTGCCCTCCGTGACGTCGATCGGAACTTCGCTGGTCGGACCCGGGGGCGAGTTCACGTCCCATTTCTTCGTGTCGGCGGGTTTGTCCTCGGCGGCGAAGAGCGGGCCGACGAGTAGGAACAGCGCGAGGGGGGCTGGCGTGCGTTGCATGCCGCACAGAATAGGGTTCCGGCATGGATCGTGTGAGCACCTCCGACTCGGACTCGTCCGATCGTCGACCCCCTCGCGCAGGTCTCGGATCTGACCCCTGGACCGCCGCACGGCGTGAACAGGCGTCGCCCTTCCAGAGGCATCTGTCCGACGTGTCGCACGTGAGGACAGGACAGCCCTGAAACCGCGCACATCGAGAGCGCAGCGAGCGCGAGGCAGAAGGAAAGCGCGAAGGCGCAGGAAAGCAACGGCATTCGACGCGTGCTTCGCAGCGCGCATCCCTGACAGGCGCAGCGCGGAGTACCGCGCTGCGCCTGTCAGGGATTCAAATGGGAGCCCGTTCGGGCACGCGGCAGAACCCTGAAGATGGATCGCTAGACGCTTCCATCCCGGCTTCTCCCCTCTTCTTCCGCGTTGCATTCGAGGTTGGTGGTTGGCGGTACTCCGCCGACCACCAACCTCGAATCCGCGCTGCGGAGCACGCGTCGAATGCCGTTGCGTCCCTTCGTCCGTTGCTGCTCACCAGCGGGCTGCACAGGCACGACCCGCTCGCACTCACAACGTGACGATCAGGGGTGCGTGATCGCTGGGCTTCTCGCCGCGGCGCGCTTCGAGGTCGATCGTCGCGCTCTTGGCAGCGTCGAATGCGCTCGGCGACATCAACACGTGATCGATGCGCAGCCCCAGCCCGCGCTCGAACCCCTTCGTGCGGAAATCCCACCACGTGTAGTGGCCGCCCTCCTCGTGGAACTTGCGGAAGCCGTCGGCGAGACCGAGATCAATGAAGCCGGCGAGCGCTTCACGCTCAGGCGTCGAGCACAGGATCTTCTCGCGCCACAGGTCGGGATCGTGCACGTCGCGGTCGTCGAAGGTGACGTTGAAGTCGCCGAGCACGACGACCTTCTCCTTCAGGTCGAACGTCGCGGCGATGTGCTTCTGCAAGCGCGCGAGCCAATCGAGCTTGTAGTGGTAGCGCTCGGCGCCGACCTCCTGCCCGTTGACGACGTACGCGTTGACGAAGATCACGTCCTCGACCTGCGCCGAGATGACGCGCGCCTCGGGATCCTCGTCGAAGCCCTTCTTCACGTCCTCGATGCGCCGCTTGGCGAGGATCGCGACGCCGTTGTAGGTCTTCTGGCCGAACACGGCGCACTGGTACCCGGCGTCCCCGATCGGCTCGTACGGGAATTGCTCCTCGAGGCACTTCGTCTCCTGCAAGCACACGACGTCGGGCTTCACGCGCTCGAGGAATTCGAGGACGCGCGGCAGCCGCGCGCGGACGGAGTTCACGTTCCAGGTGACGATGCGCATATCGAGAAGCGTAGCGTCGGGCGGCGTTCACGGAGCGGTCGAAAACACGCGCACTTCGGCCTTCTGTTCGCCTCTATGCGGCACAGCGACGAACAGCCTCTTTTCGGATGGGACGAAGAGGCACGTGCGAGCGCCCGGTGATGTCGCGACCTTCTCTTTCACCTTCCAGGCACCCGGCGCAGTGCGCTCGAACACGTCGACGAAGCCCTCTCCGCACGAGGCGTAGACCAACCCGCGCTCTTCGTCGACGAAGATGTCGTCGACGTCGCCCGACAACGGCAACTCAGCGGTCATCGCATCGGTCTCGATGTCGAACACGAGCATCTTCGCCGGTTCGCGACATCCGATGATCAAGCGCTTGTCTTTCTCCGCGAGCGCCATCGGGTAGTTCTTCTTCGCGCTCTTCACCTCGATCCAGCGCAGGACCTTCCTCGCTTCGAGGTCGACCACGCCAATCGATTGCTTGCTCGGCACGTTTACCCAACAGCGCTTCTCCGCAGTGTCGATCTGGAACGATTCCGGGTGACCACCGAGCTCGATCCTGTGCTGCAGCTCCATTGTGTCTGCGCCCAGCCCGATGAAGGCGAGTGCGCCTTCTCCGTACCCCACGAGCAAACGGACTGTCCGTGGTAGGTAGCGCAAGTTGTCGGCATCTGGTCCGACCATCAGGGGTATCGGTGGCCTCGTGTGGTCGTGTCCCATGAGTTCCTGCTCGATGGAGACAGGAACCTCGAACGACCAGACTTGGCCCGTCTCGCCGTCCGCAACGAACGCGAAGATGCTCGTGCACACGATGCCTTGGGGCTGACCAGGCCCCTTCAGCGGTGTCCGTGCAACGCCTCTCTTGAATTCGAAGTTCTCGATCGTCCCATGATCGCGCGCTGCGACGAACACCTGATCGCGAACCTCGGAGTGCCCCATGTGATCGATCCGCCCCTCGACCCCCGGCATCGCAATGGCGCGCTCGAACTTCAACGCCGACACCGGCGCCGCCGGAACGGTCTTTTCCTGCGGCAAGACCGCGCTCACGCACGCGAGAAACAAGCTCCACATCGCTCCACCGCCGATTCCAGCGCGATTGCGCGCTCTTTGCCTTTCTCCGATGCCGACCTGGGCGTATCCTATGATCTCGTCGAACGCCCCGATCCGCGCCGCCCGGTGTCAGGTCTGTCGTGCTCCGCCCTCGCGGACGACCCCTGAACCAAGAACGCCGCGAACGAGTGCGCGACCCAACGAGCCGGCCACCACAAGGCGCGATCCCTGATCGCCTGCCCTCGGTCAGCGGCTTCACAACCCATCTCCTCGCCCGCCTGTGCGGGCCCTCTCGAAAGTCACATTGAGTCAATCGCATCCCCCGCGCCGCGGAGGTCCCCATTCGGGTCCCCGGCGCCGTTCGTCCTCCGCGCCGTCGCAACGCAAGTCTGATCCGTCGATCGCGCCCCTCCACCCCACCCTCGAACCGCCGGACATCAAGACGTTCACCGAGTGGAACCTCGGCGACGAGATCCAAGGCGCGATCGCGGCGATGGGCATCACCACGCCGACGCCGATCCAGCGCCTTGCGATCCAACCCGTCCTCGACGGCCGCGACGTCATCGCCAAGGCCGAGACCGGCACGGGCAAGACGCTCGCGTTCGGGGCGCCCATGATGGCGAAGATCGATCCGGCGCGCGCGTCGGTGCTCGGTCTCGTCCTGTGCCCGACGCGCGAACTCGCCGAGCAGGGGCAGAAGGTGCTCGAAATCCTCGGCAAGCCGCGCGGCATCAAGGTCGCGCTGGTCGTCGGCGGTGAGCCGCTCGAGCCGCAGGTCGCGGCGCTCAAGGGCGGCGCGCAACTCGTCGTCGGCACGCCGGGCCGGATCCTCGACCTCTACAAGCAGCGCTTCCTGTCGTTCCCGTGGACCGAGTTCGCGATCCTCGACGAAGCGGACGTGATGCTCGAGATCGGGTTCATCGACGACGTGAAGATGATCCTGTCGTACATGCCGGACGAGCGGCAGACGCTGCTCTTCTCGGCCACGTTTCCGCCCGAGCTGCTCAAGCTGGCGCGCGAGTACACCAAGAACCCGGTCGAGGTCGCTACGGCGTCGGGCGTGTCGACCGTCGACACGATCACGCAGTCGTGGATCCCGGTCGACGACGACGAGCGGCCGCTCGCCCTGATCCGCCTGATCGAGCAGAGCGCCGAGGACGACGTATTCCTGGTGTTCTGCGACCGTCGCACGGAAGTCGACAAGCTCATGCGCCGCCTCGAGCGCCTGCCGTTCTCGATCAAGGCGCTGCACGGCGGCTACGACCAGGCCGCGCGCTTTCGCGTGATGAGCGCCTTCCGCACCGGCGAAGTGAAGGTGCTCGTGGCGACCGACGTCGCTTCGCGCGGACTCGACGTCGTGCACGTCACGACGGTGTTGAACTACAGCTCGCCGCAGGACATCACCGACTACACGCACCGCATCGGCCGTACCGGTCGTGCGGGCCGCAAGGGTCGTGCGATCACGCTGGTCGGCGGCATGGACATGCGCCGCTGGAAGCCGA
>JBGATY010000022.1:0-3157 GCA_044228955.1 Planctomycetota bacterium | reverse complement strand
CGGCGGGAGCGCCCGGACGTGCTCGCCCCGGACCCGGTGGAGGAACGCCACGTCCTTTCGGGACTGGATCAGGTCCCGCGTCAGCGCGGCGTCGGCGGGACGCGCCGCGAGGAGCGTCGCGAGGCTCCCCGCGAGAACGGCTTCCGCACGCGAACCGAAAGCGCTCCGCTCCGTTCGGATGCGCCGCCGGCTGCACGCTGGCCCGTGGATCAGGACGCGCACGACGAGACCGTGACGCATGGTGACGTGCGCCCGAACCGCGCCTCTCCGCGGCACGCCGACGCCGATCGGCCGCGACGCTCGGCACCGCCGGTGCGCAGTTTCGACGAACCGAAGCCTGCCCGGGGCGAGCCTCGCGGCGCACCGCGCGCGGAGCCGCGCGAGGCACGCGCCGCGGAACCGTCTCGGGAGCGCCACGCGGCCTCGGCTCGTCCGCCCCACCGCGAGGATCGACAGGACGCGCGTCGCGGAGCTTCGCATGCGCCGCGCCGCGAGCAGACGGCACCGCCGCGCGCTCCCGCCGCGCCGGCTGGCCGCCCGGGCGCGCCCCGCCCCAGACACCCCGAAGCGACGGAACACCGCGGCGTCGAGCCGCGGCGTGAACAGCGTCCCGCCGCTCGCCGGAACGAGTATCCGAGCGCCCATGCACCGCGAGCATCGGAATCTCGCCGTGACGAACAGCACAAACCGCAAGCACGCGAACCGCAGCGCCGCGAGGCTCAGCCGCGTCGTTCGTCACGTCCCGCAGCACGTCCGCCGGCTCGTCCCGCGCCCGAAGAGCGTCCGCCGGGCACTTTCGAGCGGCCGATGAGCGGAGGTTTGCTGGGGCATTCCGCGCGTCGCACTCCGCCCCCGCGCTCGAGCGATGGCGGTCCGCGTCGCCGACCGTAGTACGGAACCCGTCACCGAACCAGGAGTGCTGTCCGCCGTCTGGCTGCGCGGCCTGACGGCGGACAAGACCCCTGATTCGATGACGGACTCCGCGGGCTAGACTGGCACCCGCAAGCAGGCACCATGGGCGGACAAAATCCCTTCATCCAACCGATCACGGCCAAGCTGCCGACGAAGCCGTACACGATCACGTTCCTGCCGATGAACGTGAAAGTGGACGTCGTCCCTGCCGAGCTCCCCTACTCGCGCGACGGCCAAAAGGGCTCGATCCTCGAGATCGCGCTGGGCCACGACATCGAAATCGACCATGCCTGCGGCGGAGTGTGCGCTTGCTCCACCTGCCACGTGATCGTGCGCGCCGGCTTCGACTCGATGTCGGAGGCGACCGACGACGAGGAGGACATGCTCGACAGCGCGCCCGGCCTGACGCCGACCTCGCGCCTCGCGTGCCAGGCCGTGCCGAACGGGTCGAAGGACATCGTCGTCGAGATCCCGTCGTGGAATCGCAACTACGCGAAGGAAGAGCACTGATGGACGTGCGCCTCGCCAACCCGCGCGGATTCTGCGCCGGTGTCGACCGCGCGATCGAAATCGTCGAGCGCGCGCTCGAGCTGCACGGCGCTCCCGTTTACGTGCTGCACGAGATCGTCCACAACCGCCACGTGGTCGACGATCTCTCGCGGCGCGGGGTCAAGTTCATCGACGACCTCGCCGAAGTACCGGTCGGCTCGGTGACGATCTTCTCGGCGCACGGCGTGTCGGACGACGTGGTGCGCGCCGCCGAGGAACGCGGTCTGCGCGTGATCGACGCGACGTGCCCGCTGGTGACGAAGGTGCACCTGCAAGCGCAGAACTACTCGACCCGCGGCAACGAGCTCGTCCTGATCGGACATCCCGGCCATCCCGAGGTCGAAGGTACTCGCGGCCGCATCGCCGGCCCCGTCCACGTGCTTTCCACGGTTTCGGAGGTCGAATCTCTCGTCGTGCGCGACCCGGACCGGCTCGCGTACGTGACGCAGACGACGCTGTCGATCGACGACACGCGCGACGTCATCCGCGCGCTCGAGCGGCGCTTCCCGAAGATCAAGGGGCCCGAGCTGAAGGACATCTGCTACGCGACGCAGAATCGGCAGAACGCGGTGAAGCGCCTGACGACCGAGGAACGCATCGACGTCCTGATCGTGATCGGATCGAAGAACTCCTCGAACAGCAATCGCCTCGCGGAACTCGGTTCCCGAAGCGGCGTGCGCTCCTACCTGATCGACGATGCGCGCGAAATCCGTCCAGAATGGCTGGTTTCGGTGAGCCGCATTGGCGTCACGGCCGGTGCCAGTGCGCCCGAGACGCTCGTGCAGCAGGTGCTCGAACGCCTGCGAGAACTCGGGGTGAACGACGTCGTCGAGATGGACGGCGAGGTGGAAACGACCGTCTTCAAGTTGCCGGATTCCCTGGCGGCGAGCTGAGCGGTTAGCCTTGCGGGCATGATCGCCCGTTCGCTCCTCGGTTCCGCGCTGCTCGCGCTCCTGTTCCAGGGCGATCCCGTTGCCGATTCCGAGGCCGCGCTGGAGAAGGCCGAGGCGCGCGTTCGCGCCGGTCGTTTCGACGAAGCGCGCGCCGAATACAAGCGCATCGCCGCGAAGTACCCGGGTACGCCGGCCGGCAAGGAGGCCGCCTCGCGGTCCACGCCGAGCGCGTTCCTCGGCTGGACCGACGTCGTGCGCAACGGTCCGTCGAAAAACCGCGTCGACGTGGTCTTGATGGGCGACGGCTACGAGATCGACCACATGGGCGCCTTCGACAAGCTGTCGGAGAACATCCCGCCTCTCTACGCGCGCCAGTCGACGTTCCGCGAGTACTACTCGTACTTCAACTTCATCCGCGCCGAGCTCCTCTCGGCCGAGGGCGGTGTCGACGGCTTCGGACGCGAGTACGACACGGCGCTCAACGGCCACACGCTCAACACGTTCGCGGGCCACGTGGGCATCGATCGCGCGCTCGTGATGAGCGTGATGGCGAAGATTCCCGACACCGACGGCCTCGCGATCGTGTTCGTGAAGAACGGCGTGCTCGGCACGGGCGGCGGCGGGATCGCGACGATCGGCGGCCAGGAAGTGCGCACGATCATCCACGAGTTCGGTCACTCGTTCGGCGGCCTGTCCGACGAGTACGAATCGCAGCAGAGCCACGGTCAGGGCGACAATCCGCAGAATGGGATCAACGTGGCCGCGTCGGCCGATCCGAAATCAGCTCCGTGGGCGCACTGGAT
>JBGATY010000229.1:0-5750 GCA_044228955.1 Planctomycetota bacterium | reverse complement strand
GGTCAGCCGGGTGCGTGTTCAAGAACCCGGACAAGATCGCGAGCGGCGGCCGCTCGGCCGGCAAGCTGATCGAGGAATGCGGTCTGCGCGGCCGCGTGGAGGGCGATGCCGTCGTCTCGACCCTGCACGGCAACTTCATCGTGAACCGCGGTCACGCCACGGCGAAGGACGTCTTCGAACTCATCCGCATCGTGGTCGACGAGGTCGCTCAATCCACGGGGATCGCGCTCGAGATGGAAGCCAAGGTCTGGCGCTCCCCAATCGACTGAGCTCAAGGACCCCAGGTGATGGCGAGTCCGTTCGTCAGGTTGAACGTGGCGCTCGTGCAGTACGTCGCGGCGTCGCGATACCACGCCTGGTAGTCGCGCACGTCGCCGACGGCGACGAGTCCGGCCACGGACAGGAGCGGATCGCCCATCGATGGCCAGGCCGATGCGCCGCCGGCGTTGAACTTCACGCCGAGGCGAACGATCGCTCCGCCCGCGCACAGCAAGCCGTCGCCGAAGGCGAGGCCCGCTCCGCCCGCCTGCTGGGCCGAGCCCTGGAAGTAGAGCGCGGGACCGTTGGGCATGTTCCCGCCCGCGAGGACGACCGTGTCAGCCGCGAGGCTCGCCGACCCCGTCGCGCGCAACGCACCGCCCAGGTTGAGCGAATTCAGGCAGCCTGTCTGAGCTCCGAGCGGCGAAGAGTTCGCGCAAGGACAGGGCGCGCCCGTGCCGTCCCCAGGGCAGTAGAGGACGCCGACGCTCGTCACGCACGTCGTGATCGACGACACCGAGATGCAGCCACCCTGCTGGCATGCCGTGATGCACCCGGCGTCCGCCGCGCCGATGACGCGCACGTTGTCGCCGAGCACGAACCCGCCGGTGTTGCTCAGCACCCACTTCTGGTTCGCGCTGTCCTGGAACAGCACCTGGCAAGTCACTCCCGAGACGAGGGTGCCGCAGTCGTTGTAGGGAACGGCTTGCGCGCGCGCGGGCGAGAAAAAGGTTCCCAGTACCGCGATGCAAGCGAGCAGGTGGTGCTTCATGAGGGCCTCTGACGGGTGACGGATCGAAACGGAATCGGCGAACATCAGCTGGTTGGTTGTAACCCGGCCGTACCCGGACGCAAGTCGCGGGCCTCTCGCGCGAGCGGCGACGACGGGCCCAGGAGGCGAAAAGGGTTCTGCGGCTCCACTCCAGATCCTTGGAATTCCGATCCCTGACGGATCATTCGCGCGTCCCCCTCCGGACGCGGCGAAGTCCAGCCGCATCGAGGAAAGCCAAGCCGTGTTGCGTCCGATACTCCCCACCCTCGTCCTCCTCGCGATCACCTCGCAGACCGCGTATTCCCAGATCAAGTCCGTGCGCGAGATGACGCCTGCGCGCGTCCACGCCAAGAGCGCGCCGCTCGCCCTGAAGGAATGCGAGCGCTTCGCGATCGGCTTCGAGGAGGCGGTGCGAACCAAGGACTGGAAGAACGCCGAGAAGGAGATCGACTGGACCGCGCTCTACACGCGGGCCACCAACGGCATTCCGGCGCCGGACAAGACGCGCAGCTCCTTCAAGGAAACCGCGGACACGTACTTTCGCGGCGCGAGCGGGCTCGTCGCCGGGCTCGTGCACACGGTCTCCGACGGAGGCACGTTCCGCTTCCTGCGCGTAGTGGACGACGGCAAGGAAATGCGCGTCTTGTTCCACCTGAATCATCACAGCGGCGACGTGCCCGACTACGTGACGCTCGTGCTCGAGGCCGAGAACGACGGCAGCGCGGTCGCGATCGACATCGAAAACGCGAGCGAAGGCGATCTCGCCTCGCTGCGCCTGCGCCGCTACTTCCTGGGCCTGGCCTCGAGTTCGACCCGTGCCTTGGAGGAGAAAGTGAGCGGCCTCGACAAGGCCCGCGTGCACTGGCAGAAGGAAATCGAGAGCGCGGACGAGGCGTTCCGCGAAGGACAGAACAAGAAAGCGCTCGAGGTCCTCGAAGCCCTGCCCGCGGACATCAAGTCCGATCACGCGGTCGTCCTGGCCCGCCTGAACGCAGCTCGCGCGCTCTCGTCCGAGGCCTTCAAGTCCGTCCTCGAGGCCGTGCGCGCGAACACGAAGAACGACGTCGCCGTGGAGCGCATCGCTCTCGACTGGTTCCTGCAAACGAAGTCGTTCGCCGAGGCGCGTCGCGCTGTCCTGGCGCTGAACGAGTCGGTTGGCGGCGATGCCTACCTGGAATGGCTCACGGCGACGATCGAGGACGAAGCCGGGGAAGGCAGCGCCGCGATCGCGGCCTGTCGCCGTGCGATCGCGCGCGACGATCGTCTGCAGGAACCGTGGTGGACGATGCTCTCGATCCACGTGCGCGAGGGGCGCCACGCGGAGACCCTGGCCGTGCTGGAAGCGATGCAGGCGCGCTTCGAGATCGACTGGCGCGTCATCGAGCACGCGCCGGAATACCTGGCCTTCTTCGAGAGCGAATTCGGGAAGGCCTGGAAGACGCGCGTTCCTTCGAAGCGTTGAGGCTGGCATCCGCCGGCGCGGGCCCTTAGATTCTTCGTCCCGCATTCGTGCCCGAGGCGATGCGGCCTCGTCGTCTCAGGTGGAGACGGCCAGGGTGTTCCTCGGCGGAGATTCGCGCATGTCCCAGTCTCAGGCTGTTCCGCAGGTCGCGGAGCCCTACCCGCTTTCCACGTTGCGGCACTCGGTGAGCCACTTGATGGCGTCCGCGGTCGCCAAACTCTACCCGGGTGTTCAATTCGGGTTCGGTCCTTCGATCGAGCACGGTTTCTACTACGACTTCGACCTGAGCGAGCCGCTCAACGAGTCGGATCTGCGCAAGATCGAGAAGGAGATGGAGCGCCAGGCGAAGCGCGCTCAACCGATGACGAGGTTGATCGTCACCCGCGACGAGGCCAAGCGCCGGCTCGCGGCGAAGGGTCAGCACTACAAGATCGAAGCCGTCGATCTGATCCCGGATGGCGAGGAGATCACGTTCTTCTCGCACGGCGATTGGGAGGATCTCTGTGAAGGTCCGCATGTCGACACGTTGACGCGCCCCTTCGCCTTCAAGCTCCTGAGCGTCGCCGGGGCTTACTGGCGCGGTGACGAGAAGCGGCCGATGATGCAGCGCATCTACGGCACGGCGTTCTGGACCAAGGATGCGCTCGACACGCACTTGAAGTGGCTCGAGGACGTCAAGAATCGCGACCACCGCAAGCTCGGCAGCGAACTCGACCTGTTCAGCACGCACGCCGAAGTCGGCGGGGGATTCGTCTTCTGGCATCCGAACCTCGCGACCGTCCGGCGCGCAATCGAGGACTTCTGGTGGGAAGAGCACACGCGGCGCGGCTATCGACCGGTGTACACGCCCCACGTCTCGCGCGAGACCCTGTTCTCCATCTCGGGGCACCTCGAGAAGTACGCGGAGATGATGTACGCGCCGATGGAAATCGAGGATCAGCCCTATCGGATCAAGCCGATGAACTGTCCCGGCCACATCATGATCTACAAGACGCGCGGCCGTTCGTATCGCGAACTGCCGTTGCGGTGGGCGGAGCTCGGCACGGTGTACCGATACGAGCGCTCCGGCGTCCTCCACGGAATGCTGCGGGTGCGCGGCTTCACGCAGGACGACGCGCACATCTTCTGCACGCCCGAACAACTGCCGGGCGAGATCGCGGGCGTCGTCGAGCTCGTCATCACGATCCTCGAGACGTTCGGCTACCAGTACACGGCGTATCTGGCGACGCGGCCCGAGAAATCGATCGGAGCCGACGACGTCTGGGAACTCGCGACCAAGGCCCTCGTCGAGGCCGCGAAGATGTGCAAGTTGCCGCTCGAACCCGACGAGGGCGGAGGCGCCTTCTACGGACCGAAGATCGACTTCAAGGTGAAGGACGCGCTCGGACGCGAATGGCAGAACAGCACCATCCAGTGCGATTTCAATCTGCCGCAGCGCTTCGACCTGACCTTCACCGACCACGACGGGAAGCAGAAGCGTCCGATCATGGTCCACCGCGCCATCCTCGGGAGCATGGAGCGCTTCGTCGGCGGGCTGATCGAGCACTTCGGCGGGAAGTTCCCGGTGTGGTGCGCGCCGACGCAGGTTGCGCTCGTGCCGATCCGCGAGGAGCACGCCGCGTACTGCAGGAAGCTCGAGGGCGAGCTCCAGCACGAACTCTTCCGCGTCGACGCGATGCTCGACGCCGGCCACATGAACAACAAGATCAAGGAGGCGCAGAAGGCGCACGTCCCGTTCACGTTGGTGGCCGGCGACCGCGAGGCGGCGGACGGGACCGTGGCGGTGCGCCGCCGCGACACGCGCGATCAGGAAGTGATGCCTTTCGCGCAGTTCATGACGCTCCTGAAGGACCTCAGGGCGCGCAAGGCCCGGGACCTCGGGGAAAAGGTCGTCAAGATCGCGTCGACCTGAGTCGCGAATAAACAGGGGCCGAACGCGAAGTGGGGGGGCGAGAATCGACTCGTCCTTCCCACGCACCCGAGGCCCCCCCCATGACCTTCGCCGACGCCTTCGACCCCATCCGCGCGCTCCAGTCCGCGTGGAAACTCGTCGGCCGCTCGCCCGCGCCGCTCATCGCAGGGGGCGTCTTCCTGACGCTGTTCGGCGATCTTCCCGCGGCCACCCTGCGCTTCGACGCGAAGCACGGAGCCGACATCCTCCCGGCCCTTCTCGGGCTGGGCTTGTGCTGCGGCATCGTCGGACTGCTGCTCAGTTCCTGGGTTTCGATCGGACTCGCGAACGCCACCGAGAAGACCCTCACGGCGGGCTCCGCTCGCTTCGAGGACCTGTTCGAATCGAAGGGCCGCTTCTTCGACATGGTGATCGCCCGCCTGC
This sequence comes from Planctomycetota bacterium, assembly GCA_044228955.1. Taxonomy (GTDB): domain Bacteria; phylum Planctomycetota; class UBA1135; order UBA1135; genus JAEUIA01. The sequence goes on along the minus strand of JBGATY010000229.1, from coordinate 923 downwards.
TTTTGTGGGTCATCGGCGTCGCGACGATGTTGCCATTGATCGCTGTCATCGTCCTCGCGGCACTCGGCGGGAGTGCGCTGGACCTCCACGGTGCGTTGATCGCGCTCGCCATCGTGACCTCGATCCTCTTGTGGCTGCCGGTCTTCCTCTACGTCAACCTGGGCACCTCGCTCGCGACGAAGGCGGTCGCCATCGATGGGCTGAAACCGACCGAGGCCTTGCGGCGCTCGTGGGACCTGGCGCGCGGCCATCGACTGCGTCTCTTCGTCTACTGGATCGCTCTCTTGGTGTTCACCCTGCTCGGTCTGTGCCTGTGCTGCATCGGCGTCCTGTTCACCGGTGCGGTCACCCAGGTCGCAGCGAACGAGAGCTACCTTGCGCTCAAGGGGCCCGCGGAGCCCTCGGCGCCCCCGCCGATGCCCGCTGCCTGAGACGCGAGCCAGAGGAGCGAGCGATCGGTAGCGGAGACGAGCGTCACGCGTTCGCGGTAGCCGAAATCGCGTCGGGCGGGGGCCATGTCGTACGTGTGGGTCGTCGCGAGCTGGAGTGCGACGAAACGCGTCAGCGGCGGCTCGCCCGCCCTGGCCGACACGCGCCAGAAGGCTTCGCAGGCCGAGCCGGCGAGCAACGCCATGCGCCTCGAAATATGGCGCTTGGGGGCTGAGATCGCGAGGCGCGCGAGCAGCGCCTCGATCCAGGGCCACAAGGCGACAGGCTCTTCCTGGGTCACGAAGTAGGCTCGTCCGGCGTGCGGAGCGCGAGCCCCGAGGCGATCGGCCGCGTCGACGTGGGCCCAGGCGGCATTGTCGACGTAGGTGAGACTCACGCGATTCGCTCCGTCGCCGACCCGCACCAGCTTGCCACGCCGAGCCCGCTCGACGAGCCGAGGCAGGAGGTGCGGATCGCGCGGACCGAACACGAGG
>JBGATY010000228.1:0-5774 GCA_044228955.1 Planctomycetota bacterium | reverse complement strand
AAATAGGGAATTTGTCATGAATCAAGCGGTTGAATTTGCACCCATTGCCATTGTGGGACAAGGCTGTGTGTTGCCCAATGCGTTATCACCTCAGGCACTGTGGGAATTGGTGCTGAGTGGCCAAGATGCGGTCACCACCGTTCCCAGTGGCGAATGGCATATTGACCCGGCCAAAATCATGGCAAAACCCGGCCCCGATCATGACCATTCTTGGACCGATCAGGGCGGTTATGTCCGGGGTTTCGATCAGGTATTTCAGCCGCAGGATTATCCCCATGCCCAGTTGAAAGGGCTAGACCCGCTATTTTTATGGTCGTTACATGCCGCCCACGAAGCGCTGAAAAGCAGCACTCTGGCAACCCAACAACAGGCTCGCCAAACTGGCTTGATTATGGGCAATCTCAGTTATCCCAGTTTGTCACTGGCCCGGTTGGGGGAAATGACCAGTTGGGGTGAAAACTGGGGCATTGATTGGCGCAATCGTTTTATGTCGGGTTATCCGGCACATTGGGTGGCCGATACCTTGGGGCTTAAAGCGGGGGCTTTTGCGTTGGATGCCGCTTGTGCCTCCTCTCTGTATGCCATTAAGATGGCCTGCGACTGGTTACAGGATGGGCGAGCCGATGTGATGCTGGCGGGAGGAGTCAACCACGCCGATGATCTGTTCTTGCATGTGGGATTCAGCGCTTTGCACGCACTGAGCCGCAGTGGGCGCAGTCGGCCTTTTAGCCGTCATGCCGATGGCCTCATTCCCGCCCATGGCGCTGGCTTTGTGGTGCTGAAACGGCTGGCCGATGCGGTAGCGGATCACGACACCATTTTGGGGGTAATCCGGGGGATTGGCTTATCCAACGATGGGCGCGGCAGTGGCTTTTTGGCCCCGTCCGAAGAAGGTCAAGTCCGGGCCATGCAAGCGGCTTATATTGGCAGTGGTATTACGCCACAGGATATTTCCCTAGTCGAATGTCATGCGACTGGAACCCCTGTTGGCGATGCCGTCGAGCTGCGCAGTATGGCGCGGACGCCTGGACGAAGAGTCGAGCGATGCCCTGCGAGGAAGCACCCGCGCCGGCGATCACGAGCCGCTGCTCCTTCAGATCGAGTCCCGTCACGCGCAGACTCGCCAGCATGCCGGCCACTGCGACGGCCGCCGTGCCCTGGATGTCGTCGTTGAACGATGGGAGGCGCTCGCGATGACGCTCGAGCTGGAGCAGCGCGTTCTCCTTGAGGAAGTCCTCCCACTGGAGCAGGGTTCCAGGAAACGTGCTCGCCACCGCCTCCACGAACTCGTCGACGAACGACTGGTACTCCGCGGCACGCTTGCGATGCTCGCGCACGCCGATGTAGAGCGGATCGGCGAGGAGCTCGGCGTTCTCGGTGCCGACGTCGAGCATCACCGGCAGCGTGGTTTCGGGCGGCAGGCCCGCGCACAGCGTGTAGAGACTCAACTTCCCGACGGGGATGCCCATGCCGCCGGCGCCCTGGTCACCGAGCCCCAGGATGCGTTCGCCGTCGGTCACGACGATCACCGAAGGCTGCTTCACCCCGCAGTTCGCGAGGACGTGCGCCAGACGTCCGCGCTGTTCCCAGCCGAGGAACAGGCCGCGCGGGCGTCGGTAGACGTGCGAGTAGCGCACGCAAGCTTCCCCGACCGTCGGCGTGTAGACGATCGGCAGCATCTCGTCGATGTGCTCGTGGAGGAGCCTGAAGAACAGGACCTCGTTGCGATCGTGAAGCGCGGCGAGGTTGGTGTATTTCGCGATCGGGGTCGGGCAGGAGAGGAAGTGCTCGTACGCGCGCGCGAGCTGCTGCTCGATCGTCGACACGACTGGCGGCAAGAGGCCCTGGAGACCCAAGGCGTCGCGCTCGGCGCGCGTGAAGGCCGTACCCTTGTTCGTGAGCGGGTCCAGCAGCAGCGCGCGGCCCAGGGCCGACACGACCAACTCGCGACGCTCTGCTGTCCGCTTCAGGGTGGTGTCGAGACTCATGCGCGATTCGATTCCTGGGACCGCGGGCCGCTTGGTCCGTGGCCGTGTCGGAAGGGAGGGGAGGAGGTGGCTCTCGTCCGCGCCATGTCGCGTGAAATGCGCCGCGGTGCAAGAGGGAATGACGACCCGATCCCGAATCGACCTGAAGCTGGACGCGACGCAATCTACTGCACGCACTACCGCCGACACCACGGGGAAGACGGCTTCATCGTGAACTGCGTCGAACGGGGGCACTTGGGCGGTCGACACCACGCATCGTGTTGTTGTACGGTCCACGCATGGTCGAAGACGAGCTCCCGTCGAGTCTGCGCCGGGGGCACTCGACGTTCGGCACCCTGAGACGGCGGCTGAAGATCCCGCTGATCGCGCTCGTCGTCACGCACGTGATCGGGACCATCGGCTACTGGCTGTTGTGGCGTGAGCAGGGCGGTTCCCTGGGTGACGGGCTGTTCATGACGTTCACGACCGTCACCACGATCGGATTCGGGGAGATCCATCCGCTCGGCACGGCAGGACGCGTGCTGACCATGGCGATCGCCGTCGGTGGCATCGGCAGTCTGTTCTACAGCTTCACGGTCATGCTCGAGTGGGCGTCGAGCGACGAGGTTCGAGCGGCCCGCAGGAGGCGCAAGATGCACGAGGAAATCGATCGGCTCGCGGGTCACTACATCGTGGCGGGATTCGGACGCGTGGGGCGAGAGGCTTCCCGCGAGCTGCATGCGACCGGGAAAGTCGTCGTGGTCATCGACCCCGACGACGAACACGCGACCGCCGCCAGCGCATCGGGCCTGCTGTCGATACGCGGAGACGCGAGCGACGATGCCGTGTTGCGTTCGGCGGGCATCGAACGGGCGAAGGGCTTGATCGTCACGACCGCGAACGACGCGACCAACCTGTACGTCGTCCTGTCCGCTCGACAGCTCGTGCCGGCCTTGTCCATCGTTTCGCGCGCCGTCGACGCCAAAGCCGTCAAAAAGCTCGAGCGCGCCGGTGCGAGTCGCGCGCTCAGTCCATACGCGATCGGGGGCAAACGCATGGCGCACATGATCCTGAGCCCGCGTGTGGTCGATTTCTTCGAGACCGCGCTGCATCCCGGCAACAAGGCGCTTTCGATCGGCGAAATCCGCGTGACTCCTGGCAGCCGCGCGGCCGGTGAATCGCTCAGCGCGTTGCGGCGGCGGAGCAGCACGGGCGCGACCTTCCTCGCGGTGCTGCGCAGCCCGGAAGGAGCGGTGGAGTTGCCGGCCGACGAGCTCGTTCTCGGGGGGGGCGATCACATCCTGGCGCTCGGAACCGAGGATCAACTCCGCGTTCTCGAGGCCTCGCTCGGCGCGTAAGTCCCGACCGAGGGGTTCGAACGAGGGGCATCCGCGTCCTGTCGCGGTGCGCTCAGGCCGAGGTGCGCGTGGCGTGCCCCCCGTGGCATGCTGCCCGTGCCTCCTCGCACTGTGGCGGAAGTTCGTGCTCGAGAACTATCCAAGGAGGTCGTCGCCCGTGGGTCGCGCCGCTCGACTCCTCATCCAGGTTCGCGCGCGCTCACCGGAGCCAGTGTCCGACGAGTTCGCGCAGTTGGCTGATGCCGACGTTTTTCTCGGCGCTGACCCAGACGACGTTTTTCGGGTCCATCGAGCACTTCTCGGCCAGCTCGCGCTGCCGCTTGTCGCGCTGAGACGGCTTCACCTTGTCGTGTTTGGTGGCGATCACGACGTGCGGCAGCGAGTTCTCGCGCAGCCAGTCGAGCATGTCCACGTCCGACTTGGTCGGCCCGATCTCGCCATCCACGAGCAGCATCACCATCTGCAGTTCCTCGCGCTCGAGCAGGTACTGTTCCACCATCGGCTCGAACCGCGCGCGAATCGCCTTCGGGGCCTGCGCGTAGCCGTAGCCCGGGCAGTCGATCACGGTGGTGCCGGTGTCCCCGAGGCGGAAGCTGTTCAGCACCTGGGTACGGCCGGGCGTCTTGGAGACGATCGCCAACTGCTTCTTGCCCGCGAGCGCGTTCAGGAGCGACGACTTGCCGACGTTCGAACGCCCGATGAAGGCGATCTCGGCGCGGCTTTTCGGAAGCCTGTCGACCTCGACGACCGAGGCGACGAACTCCAGGGGCAACGGTCGGCTCATGATCAGGGCATTGTGCGGCAGAGCGGCGCTCGACAGTAGGAACTTCGCCAGGCCGTGATCGGGAGGTCGCCGCTGGAACTCCGCCGAGGAACCGGGATCGACATCCCATCGCGCGCCGGCATCGGCCAAGATCTCGGGCATGCCCGGGAAACTAGCCGGATCCCTCCTGACAGCGCTCGTCGACGAACTCGACTGGGAGCGGCTCGGCCGCGCCTACTGCGAGGGTGACGGCTCGAGTTTCTTCGACGAGGAGGCGCGCGATCGCATCGTCGAGGTCGGGATGCAGATGACCGACGAGGTGATGCAGGCGTTGCCGGCGCGGGGGCCTCGTCGCAGCCTGTACCTCGGCGCCGCGGTCGCCGAAATCGTGCCGATCCTGATGGAGCACGTGCTGATGAAGCGCGAGGTGATCTGGCTCAACTTGCCCGGTGACGAGACGGACGAGCTGTGCCGCGCGCTCGATCTCGTCGGGAAGCGCTTCGGACAGACATTGCCGCGCCCGAGCACGAGAACGCCGGACTCCTTCGGGATCGAAAGCTGCGATCACTTGTGGATGACGAGCGTTCTCACCGATCCGGACGCGTTCCCGGCTCTGCACGACGAACTCTACGAGCGCGACGGGAGCGAACTCGCGACGGGACGCGGATCACGCGTCGAGGATCGGCGCCGCGCCGAAACTCTCGTGCGGCAATTGCTCGCGCGCGCGGCGGGGGAATGCGTGGTTACGACGACGGACGAGGAACTGACGATCGTCGAACCGCTGGCGCGTGCCGCCGGAATGCGAGTGCTAGTGGCGGATCGCGGCGTTCTCTCACCGGTGGTCGGTGATTCGGTGCGCGTGTGTCGGCTCGCGCGCGAGGCCTGATCGGACGAGCTGGAATCCGGAAGAGGGGCGCGGGCCGCCGGCACTCCTGGCTCAGCCGCCCACGAGCACGCTCGCGCCCGTCTTCGGATCGAACCAGCCGGAAGTCTGGCCGTCGCTCATGAGGTGGCCGCCGGGAGTCGAGCGGTTGTAGCCCGGTTCACCCAAGCTCGCTGCCTGCAGCAGATTGCCGAGAGGAATCGCCGTTCCCTCCACGCCCCAGTTGCCGTTCGCGTCGAGCCAGTAGCGCGCCGGCAGGATCTGCCCAAGGCGCGACAACGCCTGGTAGTCGGCGCGGTGGATCTCTCGTCCGTTGACGAACACGCCCGTCGTCAGGCCCTTGCCGCCGCCTGACGCATCCGCGCGCAGCGGTGCGCCCAGCTCGAGGCCCGGAGGCAGGAACGCCGCCGTCGGACCGCCCTTCGCGCCGCATGCGCCACAACGCGCGTCATACCAATAGTCGCCGTCGGGGGCGCGGGTGCGCGCGGCGCGGTCGAGTTCGGCGAGCGCTTTCGCATCGAGCTCCGTCCCGTTGACGATCACGTGGCGAACTTGGGCCGGCTGACTCACGGGTTGCGTCTCGTTCGAGGGCTGCTTCGATTCAGTGGCATTGGAACCGCCGCAGGAGGCGGCGCCGAGCAGGACCAGAGCGATGCTCATCGAGCACGGGAGGGTCGTCCGCATGGTCGGAAGCGTATCACCGGGTCGGACGCAGGGGTGGCCGCGATTCCCCTCGGCGTGCGCCGGGCCGACGCGCCGCGAGAGGGCGAAGCCTACCCGCTTCCGTCTCGCGCGATCTCGGC
>JBGATY010000227.1:0-5793 GCA_044228955.1 Planctomycetota bacterium | reverse complement strand
GGCCGTGCGCTTCGCCGCGAGGACGCCCGCGGCGCGCGCGACCTCCTCGATGGGGCCCTTCGGACCGCCCGAGCGCAGGATCGAAGCGGCGTCATGGGTCGGGAAGCCGATGCGCGCCCGGGCGACCGCGGTTCGCGTCGTGACGGGCTTTTTCGAAACGTCGACCATGCGCGAGCGCGCCCGACTCCCCTTCCCGACCACGTGACTAGGGCCCGGCGGGGGGCTCGGACGAGCCTTCCGGGAGGGTCGCGGTTGCTTTTTCGCCTTGGGCATCGGAGGCAGGAACTCTAGCGATCGCGAGGCCGCCGTCGAAGCCCGAGATCGGCCACTTGGAAGGACCTTCCGGGCGATCCACACTGCGCTTGAGTCGATCGCTCCACCTGGTCGACCCGTATGATTTGGGTTCGCGTACCCGCGCCTCGCCGCGCGTGACCGTAGAGTGCACGTCCCACGCCCCGCGCGAACCGTCCCAGCGACACGTTTCCTCTTTCGAGCGATCCATGACGAACGCACCTGCCCTGTTCCTGCTCCTCGCTCTCTCGGCCCCGCTCCGCGCCCAGGAGCCCGTCGTCGACGTCCCCGCCCTGGTCGCGGAAAGGCTGGCGTCGATCAAGACGGTGCCGCTCGCCGAGTTGTGGTCCAACGCGATCGCGCTCGGTTCGGCGGCGGGCGAGGACAATCGCGCGGCCCTGGACGCGGCGGTCGACGCGGAACTCGGCTCCGACAAGACGCTCACCGCCAACGAGACGTTGTTCCTCGCGACCTTGCGCCTGGGCGGCGCGGAACCGGATGCTGCTCGCCTGCGCACGCGGCTCGATCCGCTGCTCGACGCGGGTGACGAGAGCGTCGCGAAAGCCGCCACCCAACTCTTCGCCGACCGCGCCTTCTTCACGCTCAAGGAGGATGAACGCGAGGCGCTCGTGAAGCGTTTCGGCGAGATCGCCAAGGACGGCAAGCGCGCCCCCGAACTGCGCCTCGCGGCCGCCTCCACGCTGCACGCCCAGGGCGGCGGCGCCGCGCAACGCGAAGCGCGCGCGGCGATGGGCGAGTTCTTGAACTCGAGCGACGGACGTCTGCGCGCGCTCGGCGCTCTCGCTCTCGCGCAGACGGGCGACACGGAGACGCCTCGGGTCGAACTCGAGCGTCTGGCCGAGATCCCCGACGAGAATGGCCGCCTCGCCGCGAGCTACCTCAAGCAGGACGAACTGCGGCGCATCTACGACCGCCGCCAGAGGAGCATCCTCGAGAACGCCAAGAAGCAGGCCGCCGACACCGACCTGTCCGGCGATCACGACATGCAGCGGATGGAACAGTTGATCCGCCTGATCGAGACCACTTCGCTCGAAGGCGAGAAGAAGAAGCGCGAAGACCTCATCACCGCCGCCATGGACGGCATGATGCGCAGTCTCGACGAACACTCGAGCTACCTGACCCCGAAGCAGTACAAGGAGATGGAGCAGGACCTGCTCAACCCGGACTACGGCGGCATCGGCGCCTACGTCGGCGAAGACCCCGACGACCGCCTGTTCACGATTCGCCAACCGATCTACTCGGGTCCGGCGTACCGCGCGGGACTGCATTCCGACGACAAGATCGTGCGCATCGACGACTGGCCGACGTTCACTCCGCAAGGTTCGCGTCCGCTCGACGAGATCATCAAGCGCCTGAAGGGCAAGCCGGGGACGACCGTCAAGCTCTATGTCTGGCGGCGCGGCATGGACGGCGCGCTCATCGATCGGCCGACCGAGGACATGGCCGTCGAAATCGTCCGCGAGGAGATCACGATCCCGCCCGTGAAGTCGGATCTCTTGCCCGGCGGCATCGCGCACATCGAGTTGACTACGTTCTCGCGCGTCTCGACCGTCGAGATCCAGAAGAAGCTGCGCGAATACAAGGACCAGGGACTGCGCGGCGTGATCCTCGACCTGCGCCAGAATCAGGGCGGTTTGCTCGACCAGGCGCGCGACGTCGCGAACCTGTTCCTGCCGAAGAAGAAGCTGATCGTGACGACCGAGAGCCGGGTGTTCGAGCCCCAAACCGAAGTCACTCTGCGCGATCCGCTCGTACCCGCCGACATGCCCGTGGCGGTGCTCGTCAGCCGCTTCAGCGCCTCGGCGTCGGAGATCGTCTCGGGCGCGCTGCAGGACTACCAGCGCGCCGCCGTCGTGGGACAGCGCACGTTCGGCAAGGGCTCCGTGCAGCAGCTCCTGAAAATCCCCGGTGAGGAGGACGATCGCTACGAGGACGAGAACAAGAACGGCCACCACGACTCGTGGGAGAAGCTCACCAAGGACTGGAACGGGAACGGCGAGTTCGACTTCGGGCCGCGCGCCCGCATGACGATCTCGCGCTACAAGCTGCCCTCGGGGCGCTCGATCCACCGCGAGTTCGACGACGACGGCAAGCTCCTCTCCGAGGGCGGTGTCGTGCCCGACGTCCTGGCCGATCCGCGGCGCTTCGAAGCGTGGAAGCTCGACGAGTTCCGCCGCATCCAGAAGGAGCGCAAGATCCGCGACTACCTCGACCAGAACTATGCCAAGAACAAGGCTCTCTTCACCGAGCTCGCGGCGGGCGACGCCGACGACACGAGCCGCTACCCGGGCTTCGACTCGCTGTACGCGAGCCTCGAAACGACGCTGTCGAAGGCCGACGTGCGCTACTTCCTGCGTCGCGAGCTGCGCGGTCGCGCGCAAGACGAACGCGGCGCCGCCTTCCCCGAGGGCGACGACTACGAGGATGATCCGATTCTGCAGGCTGGAATCCGGACCGTGCTCGAGAAGCTCAAGGTGCCGCTCGATTCCATACCCCAGTACGCGGCCACGTTCGACTCGAAGGACAAGCCCGCGGACCGCCTGGCGGTCGCCAACCTGACCGATGCGGCGCGCACGGATCTGCGCCACGCGCTCAGCCTGATCGGCGAGGCGAAGGGTGGATCGGCGTTGTCCGCGGAGCGGCTGGCCGAGATCGAGAAGGCGCTGCAGTCGGTCATCGACCGCTGAGCCGGCACCTGCGCCGGCTCGAGCGGCGCAGGGGCTCGCGGGCGGGGCGCTGGGAAGGCCGGTTCACGTGTGGCCGGTCCAACACCGCTGGAGTGCGCGGTTTGCCCCCCCCGCACTGCCTGCGCTCACCGTCCGGGCCGCTCGGGTTCCCCTCTTCCGCCGCCAGCGGCTGACTCTCCGCCGCGCTCGTCAGCGAGATCGGCGAGCACGGGCAGCAGGAACTCCCTGCCGAGGATGACGAGCGTCGCCGTCAGGGGCAGCGCGACCAGCAATCCGAACATGCCCAACGAAGCCGCGCCGGCCATCAACGAGAAGATCACGATGACGGGGTGCAATCCGAGGCTGTTGCCGAGGATCTTCGGGATCAGCAGGTAGTTCTCGAGGCCTTCGGCGAGGAAGAACACGCTGCCCACGCTGACGAAGGCATACCCGAGGCTGTGTTCGAGCATCGCGACGAGCAGCGCCATCACGAAGCCGATGGCCGAGCCCACGAACGGGATCAAGGACAAAAACCCCGTGCCGAGGCCGAGCAGGAGCGCGAAGTCGACGCCGGTGATCCACAGGCCGACGGCCAGGAACGTCCCCTTCGCGAGGCAGACGAGCAGCCGGCCGCGGAAGAAGTTCGCCAGCACCTCGCCGATCTGCGAGCCGATGCGCACGAGTCGCTCCCGATCCCGGCGGGGCAGGTAGCGCGCGACGAAGCGGTGGATGCGCTCGAGTTCGAACAGCAGGAAGTAGGTGTAGATCGGCAGCAGGATGAGCAGCGTGCCGACCGCGAGGATGTTCCCGAACACCTGCTGGAAGAGGAACACGGCCCCCGTCCCGAGCTTCGTGCCCAGGCCGGCCGCATCCGCGGTTGAGTCGTCGCTGATCCAGGAACTCCACCACTCGCGGATCTGCCGCTTCAAGTCCGCGGCCTTGTCACCGGGAGCGATCACGTCCGTCTCGGCGGACTTCGGGTCGGGTTGTACGGCCCCGTCGAGCGGCTTGACCGACGCGCGGCCGTCGCCCCTCGATTCGTTCGCGGGCTTCGGCAAGTACTGGATCACCCACGAGATCTCGTCGTGGTACTGCTCGGCGGCCTGCTCGACGCGCTCGCGCACCTTCAAACCGAGACCCTGATCGCTCACCAGCTCGCGAGCGAGCCCGCGACCCTGGAAGTAGATCCCGGCCGCGACGAGCGTGAGCAGGACGAGCGCCGCTCCGAAGATGAAGTTCACCGCTCGCCGCCGTTTCCAGCCGCGTTTCTCGAGACGGAGCACCAGCGGATGCGCGACGAACGCCAGCAGATAGCCGAGGATCAGCGGGTTCAGGACCGATCGAACGGACCACAGGAACCAGCCGATCAGGAAGAACAGCGCGACGAGAGCGAGGTTGCGCACCGTCGGCGACAGACGTTCGATCACGGGCCGACCTCGCCGCCGGGAAGCGTGAACAGCTCGGGGGGCAGTCGCGGCTGGTACGACTTCACGAACGCCGTGTCGAAGTCGAAGCCCGAGCGGAAGTCCTCGATGCTGTCGGAGTCCTGTCGATTCAACATGCCCTCCTCGACGAGCAGGAACACGATCCGCCCCCAGTCGAGCGTGTCGCGGATCCCCCATGCGCGCCAGACGGCGCCTGCGAGCGGACCGAACTGTTCGATGGCGTACTGGCGCATGCCGCCCAGCAGTTCCTGGCCCGTCACGTGGCGCGCCGTGCCCTCTTCCTGGTCTCGACCCGCGAGCTTCACGGCGTGATCGAGCGAGTCGTAGAGGAACTGGAACGCCTCGGGAGCGTACCGACCGTCCTTCAGGGCGAGCTTGCGCAACAAGGGATCGCTCAGCATCTAGGTCTTATCCCGGCCCTGTCGCGAGAGTGGCTCGAGAGCGAGCAGCGCGCGCTCCACGGCCGCGTCCGGCGCCAGGTTCTGGTCGACATCCTGCCTGGAGAGGAGCACGGCATCCAGACTCGAGGAGAGAAGCGCCTCCGAAACGCCCGCGAGGCGCGCCGCGAGCTCGCCCAAGGCGAGTCCGCCGGGTTCGAGCCCGGATCTCGCCAGGACCGCATCGCGCAACGTCCAGGCGACGAGGTCGAGAAAGGCCCGGGCTTTCGCGCGCGTCTTCGCCGTGGGCGTCTTCCCAGGGAACACGCCGTCGATATCGCTCCATTCCTCGGTCAACGCGAACGGATCCGCGTCGGGTTCGAGCGCGCGCTCGACGACGGAGAGCATCTCGAACGCGGAACGCTCGTGGAGCGAGACGGCCAGCCCCGGCGCACCCGCGGCGAGGCGCGCGAGCGAGCGACGCTCCTTGGGTTCGATCGCCGACGCCGCGAGCACGCGCTCCACCGACGCGTCGTCGAGCGCGCGAAACGGCACGCGCACGCAGCGACTGTGGATCGTCGCGAGCAGGCGGTCCGGCCGCGAAGTCTCGAGCACGATCAACGTCGATTCTCCGGGTTCCTCGAGCGTCTTGAGCAACGCGTTCTGCGCTTCCTCCACGAGCCGGTCGCTCTCGCGAACCAGGACGATCCGCCAACCGCCCTCCATCGCGCGCAGGGAGAGGAACTGTCCGATGGTGACCTTGGGACCGTCCGCCCGCGGCGTCACGTGTCCGATCGAGATCGACTCGAGGCCGTCCACGGTCGGATCGACGACGAAGATGTCAGGGTGGGCGTCGATCCGCGCGCGCTTGCACGGCCCGCACGTGCCACACGGTTCGCCGATGCCGCGCGCGCACACGAGTCCGGCTGCGAGCCGCTCGGCGCACAGGAACTTGCCCACGCCTTCGGGGCCGACGAAGCACAGCGCGTGCGC
>JBGATY010000226.1:0-5795 GCA_044228955.1 Planctomycetota bacterium | reverse complement strand
GTTCGAGCACAATGCGCGCCGGATCCAGGCCGAGTTTCCCGAGGTCCGAGGATTCACTCTGTGGAACGGGCGTTCCCCGACGCTCGATCGCGCTCTTCACGAGGAGCCCGAGGATCCCATTCTCCGCACGCACGCGGATCGGATCGACCATCATCCAGCCGACCTTGGGATCGCGTTCGAAGCGCATCTGCAACGCCCGCTCGACGTTGTCGATGCGCACGCTCGTCACCAGGTTCTCGTCGAGCCCGGTGAACAGCGGCACGTCGTTGTCCGCGACGAAGCCCGCATCGAGCCGCGCCTGCCGCCAGGCGAGGAAGCCGAGTCCGGCGACGAAAGCCAGCAGAAGGAGGAGGGTGAGCCGGCTCATCGACGATTCCTCCGCCACACCGTGATAATGCCGAGCAGCGCGCACACGAATGGCAGGCCGATGATCGCGATCCACGTCATGCGCGAGAGAGTGCCCTCGCTCTTGACGTCGATCCGGCGCGTCTCGCTCGAGGACTTCGACACCTTCACGCGGTACTCGCGCGAGGCGGCCCAGTTGAACGCGTTCAAGACGAAGTCGCGATTGTCCTGCATGCGCTGATTCGAGAACGCGTCGGTCGCACCGACGACGATCACGCGCGACTCGGGGCGAGTCCGCTCGTCCTCCTTCGGACGTGCCGGAGGTTTCTGCCGCGGCGAGAAGGAACTCTGCACGGCGACTCGGAAGCGCGCGCGCTCCGCCTCCGGTTCGGGCTTCCAATCGAAACGCTCCTCCGTGCCCACGAGCGGCGTCTCGATCCACGAATCCTCGGGGGCCCGCAGCAGGTCGAGAACGGAAACCGGCGTGGCTCCCGCCTCGAGGCTGCGCTCCAGGGCGCGCGCACCCAGCATCGACACGCGGCGATTCGAGCGCCGCAAAGGCTCGGTGATCGGATTCAAGGCCGGCATGCCGTCGGGGCCGATGGCGAGATCGGCGCACTCCTCGATTCCGTACGTGGGCTCGCCACCCGTGAGCGATGCGACGGGGTGGGCGACGAAGCCGCCCATGCGCACGCGCACGCCGAATCCTTCGAGCAGCTGAGCCAGGCTGTCCGCGCCGTCGATCGCGCGCAGGCCCGGCGCGGCGATCAAGCGCCCTCCCGCGTCCACGAAGCGCCGGATGTCCGCGCTCTCGGCGGGGGTGAAACTCTGCTCCGGCCCGAGGATCGCGAGCACGTCGCAATCCGTGGGCAAGGCGCCCTGCCGCGCCCCGTCCCAGGAGCGCACGTCGAATCCGTCTCCGGAGAGCTCGTTGGAGAGGAGCAGGAGTCCTTCGTTGCTGCTGGATGTGAGGCTCGGCTCGCCGTGACCTTGCGTCACGTACACCTTGAGTGTCGAGGCGAGGCTGACCTTGAGGAGTGCGCTCATGAGCGCCTCCTCGCCGCGGAAGCTGACCACGCGCGGCGGCTGGTAGGGCGTTCCGGGCGCGCCTCGCTGTCCCGGGTCGAGGTCGGCGATGTCGGGACGCAGACGCACGATTTCCCTGCGCGAACCGGACGAGACGACGACCAGACCACCGGGCTCGAGCGTCAGGAGCTTCAACTCGGCCATGCGCGACTGCACGCGCGCCGGCAGCTTCGCGGGGTTCGAGAGATCGTGGTCCTCGACCACGATGCGTCCTCCCGACTCGTCGGCCGCCCGGCGCAGGAGCTGCTTCATCCTGTCCTGCACCTGGCCCGAGACGACCTCGAGCGGGCTTTCGGCCGCGCGGAAGAAGACGTCGATCGCGATCTGGTCGAAGCGCGCGCGGAATCCGCGCCGTTCGGACAACCACGTCACGAGCAGCACCGCTGCCACCGCCAGCGCGATGCCGGCGATCACCTGCGCGAGGATCGCGAAGCGCGCGCGGCGAGTGCGGCTCTTCTCGTGGGCGTTCGTGGACTGGCTCACGCCCAACGCCTCGTTTCCAGCGCGCGCACGGTCAGGAACAGGACGAGCGCCGTCCACGCCACGAAGAAGACCGCGTAGGAGGTGTCGAACAACCCGAGCAGGAATGAATGGGTGTGGTGGTCGATCACGTCGACGTGGCGCACGGCGCGACGCAGCGCCGGATCGTCCGACAGGTTCGACAGGAGCGGTGCGATCACGATCACGATGTTCGCGAGCACGGCGGCGAACGCCGCCAGCACCGGCGTGTTGGTCAGGGCGCTCGCGAGCAGGCCCACGGCGCAGAACAGGGCCGAGGCGAGCACCGCTCCGATGAATCCTCCCAGGACTATCCCGGTGTCGGGCACGACGCCGAGGCTCCCGAGCGCTGCCGCGTAGACGAAGATGGCCGACCACATGAGCGCCAGGAACGTCGTCGCCGCGAGGAACTTGCCCACGATCACCGCTGCGTCGGAGATCGGAGCGGTGAGCAGGAACTCGAGGATGCCGCTCTTCGACTCCTCGCTGACCATGCGCATCGTGAGCAGCGGCGGCACCAGGATCAGCAGCACCCAGAAGGCCCACGAATCGCCGAGCGCGAGCCGTACCGCGACGTCGACGTTGCCGCCCGAGCTCTTCAGGTAGAGCACGAAGAGGTACCCGTTCAGGAGGAAGGCCAGCGCGAGGAGCACCCACGCGAGCGGACCGAAGAACAGGCCGGCCATCTCGCGCCGGTAGATCGCGACGATCCCTCTCATGCTTCGCCGGACTCGCGGGCGCGTTGTTCGGAAGCGGAGGGCGTCGGGCCGTCGATGGTCTTCGGCCGACCGAGATCGCGCGCGGCCCCCATGTCGAAGGGATTCAAGTTGTAGACGGCCTTCGGCGGTCGAATGGCGGGAGTGGTCGAGACAGCGGCCAGGGGAAGCGACGAGGCCACGGGCACGGCTCCGCTGTCTTCCCGCACGACCGCCGTGGCAAGCGCTCTCGGAGCCGCTCCGTGCGCGATTTCCGAGAACAGTTGCTCCAGGGTGGGCCGGCGCCACGAGAGCTCCCGGATGGCCCACTTCTTCGCGGCGGCGAGCGCTCCCACGTCCTCGCGCAGATCCTCTTCGCACACGACGTCGAACTGATGATGCACGCCGAGGCGGCCGCGGTCGTGGACCGCACGCACGCCCGGGAGTGAACCGAGCAGCTTGCGCGCGCCCTCGACGTCCGATCCGACGACGGCCTCGAGGCGCACGTGACTCTCCGAGCCGTGCGATTTCACGAGTTGGTCCTGGGTCCCGTCGGCGACGAGCCTGCCTTCGTGAAGGATCAGGACCCGCGGACACGTGGCTTCGATCTCGGGCAGGATGTGCGACGAGAGGATGACGGTGTGCCGGCGCCCCAGGTCCTGGATGAGCGCGCGTACTTCGATGCGTTGCAGCGGATCGAGACCGCTGGTCGGCTCGTCGAGGATCAGGACTTCCGGATCCGGCAGGAGCGCGACCGCGAGGCCGGCGCGTTGTCGCAGCCCCCGTGAGAGGTGGCCGACGAGATCGCGCCGCCTGTCCGTGAGGCCCACTTTCTCGAGCACCTCTCCGATACGCCGCTTCGTGTCGTCGCGCGACATCCCGTGCAACCGCGCCTGGAACTCGAGCATCTCGAGGACGCGATGCTCGCGGTAGAGCGGTACCGCCTCGGGCAGGTATCCGATGCGCCGGCGCACCTCGATCGATTGGCGCAGGACGTCGAACCCGGCCACGCGCGCCGAACCCGACGTCGCGGGCAGGTAGCCGGCCAGGATGCGCAAAGTGGTGGTCTTGCCGGCCCCGTTCGGACCGAGGAAGCCGACGACCTCCCCTTTCGCCACTTCGAAGGAGACGTCGTCGAGAGCCGTGAACTCGCCGAAGCGACGCGTCAGATGGGAGACGGAAATCACGCGACCAAGTTAGCGGTACCGGGCGACGCTCACAAACGCTCGGAGAAACGAGAGCGCCGTAGAACCGGACCTGGCAGACAAGGCTCTACGACGCTCTCAAAGGGTTTCGCGGCGGTGAAAGCAAAGCGTGTTCCACCCCCTGGACAGTGCGCAAGCGACGCTTTTCGCGCTCGCCCGGGATGCACCCGTGCACTTTCGCTCTGGACCGCGATCGGGAGCCGCACGCGCGTTTTCGACTGCGCTCGAAACGGGATCGGGTTCCTTGCCCGCTGGAAGGTCTCGGCTGCGCGCGAAGGGGGGCCCAGCGAGTGCGCGATGGGCGTGGAGCGGCAGGGACCACGAGCACGTCGTCCCCAAACGAACGGCGCGGAGACCGCTCCCCGCGCCGCACACTCGCTTCCGCTGGGTTGGATCAGGTCTTGACTTCGAAGTCCGCGTCGACGGGTTCGTCGTTGCTCTTCGCTGTCGAAGGCTCGCCCGAGCCGGACGGCGCCGCCCCACTCGCCCCACTCGCGCCGCCCTGTTGGTACATTGCGGCACCGATCTGCTGCGCCTTCGTCTGGAGTTCGGAGAGGGCCCGTTGGATCGCGTCCTTTTCGCCCGACTCCGACGCCTTCTTCAGCGCGTCCCGCGCAGCCTCGATCTCGGTGACCACGTTCGAAGGGAGCTTCGCCTTGTGCTCGGCGAGTTGCTTCTCGACCTCGTGCACCGCGTGGTCGGCCTGGTTCCGCAGGTCGACGACCTCGCGCTTCGCCTTGTCCTCGGCCGCGTGGGCCTCGGCGTCCCGGCGCATGCGCTCGATTTCGTCCTTCGACAGGCCCGACGATGCCTCCAGCCGGATCGATTGCTGCTTGCCCGTGCCCTTGTCGACGGCCTTCACGTTGAGGATGCCGTTGGCGTCGATGTCGAACGTGACTTCGATCTGCGGCAGGCCGCGCGGAGCGGATGCGATGCCGTCCAGGTGGAACTTGCCGAGCGTGCGGTTGTCGCGCGCGAATTCCCGTTCGCCCTGCAGGACGTGGATCTCGACGCTGGGTTGGTTGTCACTCGCAGTGGAGAACGTCTGGCTCTTGCTCGTCGGGATCGTCGTGTTGCGGTCGATGAGCTTCGTGCACACGCCGCCGAGGGTCTCGATGCCGAGCGAGAGCGGCGTCACGTCGAGCAGAACGACGTCCTTCACTTCGCCGGCGAGGACCGCGCCCTGGATCGCCGCGCCGAGCGCGACGACCTCGTCCGGGTTCACGCTCTTGTTCGGCTCGCGATTGAAGATCTTCTTCGCAAGTGCCTGTACCGCCGGAACACGGGTCGAGCCGCCCACGAGGATGACTTCGTCGATCTTCGATGCGTCGACGTTGGCGTCCTTCAGCGCTTGCAGGCACGGCCCCTTGGCGCGGTCGATGAGTCCGTCGATCAGCATCTCGAACTTGGCGCGGGTGATCGAGAGTTGGAGGTGCTTCGGACCCGACGCGTCGGCCGTGATGAACGGCAGGTTGACGTCGGTCTGGTTCATCGAGGAGAGATCGATCTTGGCCTTCTCGCACGCTTCCTTCAGCCGCTGCATGGCCATGGGATCGCGGCGCACGTCGATGCCCGACGACTTTTTGAACTCCTCCGCGACGTGATCGATCAGAGACTTGTCGAAGTCGTCGCCGCCGAGGTGCGTGTCCCCGTTCGTCGCGAGCACTTCGAATACGCCATCGCCGATCTCGAGGATCGAGATGTCGAACGTGCCACCGCCGAAGTCGAAGACCGCGATGCGGCCGGACTTCTGCTTGTCGAGGCCGAACGCGAGCGCCGACGCCGTCGGTTCGTTGATGATGCGCTCGACGGTGAGGCCCGCGATCGTCCCGGCGTCCTTCGTCGCCTGGCGCTGCGAATCGTTGAAGTAGGTGGGCACCGTGATGACGGCGCGCGTGACCTTCTCGCCCAGGTAGGACTCGGCCGCTTCCTTCAGGTACGCGAGGACCTTGGCGCTGATCTCCGG
>JBGATY010000225.1:0-5816 GCA_044228955.1 Planctomycetota bacterium | reverse complement strand
GGGGGATGGGCTCGACGACATGGTCGTCAGCAACCGGGAGGAAGACGGCTACAACGCCTGGGAGGCCACCAAGGCTGGCCCTTGGGTGCGGCGCATCGAAGGACTCCTGCCGCGCGACATGGCGTATGGTCCGGCGCGCGCGGCCGACATGAACGGAGACAAGATCGATGACTTGATCTTGTCGGCCCACACCGACGCCCTGCACGTCTACTTCAACGACGGCAAGATGAACTGGACGCGCTCACCCGCCGAAGTCGAGAACCCGCATCTCCTGATCGACGTCGCGGTCGGCAACTTGAACGGCGACCCGCACAAGGACGTCGTCGGGATCGCCCACTTCGAAGGCGGCATCGGCGTCTTCCTCGGCGACGGCAAGGGCGGCTTCAAGCGACTCAAGGAGTCCGCCTCGATCCTCCCCAAGGAAAACATGGGCAAGTCGATCGAGCTCGTCGACATGGACGGCGACGGCACCGACGACATCGTCGCCACGACGAACGCCGGCTTGAAGGTGTACCTCACGCGCCAGGGCACGCCGATGAAATGGGAAGAGGCCTCGCGCGGCCTGCCCAATCCGAAGATCGGCAACTCGATCTACGGGATGCGCGTCGCGCAGGTCATCCCGGGCGGCTGGCCCGAGATCCTGATGGGCCTGATTTGCGACCCGTCGGACGTGGGTGAAGCGCGCAACGGAATCGGCGTGTACCAGTACGACGAGAAGAAGGGCGAGTGGTCGCACGCCGACAAGGGGCTGAACCGCGAGTGGAGCTACCGCGACGTCGCCGTCGGGGATCTGAACAAGGACGGGGTGATGGACATCGTCGCCATGTCCCCGGATGCGGGCGGAGTCGTGTACGTGGGGACCGGCCAGGGCGGGTTCAAAGCGCTCGGCAGGTTGGCGGGCGTGCACGGGAAGTGCATGTGCACGCTGGGCGACGTCGACGGGGACGGGTGGTTGGATGTCCTGGTATCGACGGGGGCCCAGAAGGAAAACCCGGAACACGGCAGCTTGCGCGTGTTCGCCAATCGACCGGCAGTCTGGCAAGCGCGCTGAATTGCGGACGCGGGCATCGTCTCGGACGGTGCCTGGCTGGACGAAGAAGCGAGTCCGAATGAGGCCTGTGCCTCGTTTCGGACTCGCCCACTCTCACTCACGTCTCTGCGTGCACTCGTTTCGCCGGCGCCGAGCCACTCGAGAGCGCACGTGCCCGGCCTTGCTCGAAGCCTGCGTTGGATGTCGCGCGCGGGCGCGCGAGGGCTACTGCCCCTCCGCCAACTGCGAGCCGAACTGCGCGCCGGTTTCGAGCCCGGTGAACATCACGTCCGCCTGGGCGGCGAGGTGCGACCCGATCGGTCCCGACTGGGCACCCATCCACATGTAGACTCGGCCTGCTCCGAAATCGTGCTTGCTCGCGGCGCACACGACCTCGGCGAGGCCGTCGTTGTTGAAGTCGACGAGCGAGAGCGCCGATCCGAAGCCCTCGCCTTGCACGACTTCGCCGTTGAAGATCGCGTCCGCGGAGACGGCGAACTCGCTCGTGAGGCCGGCGCCGCCGAGGAACAGGTACGAGCGACCGTTGTCGTCGTTCAGGTAGTCCGCCTCGGGCGCGCCGATCAAGAGATCCGCGATGCCGTCGCCGTTCACGTCGCCCGCGCGCACGACCTGGCCGAACGAGTTGTGCGTCGGAGCTCCCTGCAGGATGACGTTCGCCGCGTCCGCTGGCCCACCGGCGAGCGTCGGGCCGCCGAAGAACACGTAGACCTTGCCGGCGTCGGTGTCCGTCCCGTCCGCGCGTGGAGCGCCGACGATCAGGTCCGCGATGCCGTCGTCGTTCACGTCCGCCACGGCCGCGCTCGCGCCGAAGCGATCCTCGACTGCCGTGCCGAAGAACTCCGCGCTCGCGGCGCCGAGGCTGGTGCTGGCGAGGCTGCTGCCGCCCCACACGACGTAGACCTTGCCCGCGTTGGGCAGGGACTGGGCGAAGATCGGATCGGCGAGTTGCGAGCAGATCACGAGATCCGCCTTGCCGTCGCCGTTCAGGTCGCCGCAGGTGATGGTGTTGCCGACTCGTTCGTTCGTGACGTCGCCGTCGAAGGCCATGTCGGCCTGCTCGGCGCCCTTCGAAACGAGCGTCGCGCCCCCGCGGAACAGGTAGATGCAGCCCGCGTCGGCCTTGCCCGCCACGTCGTGGCCGGAGGCGCCGACCACGAGGTCCGCCGTCCCATTTCCGTCGACGTCGCCGATTTCCACGGTGGTGCCGAAGCGATCGCCCGAGAGGGCCGATTCACCGACGATGCGTGCGTTCGCGGCGAGCGCGCTCATCGCGGGAGCCGCAGCGAGCGGCCCGCGGAAGACGTAGACGGCGCCGGCGTCGGTCGCCGTCACGAGGTTCAGGTGGTTCGCGCCCACGACGAGGTCCGGCTTGCCGTCGCCTGTGACGTCGCCGATGACGAGGTCGCAACCGAAGGCGTCACCCGCGTGGTGACCCGTGATCGTGAGGTCGGCCTGAGCGCTCGTGCGGCTGAACAGGTCGACCGGATTCGAAGTGCCGAAGAACACCATCACGGCACCGGCGTCGACGCCGTTCGTGTCGTCGCTCGGACTCGCCACGACGAGGTCGGCGATGCCGTCGCCGTTGACGTCGCTCTGCGCGAGTGCCAACGGGTTGTAGGTGTAGGCCGAGAGCAGTCGGCCTTCGCCAAGGCGATTCTGGACCTTGATCTCGACCGTGGCGCCCGCCGTTCCCGACGGCGTGCGGCACGAGAGCGTGTTCTCGTCGACGACGACGACGTCGGTCGCCTGACGGCCGCCGACGAGCACGGTGTTCGCTTCGCCGACGAGGAAGTGCGATCCGGTGACGCGGATCTGCGTGCCGCCGACGAAGGGCCCGCTGGTCGGGAGCACGTTCTGGACCTGAACGACGCCCGCGACTGGACCGCCGCCGCCGCCGCCGCCACCGCCGCCGGTGTCGAGAGCGCCCTTGCCGTTGCAGCCGGCCAGGCCGAGCACGGCGAGGAACAGGATCGTTCCGGCGCTGCGATGGACCCGCGCGGAGGTCCTCGTGTGCTGTTGGTCGATGTGATTCATGGTGATTCGTTCGCTGATGGTCGACTCGATGAGTGGTGCGTGCCGAAACCCGCGTGACGTTCCCCCTGGTCGGGCCAGGCGCGGGACACGAGGTTCCACTCGAAACCTACCACCCAGGGAATGCACGGCCGGGCGTCATTGCAACTTTCTATAAGCAGCGAATATTCCACTGCGTTTTGTGGGTAATCACCGGGAAAAAGATGCGCGGAAGCACCCCGAATCGAGGTGCTTCCGCGCATTTTTCCCACTCCCCCGCCGGAGTCAGGACTCCGCATCGAGCGCAGGGCTCACTTCGCCGGCGGCTGTGTGGCTCCCGCCGCCGCCTTCTGCTCGTTCTGCTTCGTCTTGGCGACGCGGTAGCGGTCCTCCACCGACTTCGGATTCTGGCCGAGCTTCAAGGCTTCGGTGTACGAGAGCAAGCTCGCGTCGAAGTCGCCGAGCAAGAGCCAACCGTCCCCCATCGCCTCGTGCAGGCGCCAATCGGACTTCAGTTCGTCCTTCACGCTCCAGAGGAGGTCCATGGCGCGGTCGATCTTGGGTCGGTCGAGCGGCTCGCCCGCCTTGCCCCTCGAACTCACGTCGGCGAGCAACAGCCGGGCGAGCTCGCGCTTCGCCCCGGCGAGATCGGGGTACTGCGCGTTCAGTGCTTCGAAGGCCGCCAGCGCCTGATCCTGCTTGTTCTCCTGCACGAGCAGCAGCGCGAGGTTCATGCCCACCGCTTTCGGGTCCCCGCCGGCTGCCCGGGCGCGCTCGAACTCGGCGCGCGCACCGGCGACGTCCTCCTGGTTCGCGAGGCAGGCACCGAGGAGCATCGACACGGCCGCGTCGTCGATGCCGCGCTGGCGCGCTTCGGTGAGGAGTTTCTTCGCCGACTCGATCTCCTTGATCGAGACGTAGAGGTTCGCGAGCGGAACGTAGAGCTCGTTCGCTTCCGGGTGCGCCTCGAGCCCGGCGCGAGCACGCTGGATCGCGCGCGCCGGATCACCCTGCGCCTTGTAGAGATCGACGAGGCGCTTCACGACGGCAGGATCCTCGCCCTGCGTCTGGCGCGCGCTCTCGAGCAAAGCCGTGGCCCCCGCGTAGTCGCGCTTTCCGATCAGCGCCTCCGCTCGAGCCAGGGCGGAGTTCTCCTCGGGCTTCGGATCGGGGTCACAGGCGGCGAGGAGCAGCAGGAGGGAGAGCGTCAGGAAGCGTTTCATGTCGGATTCGGTGCCTCGCGCCAGACGGCGGATCGGTCCGCGCCATGGGCGCGGGCGGTTGAATGGGCGGTTTGGGTGTGTCCGGGACCCGGTGCGGTGGATCAGGACCCCGAAGTATCCGCCCGTACCGGGCCCCGCGCCACGTGTCTTCAGCCCGGATTCCGCGGTCCAGGACCGGTATCTAGCCGGAATATCGGAACGGTGGAGCCTTGGATCCGCCTCGAATGCGCATTCTTTTCCACATACGCTTGACGATTTCCTACGATGCTGCAAAACTGGAAGAAGATTCCACCCGGATGCGGCTTCCTGCTCATCCGGCGAATCGCCCTCCAATTCGCTCGCCCGCTTTCCCGTTTTCGGGAAGACGGGAGAAGCAACACCTCAGACAGCAACAACCGGGACTTGCCATGCTTCTTCAACACAACCAGGGTCGGACTCTGTCCGCCCTCTTCATCGGCGCGGTCCTCGCGGGCCAAGCCTGGGCCGGAACGGCCACCGTTCAGTTCTCCGACCAGGTGGTCTTGACCACGACGAACTGGGATCGAACGGTCACGCTTCCGAAGTTCGATCCCACGCTCGGCCAGCTGCTCTCCGTGACGCTCACGCTCAACGGGCGCATCGAAGGCCAGGCGGCGGTCGAGAGCTCGGACAGCTCGGCGATCACGATCACGACGCAGTTCAAGGCGGACATCACGCTCGCGCGCCCGGACAACTCGGTGCTCGCGATCGTCATCCCGCAAGTCAACAACACGGCCAACCTGCAGCCGTTCGACGGCACGCTCGACTTCAACGGCCCCTCGGGTCAGACCTACCCGAACCTGATGCAGTCGGCGCAACAGACGGTCACGTCGCCCCCGCCGCCCAGTGACCTCGTGCTCTTCACGGGGGCCGGCAACATCGTGCTCCCCGTCCTCGCGCGCGGTACCTCGCAAGCGATCGGTTCGGGCAACGTCACGACGTCGTTCGCCACGAAGGCCGCGGCGGTCGTCACGGTGGTCTATCTCTACAACCCGCCGATCATCGACTGCAACAACAACCAGATCGAGGACGCGCAGGACATCGCCAGCGGCTTCAGCCACGACTGCGATCAGAACGGCATTCCGGACGAGTGCCAGCCCGATTGCGACAACGACGGGATCCCGGACGTGTGCGAACCGGACTGCGACAACGACGGCATTCCGAACGACTGCGACACGCCGTGCCCCGAGTGCGAACCGGTCGGCTACAACCGCCCCGGCAGTCTGCTCATCTACCCGATCTTCGACAATCGCGAGAACGACATCACGTTGATCTCGATGACGAACACGAACTGCGACATGAACGTGCTCGGCAACGGCTTCCTCGCGGGCACCGTGGACGTCGAGTTCGTCTACATCGCGCGGTACGGCACGCAAGGCCAGGACCTCGACTGCCTCGAGACGAATCGCACGCGTCGCCTGACCCCCTGTGACACGATCACCATCTGGACGGACGCGGACAATCCCAACGCCGACCTGGGCTACGTGTACGCGTTCGCCAAGGACCCGGTCACC
>JBGATY010000224.1:0-5899 GCA_044228955.1 Planctomycetota bacterium | reverse complement strand
CCGATCGCGAGGCCGACCGGCAGCGCCGAGAAGCTCATCACCGTCGTGACGTACAACCACGCGCCGAGTCCCAGCGCGATCGCGACGGGCGCTCCCGGCCGAAACGTGCGCAGCGCCGCCCACCAGGCACAGGCAGCCGCGCAGAAGAACACCGCGTCCATCGCCGAGCACGCGTGGTCGAGCATGGTCGGAACGCACAACGTGAGGAGCGCGCCCTGTCGTGCCGCGCGCTCGCTCGCGAGTTCAGAGAGCGCGGCGAAGACGACGAGTACTCCCGCGGCGAACGCGACCAGTATCGCGATGCCGGAGACGAACGGCGTCAGTCCGAAGACGCTGCCCCACGCGTGCAGGTAGAGCATCGGCCCGGGCGGATAGTGCTGTCCGTGCAGAGAGAGCGAGGGCATCGTCGCGACGTAGTCACGCAGGAAACCCCACGCGTTCTCGACGCGCGCGGCGTCCTGCAGGAAATCCTGGTACTCGAACATCACCGACTGTGCGCCGAGTTCGGACGGCGACTGGCGCACGACGAACAACAGCAAAGGGAGCGCGAGCGCGAGCACGCCGAGCAAAACGACGAAACGCGCTCTCGAAACGCGCTCGACGTCCACGAGACGCGGTGACTTCCAGGCCGTGAGGCTCGCCGCGAGCAGGAAGGGCAGCGCCGAGGCTCGCCAGTGCGGGTCGAAGAACGCATAGAGCGGGGTGAGCGGGGGCTCGCCCTTCCGCGAGACGAGCAGCGTCGTGTGGAGCAGGAGCGAGTCGAGCGCCCACAGGCCCGAGAGCACGGCGAGAACCGCGAGAATGGAGCCCCAGCCGACACGTCGCGCCGTCAGGGGGTAGGTTTCCTTCACCGAGTCCACGGGCGCGGAGCCTATCCGCTCGACGCACGTCGATTCAGCCCGAAAGCGGACGGAACCGCTCTGACCCTTCCCAATCCACGAGCGCCTCGCCATCCTCTTCCGCCGCGTCGCGCCGCGCGCCCCTTCGATGACGGACAAACCGCAGAGCCTCTCTCTCTCCGTCGTCATGCCCGCGTACAACGAGCGTTACCTCGTGGCGGAGGCGGTTCGCCGGGTGTTGGCAGTCGAGAGTCCGCGCATTTCCTCCCTCGAGCTGATCGTCGTCGACGACGGCTCGACGGACGGCACGCGCGAGATCCTGCGCGAACTCGCCGCGGCGAATCCCGCGCGCATGACGCTCGTCCTCCACGAGAAGAACGGCGGCAAGGGCGCGGCAGTCACGACCGGCATCGAGCGCGCCAAGGGCGACGTCACCGTCATCCAGGACGCCGACCTCGAATACAACCCGCGCGATCTCGTGAAAGTGATCGTGCCGTTCCTCGAGGACGAAGCCGACGCGGTGTTCGGCTCGCGCTTCCTGACGGGCGACTACAGGCGCGTGTTGTATTTCCGGCACACGCTCGGGAACAAGCTCCTGACGTGGATGTGCAACTGGCTCACCGACTTGAACCTGTCGGACATGGAGACCTGCACGAAAGCCGTGCGCACCAGCCTCTTGCAGTCGATTCCGATCCGAAGCCGCGATTTCCGCATCGAGCCGGAGCTCGTGTTCAAGCTCGAGAAACGCGGCGCGCGCATCTTCGAAGTGCCGATCAGCTACTCGGGACGCACCTACGAGGAGGGCAAGAAGATCGGGATGAGCGACGGGTTCAAGGCGCTCGGCGCGATGTTGCACTGGTGGGTCGAGGACGATCTGTACAAGCCCGACGAGCACGGCTCGAACATCCTCGTCAGCCTGGCGAACGTGCCGCATTTCAACCGCTGGATGGCGGATGTCCTGCGGCCGTACCTCGGCACTCGCGTGCTCGAGATCGGTTCGGGGATCGGCAACCTGACGCGCCGTTTCACGCCGCGCGACGCGTACACGGCGACGGACATCAACCCGCACTACCTCGACTACCTGCTACGCACGTTCAGCGGCCGGCCCTACGTCGACGTGCGGAAGTGCGACCTCTCCGACGCGCGGGACTTCGAGGCGTTGAAGGGCCGCTACGACACGGTCGTGTGCCTGAACGTACTCGAGCACGTGGCCGACGAGGCCGCGGCACTCGCGAACCTGCACTCCGCGCTGCAGCCGGGCGGTCGAGCGATCGTGCTCGTGCCCCAGAACCAGAAGCTGCACGGCACGCTCGACGAAGTGCTCGGCCACGTGCGCCGCTACTCGCGCAAGTCGCTGAAGACCGCGCTCGAAACGGCCGGTTTCGAAGTCGAGCACCTGTTCGACTTCAACCGCGCGACGACGCCGGCGTGGTGGTGGAACGGGAAGGTGATGCGCCGACGCCACTTCGGCCGCGTGCAGCTCAAGATCGTGAACCACACGGTGTGGCTGATGCGGCCGCTCGACTCGATCCTGCCGTGGCACGGCACGTCGGTCGTCGCCGTCGCTCGGCGCAGGTAGCTCACCCGCCCATGCGGTAGATCTCGACCGGCGCGCCGAACGAGCGCATCGCGAGCATGCGCCACGCAAGCCACTTCTCCGCGGCGAATTCGCTGTCCCAATAGTACAAGAGCGGTGTGTCGTCCGAACGATCCTCGCGCCACGGCGTGAAGCGCGCGACGAGCGTGCCCGACTTGCGCACGGCGTCGCGCAGTCGGCCGAGGTTCCGGCGTATTTCGGGACCGAACTCCTGGACGACCACGTAATCCGCGCCGATCTCGCGCACGTACGCGGCGGGATCGGCGAGCAGGAGGTTTACGAGGCGCGGGTCGGAAACCGGCATGTTGAACACGTCGAACGCGGTCAGCGCGCGTTCCTCGGCCGGAATCGTCAGCTGATAGCGCGGCCACGGCCGGTACTCGCGTCCGACGCCGAGCGCGGGATCGATCAGGCCGCGGTCCTGGCGCAGGAGCGGCAGGTCGAGCGTCGGCACGAGCGCGATGCGGTCCGTGCGCTGAAGGTGCGTCGCGATCCAATCGGCCGCCTCGGTCGCCGTGTCGTCCGCGCGCCGCAGTTGGACGAGCTTCAGCACCGTGAACGCCTGCGCGGTCACGACGGTCGCGACGATCGCCGCGCGTATCGCGCCACGCCGCGTGACTCTCTCGACCATCCACCACAGGCCAAAAGCCGCGAGGATCGCCAGGTAGGGGAGGAGCGGCAGCAAGAAGCGCTGGTAGCTGCGTTGCCACATGCCGATCACGAGGAGGTAGGGCAGCGCGTGCGCGGATACGACGAGGATCGCGCGGCCGTTTTCGAGGCGCATTCGCGAACGCACCAGGCTCGCGAAGCAGACGATCAGTCCGACGCACGCGAACACCGTGATCAGCGGATCGAAATCGACCAGCGCCTCCGCGAGCGGCGCGAAACCTCCTCCGTTGAAGTCGGAGAGGTTCATTCCGTGTCCCGACAGTTCGACGTGTCCACCGCTGTTCCAAAAGCCCAGCGCGATGCGCCCCGTGCCCGGGTCGAACACGAACGGATAGAAGACGCGCGCCGAGACGAGGCAGATCGCGAGCGCGATCAGGAAATGCACTTGCGCGCGCCACGATCGATCGTGGCGGCGCAGCACGTGCGCCGCGCAAAGGGCGGCCAACACCGCGCTGCCGCTCTGCAGCGTCGCGATCGCGAGTCCGCACGCAAGTCCGGCGATCATGTAGGCGCGCAGATCGCCGCGGCGCAGCACCAGGAGCGAGCCGAGTACCGCCCCGAGCGTCGTGGTCGCGAGCACGGCGTGGGGTCGCGCCTGCTGCGAGTGCCAGTCGTGCAGCACGGACAGCGCGACGAAGATCGCCGCCGTCAACGCGACTCGCCGCGTCGTGAAACGGCGCGCCAGGAAATACGTGCCCGGCACGAGCAGCACCGCGAGCCACGCCACCGTGAAGCGCAGCGAGACGATCTTCGCGCTGCCCACCTCGCGCTGCTCCTCGAGGTTTCGCGCGGGCGCCCGCGCGACTTCGACCGGGGTCGTGTTCGACGTGATCCACGGCACGAGTTCTGGATAGAAGGCGTAGTTCTCGGTTTCGCCCGGGAACCGCTCGAGCCCGCGGAAGAGGTCCACCTGGCAGGCATAGACGCGCTCGTCGATGTGCGCGAAGTGCGGCAGCATGAAGCCGAGACCGGCGAGTCGCAGGGCGAGCGCCAGGAGGGTCAGGACCGCGAGACCGAGTCCGGCGGCTCGGGGCGACAGGTCCGCGCCAGGCGCTGAGGATCGCTCCGGCGTGATCTGCGAGGGGGTCATCGAGCGGAAGGGAGTCCCAGCCGATCCCAAGACCCTACTGCGCGCGGGCCTCGCCCGCACCCCTCCGTGCCGTGGAGGGGGCTGCCGGGCGTTCCAGAGGGCGGTTTCCGTGCACTTCTTTCCGTGCCACTCGGCCGTCGGAAGTGCAGATCGTCCTGTCGCCCACTTCACGAGACGGGGATCGCGTGGGATACTCCAACAAGGTCTTCCCTCGTCGGGGAGGACTTGCTCGGTCTCCTGCCGGGTGGGCCGCAAGGCCCCTCTGTCTTCTTCCACTCATCTCTCCAGACACACGCTCCCGAACACGGAGCACTCCCACATGAAACTGAACAACAAAGGGTTGGCTGCGCTCGCGACGGCACTGCTCGCGACCAGCACCTTCGCTCAAACCAACTTCCCCGAAGTCGAGCCCAACAGCGCGAAGTCGGAAGCGACCGCGGTGACCGGCATCACGGCCAACGACACGATCACCGGCACGACGACGGGCACCGGCGCCGTCACGGGCGACACGGCGCTCACGTCTCAGGACACGTATCGCGTCAAGACCGCCGCGTTGCCGGTCGGCATCTACCGTCACCGCCTGACGTTGACCACGTCGGACACGGTCAAGCCGACTGGCTCGATCCGCGGTCTGAACCAGACCGGCACGGCCGGCACGTGCTCCACCTGCCCCGGGACCGGCGGCACGCCGGGCACGACGGACACCGCCATCCAGACGGCGACCACGACGGTCAACCCGGCGCCGCTCACCGTGCAGTGGTACGGCTTCGGCAAGCAAGAGGAACTCTACTACCGCGTCACCGGCACCACCGCCACGACCGCGGCGTACACGAGCACGCTGTCGACCTCGGGCATCGCCGCCACGATCCTGCCCCAGCCCTTCGAAAGCGCCAACCCGGTCACGATCTCCACGGTCGGTCAAACGACGGCCGATACCGCCATCGCCATCTTCGACGCCAACCTCGACGGCATCCCGGGCGCCTTGAACGACGACGAAGGTCCGGCGGGCGCGACGCTGCAGTCGAAGCTGATTCGCACGTTCGCTCCGGGGACGTACTACCTCGCCGTCAGCCGCTTCCAGTTGGCCTGGAACTTCGCGGCGGCTCCCGACGAAGACCATCCCACCGAAGTCCTGATGGATTTCCCCGGTTCACTCGTGTGCAGTTCCACCACGCCCACGACGGGGACGGACGACCGCGACTTCCTCATTTCGGGCTCGAACGGAACGCTGCTCGTCACGAACCAGGTCGCCTCCCCGGATTCGTTCAGCGTCCAGTGGTACCAGTTCACGGTCTCTCCCGGTGCGCCGCCGATCGTCAATCCTCCGCCGGCGAACGACAACTGCGCCAGTGCCGCCACCGTCTTGACGGGCACGACGCAGGGAACGCTGCTCGGCGCCACGAACGACGGCGCCGCGACGTGCGATACGGGTGGAGCGGCCTCGCGCGACGCCTGGTACCTGTACACGAACACCAACGTGAATCCGCGCCTCCTGACCGTCACGACGTGCGGAACGACCGGCGTCAACGACACGGTCCTCTCGATCTACAGCTCGTGCGGCGGTGCTGAATTGGCCTGCAGTGACAACTGTGGCGGCACCCCGTGCGCGGGTCCGACCTCCTGCATCACGGGCTACCAGTTGGCTCCGAATCAGCAGGTCGTGATCCGCGTGAGCGACACGGGCCTGGGCGGGCTCGGCAGCTT
>JBGATY010000223.1:0-5943 GCA_044228955.1 Planctomycetota bacterium | reverse complement strand
CGCGTGCCACGCCGCGGGCGCTCGCACCTTCAATTCCCGCGCGCGCGCGCCCCGCCGATTGGCCTCCTCGGGCTTCCGCGCCGCGCTCAGCGCGCGCGCCTCGATCTCCATCGCGACGGCCGCGTCGCGGTTCGAACTCGCCGAAAGCGTCGCGAAGCGGGCGTTCGAGCGCTCGTACTCGTGCAGGAAATCGAATACCCGCGCCGCCTTCTCCAGCGTCTCCAGGCTTTGGGACCCGGAGCGCTCCTGGACTTCGACGTACCGCGCGCCGACTTCGGCGAGCCCCGCGAGCGCGCTCCCAAGGCGCGGAGAGCGGTCGATCGACAGGGCGCCCTTGTGCGCGTCCTCGGCCGCGAGGAACGCATCGCGCGCGAGATCGAGCTCGCCGCGTTCGAGTCGCGCCCAGCCACGACCCGTGCGGGCTTCCGCGACCTTCTTTGCGCAGTCGATCTCCCGCGCTCGATCGGCAAAACGGCAGCGCGCGAACTCCGCTTCCGCCGCCTCGAAATCCGCCGGGACGCCACGTTTCTCGGCCAGCGCATCCAGCGCGCCTTCCAGTCGCTGATTCGCGAGCGTCCACAGCGCCGTCGCGCTCGCGGGATGCGCGGCGGTGAAGCGCTCGTATTCGCGGATCGTTTCCTCGCGGCCCGAGGAGCGCGTCAGCGCGTCCGCGAGCCAGTCGTGGAGCGGCGGATCGTCGGGAAAGATCGCCAGCGCGCGCTCGGCGAGGCGTCGAGCCGCGGTCGCGTCGCCGCGCTCGGCTTC
Organism: Planctomycetota bacterium; assembly: GCA_044228955.1. Classification (GTDB taxonomy): domain Bacteria; phylum Planctomycetota; class UBA1135; order UBA1135; genus JAEUIA01. The sequence goes on along the minus strand of JBGATY010000223.1, from coordinate 5,178 downwards.
CACGCGAGTGAGCGCGCGCCACGCGAAGCGGTCCGCGGGCGTGCGTGCGATCGCCGCGAACAACGCCCGGCGCGCCTCGCTCGTGTGGCGTTCGTCGGCTCCAGGAGCCGCGAGGATCGCCTCCGCCCACACGCGCTCGGGCGTCGTGCCGCCGGGCAAGGCGATGTTGCGCCCGCCGAGCGACTCCACACCCGCTCGCGCTCGAGCGAGTGCTTCGTCGTGCTGTCCGAGCAGGCCGGCGGCGCGACTCGCGCCGAGTTCGGCGCGCGCTCCACCGCGATGCTTCGAGGCCGCTCGATAGTCCTCGAGAGCGCGCATCGCGAAGTCGCGATTCTCCGGGCTCCATGCCGAAGCGTCTGGCGGAGCACCGGACTCCAGGGCGCCCTCGAGCGCGATCGAGAGTTCGACGTCGGCGCGCAGGATGTGCAGCTCGGCGCTGTCGGGCGCCGTGGCCACGGCGTGGTCGAGCACGCCCACCGCGGAGCGCAGGTCTCCACGCGCGCGGAACTCGCTGGCCTTCGAAACCTCGCTCGCCGTGACCATCTCGCCGAGGAGCCCACGCGCGAGCTCGAAATCGCCGCGCCGGATCGCCGCGATGGCAGCGGCGGGGACGCCCTGGTCCGCGGGGTCCGTGGGAGCCGTCTCGAGCGCCGCGCGGAGGATCGCCGCGCGGGAAATTTCGCCGCCGACCTCCGGGAAGAGGGCGCGGAGCCGATCGTCGACGCCGCGCTCCACGCGCGCCTCCTCGGCCATCCGGGCGGCCTGAGCCTCTTCCGGGCGGGGTGCGTGGCAACCGGCCGTGGCCGTCCATGCGACCATGGACAGAGCCAGGGAGCCGCGTGCGCAGGGGGTGTTCATCGTTCGGACCAAGCGCATCCTACCCACTAGTCCCCGCACCCTCACTGTGCTTCACATGGCTGTACCCCTGGCCCCGGTTCGGGTCCGCGTCGTTGAAGGTTGCGCCGATCCGCGCGAGAGTAGACGCCCCATGATCCGTTTCCTCTCGAGTTCGCTGCTCCTGTTCGCACTGGTCCTCCCGCTCATGACCGGCTGCGACAACCCGGCGTGCGTGTTCGGTGGGACCTGCGCGGGCGCCGGCGCTGGAGGGGGAGTCGGTACCGCGGCCGCGTCCGTCCCGGTCGAAGGCGAGGAACTGGTCCCGGCGCTGCCGACTCTGGTCAAGTTCTCACCCAGCGGAACCACGGCCGACGTGAAGTCGCCGATCGTCCTGACGTTCAGCGAATCGATGGCCTCGTCGAACCTGTCGTTCGCGTTCGAGCTCAACGCGGGCGGGCTCGGCGCCGTTCCGCTCTCGGCCTCCGCGCTCGTCGGCGACGGCCACATGATCGTCCTGTTTCCGCTCACGGATCTGCAGCCCGGGACTCAGTACACGATCTTGTACCGTGCGAACGTGGTGCTCACCGACCGCACCGGTCAGGCGGTCGTGCAGCCGGCCGACCGCGAGATCGGCGCCTTCTCGACGGCGAGCACCACGCCCACCCTGCCCGTCGTCATCGCCACGTGGCCCGAGGACATGTCGACCAACGAAAGTCCGAAAGGGGAGATCGACGTCGTCTTCAGCCGGCCGATGGACCCGGGCAGCGTGGTGGACGCGAGTTGGGTCGTCACCGTCGGGGGATCCGCGCCGCCGAACGATCCTGCCCCCCAGGCCGTGGTGATCTCGGGCGTCGTCACCGATGCGCGCGTCTTTCGCTGGCGCAGCACGGATTCCTCGGGCGCTCCGGTGTCCCTCGGGACGAACGTCGACGTGCAACTCGAACTGTCGCCGACCGGCCAGCCGCTGAGGGACGCGGGCGGCAACTCCCTCGCGAACAAGTTGGTCAAGTACAAGACGCTCCCGTTCTCCTCCCCGACGGGCGGCGCGATCACGTCGCTGCCGACGAATGCGATCGGGATCGACCAGGTGAGCGGGCCGCAGGATCTCGCCGTGCGTGTCGATTTCGTCGGCGCGCAGGCGGGCGACCGGGTCGGCCTGTACATGTTCGGGAAAGAGCCGCAACCTTCCCCGCCGATCGCCGTCGAGAACCTGCGCACGATCGCCCTCTTCCGCGAGGAGCCGATCGTCGCGCCCTTCACCTCGTTCACCTTCACGGCGGCGGAAATCGACCTCGTGAAAACGCAGTCGCCATTCGCGGCGCGGTTCACCGACGGTTCGATCACCTTCGCGTTCTACTCGAAGCGCGGCGCCCTCGTCTCGCCGATCACCCTGCTCGACGTGGACTCGGGCACGAAGGGCTCGCAGAGTCCGGTGCTCGACACCGTCCCGCCCACGATCCTGGGCTTTTCCACGAGCGGCACGACGATTTCGTCCTTCCGTTCGGACCAGCGCGGCATCGTCATCGTCGGACGCGCGAGCGAATCGCTGCGCTCCGTGTCGGTTTCCACGCCGCTCGGGAACAACGAGATCACCATGGGCCAGCCGGCGCCCGTCGCGGGCTCCAGCGCGTCGGGACTGTTCGTCTCCGCTCCGGTGAAAGTCGGCGTGCTCACGCCCGCGCAGTCGCCGCAGACCTACACGATCACGGCCTACGACCGGGCGTTGAACAGTACGGGGATCATCACCGGACAGTTCACGCAGGTCGGTCAGGCCTCGAACGGCGCCGGCGGCGCCTTCGCGAACGTCACCGTCGAGGTCGTCAACGCGAACACGCTCGCCCCCGTCGTCGGCGCCACCGTGCACGTGCACGAGTCGAACGGCGGCGTCGTCTCGGTCGTCGGCAGCGGCGCCACGGCCTCGAACGGACGGGTGACGTTGCCCGCCTCGCTCACGGGTTCGACGATCGTCACCGTGGACGCGCGCAACCTCGGCTTCGACCCGTTCACGTTCGACGGCGTGCCGACCGACTCCGTCAGCATTCCGCTCACTCCGACGTTGCAGAGCGGCGGCAGCGTCTCGGGCAGCGTCAACACGACCGACACGAATTTCGCCGCCTACACGAAGTCGGTGGGGGACACGCGCTTTCCCTCGCCGGGCGAGACGCTCCTCACGGCCGGGAGCTGTTCGTTCAGCACGCAGGCGCAGTTGCTGCAGTGCGCGTTCGGACCGACCACGATCCGAGCGCGGGAAATCGGCGCGGCCAGCGCGGTCGTCGTGCTCGAGCCGCCCAATCCGTTCCTCTACTCGGCGCTCACGTTCTTGAAGGCGTTCCAGCTCAACCTGCCCGTGGCGCCGGTCGAGCCGGGCCAGATCTCGCAGGTGACCCTCGCGACGGGAACCTCGCTCGACTCGGGGACCCTCGATCCCGAAGAGCGCCCGATCGACGTCCCTCCGCTCGTGCTCTCGACGACTGCGTATCCGACCCTGTCCGGTGCTCCGCGCGTCCGCGTGGAGGCCACCGCTCCGGGTATCGGTCGAGCGGTCACCGTCGGCCGGGGCATCGGCTTCAACGACATGCTGCCCGCGAACACGTATGCGATCCGCGCCGCCTTCCCCGGTTCGTGCGACGGCGTGCAGGACGTCACGAGCGACAAGCTCGGCCGTTTCGTGACCTCCGGGACGATCGACGCGGATCTGCTCCTGCGCGCCGAGGTGGTCGACACGGCCGGCAACCGCGGGGGCGTGCGACCCCGCCTGAGCGTCGCCTCGGGCACGCTCACCCCGCCCGCTCCCCCGACGCCCGACGCGACGCCTTTCGTGAACAACGGCGTCGCCGTGAACTTCCGATTCAACGACACCCTGCTCGACGCCTCCGGGCAGCCGGGGATCCACCGCGTGGTTTTCACGGACGGGGTGGGGACGACCTGGACCGTTTGGCGGCTCGACCAGCCCGATTCGGCGGGCCCGCTCGAGGTCGTGCACCTGCCCAAGGTCGGCGTCGGCACGACCCTGCCGCTCGCCGCCGGGGCGTGGTCGATCCGCGTCTCCAGCTTCTCGTGGCCGACCTTCGATCCCACGCTCTTCCTGTGGAGCGACGTCGAGCGCGAGTTCGGCCGTTTCGCGCATGCCGCGTTCGTGACGGCGACGCCGCCTTGATCGACCCTCCCGGGCGTGGTATCGCTCCTCGCCGCGCAGCCCGTCGGCAGGCGAATTCTTCGCCGCCCGCGCTGCGATTTGAGTCCGCGACGCCCGAGGGTACCCACGTGATTTCGTCCCGAGCCACTTCGAAGAACAACATGCTCCGCATCCCGTCCCTGATCACTGCCGCACTGCTCGTCCTTCCCGCGTGCCAGAACACGCCGACTCCCGTCGGCATCGGCACGCGCGGCGAAGGCGCGGTCAAGATCATGGAGAGCGCTCCGATCGACATCGCCGTGTTGCCCGTCGTGAACAACGCCGGCAAGAACGTGCCCGAGAAGGTGCTGCGCGCCTCGTTCCAACAAGGTCTGGTCGAGCGCCGCTACAGCCCCCTTGCGCTCGAATACGTCGACCGCAACATCAGCGAAGCGAGCTACAGCCCGGGCGCGAGCCAGGAACAGGCCGTGTGCACGATCGAGATCACGCGCTGGGACACCTCGCTGTGGGAGACGCACAACGCGCTGCAAGTCGACCTCGTCGTGCGGATCGTGGACGCGGTCAGCGGAGGAGAGCTGTGGAAGGGCAGCGTCGACCAGCGCTTCGACCTCGGGGCGCAGATCGAGAACCTCCCGACCGAGACCCAACGCATCCAGCGCGCGTGCGACATCCTGTCCGCGGAAGTGCTGCAGAAGCTGCCCGTGCGGGTCGCGCGCCATCCGGGCGATTCCTGAGCCTCGATCCGCACGCCGGGAGGGCGGCGACACCGGGCCCCGGGTGCCCCGCGCCAGTGGCGCCCCGCCGGGGCGATTGCTAGACTTTTCGCCCTCGTGGCCGGGGCCTGTGCTCCGGCCCACCGCTCCGCTTCGCGGCGGAGCACACCCGGTCTCGGGGTTCCTTGCCCTTGGACCGCGGCAAGTCCAGTTCATCCGCCATGCCCAAGGAGTCACCATGGCCGTCCCCGCAGCCCGCAAGCTCGAAGTCACCCGAGCTTTCGCCACGAAGAAGGGCGACACCGGTTCACCGGAAGTCCAAGTCGCCCTGTTGACCGAGAACATCAAGAACCTCACCGAGCACCTGAAGACCCACAAGAAGGACTACACGTCCCGGCGCGGTCTGCTCGTCATGGTCGGTGCGCGCGCCAAGCTGTTGAAGTACCTGCGCCAGACCGCGCCCGACCGCTACAAGTCCCTGATCGACCGCCT
>JBGATY010000222.1:0-5954 GCA_044228955.1 Planctomycetota bacterium | reverse complement strand
CGGCTGGTCGACGAAGATCTTCGTGCTGACGCGCGATCCGACCGCCCGGCCCGCGCGAGCCGCGGAAGTGCTGGTCGATGGCGTGCGCGCCGGTTTCACGGGATCGGACGGCATGCTGATCGTGTCCGGCGCGACGGAGCCTGCCGCGATCGACGTGAAGCTGGCCGGTTTCGTTCGCCGCGAGGGCGCCGCGTCGAGCGGAGCATACAGCGCTCGTCAGCGCGGCGGCGTGATGGTCGTCATGCTCGATCGCGCGCCCTGAGACCGAGCGGGCGCGTCACTTCGGGGCGGCCTTGAACTCCTCCGGCACGCCCTTGTAGCTCTTCAGGATCACGCGCACGTCGAGCTTGTCGACGAGCGGCAGGGGTACGGGCAACTCGCCTTCGATCAGCACGGGCACGCCGCTGTGGCGCTCCAGCCAGATCTGGATCGTGCCCTGGATGCCGAACAGGCCGCTGAACTGGTTCGATGTCTGTTCCGGCTCCTGCTCGTTCTCTTCGGCGAGGAAGCGCGTCGCGAGCTTGACGAGCTGGCAATCGAACGTCCCGGCGTCGGTTTCGATCTTCTTCGTCTTGCCGCGCGAGAGCGTCACTTCCCAGACGCGCTGGCGATCGATCACGGGAAACGTCACGTCAGGCAGATCGTCCTTCACCAGTCCGCGTGCCAGGTACACGGCGCTCAGCATGTCGAGCGTCCCGACCGGCACCTTGCGAGAGACCGGATCCTTCCACACGCGGTGCTCGAGCTTCTTGCACTTCTTGCAGTGCTCCGCCTTGCTCCAGATCCACGCCGGCTCGTCGAAGTGCTCCTTGTTCGCGCAGCCCTTGCAGTGGCCATCGGAACGGAACTCCGCCGTGAGAGCGTCGTCGCGCGTGCCGATGCGGAGCTCGCGATTGCGATTCTCCGAGCCGCGTTGCGAGTCCGTGTGGAAGAGCGCCGGATAGGGCTGCGGCAGGAGTCGCGTCTTCAGCTCGTGCTCGAGGCGATACGACAGGTAGCTGCCCTTGGCGACGCTCCTCACGAAACCGCGCTCCAGGTTCGTCGCGACCGCCGGCTTTGGGTCTCCCGCGGAAGGCAGGCCGGGCCGGAACGGTTCGACGCCCGAGGACAGCTCGACGTCGCCGACGTCGATGTTCCCGATGCCGACGTCGATCTCGACGTCGAACTTCAGTTCCTCGTCGCGCGGAATCTGGAGCGGAATCAAGCCCGGTCCACGCTCGACCCGCAGGGGTTCGGGGGTCGTCGCGTCCTTGTCGCCGCCCGCGAGGGCGGTCAGCGTCGCGAACAGGAAAACGGGAACGAGTAGGCGCGTCACTTGGATACCGAGGGCCGCTCAAGGATGCCTGAGTCAGGGGGGCGGTTGAAGCCTCCTCGCCTGGAACTCGCGCTCCCCGGAGAGTCCTACGAGCGCTTGTCGGCCCGTGTTGGCCCCGAAAGCGAAGGGCTCGCCCCGAAACGACGGCGCTCGATTTCGTCCTCGGCCTCGATGACCGCGAGGCGCGCCGGCACCAGGTTGCGCTCCCGTGCGCGTTCGAACAGCCCCGCCGCCGTCTTCTCGATGCGCGTCCCGATCGCGGCCACGGGCTCGAGCCGGCCCTCGAGGTGGAACAGCGCCCCGCGGATCAGAGCGCCCGCGTTGATCACGAAATCGGGAACGTAGAAGATCCCCATCTCGTGCAGGCGATCCGCGTGACCGGCGCGCGCGAGCACGTTGTTCGCCGCTCCGGCGACGATGCGGCAGCGCAGACGCGTCAAGGTCAGGTCGTGCAGGATGCCCCCGAGCGCGCAGGGCGCGAGGATGTCGCAGGCGACGTCGAATTCGCTGCTCGGGTCGATCAACTCGATGTCGAGGTCCTCGTGCACGAGGAGCGCACGCTCGGGATCGATCTCCGCGGCTCGCACGCGCGCTCCGTGCTCGACCAGCCGTCGAGCGAGCCCGCTGCCGACTTCGCCGAGCCCCTGCACGACCACGCTGCGCTCCTTCCAGTCGACCGCGCCGTCGAGGTGTCGCAGCGCGGCTTCCATCCCGCGGAAGACGCCCTCGGCCGTCGCCTCCGCGAGTTGTCCGGGGCCCCGCGGACCGGGATCGGTCACGAAACGCGTCTTGGAAGCGACGCAGGCGAGTTCGCGATCGCCGGTGCCGACGTCGGGTCCCGTGTAGAAGCGGCCGCCGAGTCGCTCCACGTACGCTCCGATGGCGCGGTAGGCGCCCTCGACGTCGAGGTCCGGTCGATCGATCACGACGAGCTTGCCGCCGCCCGCCGAGAGGCCCGCGATCGCGCACTTGTGCGACATGGCCCGCGACAGACGCAGGCAATCGCGCAGCGCCCGGTCCTCGTCCAGGTAGTTCCAGCGCCGGATCCCGCCGAATGCCGGACCGACGCTGGTGTCGTGGAGCCCCAGGAAACCGCGCAGGTTCGAGTCGCGATCGTGGATCGCGATGACTTCCTCGAATCCCTCGCGGGCCATGGCCTCGAGGATGTGATTGCCCATGCACTTCCCGTCGCGAACTGCCGTGCGATGGGTCGGATCGTTACTCTAACACCCCGACGCAGATCCGGTCCGACGCCGGAAGATTCCGCGTCCAGGATCGTTCTGGAACCTCATGAAGCTCCCCTCCGCACAGCGCAATGCCTTCCTCCTGGCCCTGCCCATCCTCGTCGCCGCCGCGGGTTGCCGGTCGAGCGGCACCCAGTCGAACTCGCTCGAGCCCGACCGCGAGATCAAGCCGATCGGGGCCCTGGTCGAGGCCACGAAGAAGCCCGAGTCGATCGGCAAGCTCTTGGCGGACCTGAACAGTTCCATCAAGGCCTGGAACAACCTGAGCCTCGCGGCGCAGACACCGAAGGATCAGGCGCGCGGACGCGAGATCGAGTTGCACATCCAGACCGTCGCGCACCAACGGCGCGCCGAAATCGTGAACGAGTTGCAGAGCGGTCCGCTGAACAACCGCATCGTCGCGGCCGCCGCCCTCGGCTTCACGCGCGAGCCCGAGGCGCAAGGTCCCCTGCTCGTGGCGCTGGACGATCCGCACCCCGAAGTCGTGAGCAGCGCCCTCGTCGGGCTGTGGCTCCTGCAGCGCGCCGACACGCCGATCGAGAAGATCTGTCCCTTCCTGGCAAGTGAACAGGACGACAACGTGCGCTCCAACGCGGCGCTCCTGGTCGCGTGGTTGACCGAGCACGGCTCGAAGGGTTCGTGCGAGCTGCCGGCCGCGCGCATGGGTCTGCTCGACAAGTCACCGACGGTGCGCACCCACTCCGCGCTGATCATCGCGAATCGGCTCGACGCCGATTCCATGCAGGCGCTCATCGATCGCCTCGACGACGACACGAGCCTCGTTTGCGCCGCCGCCGTGCGCGCGATCACCTACATCGGCAAGAACGTCCCGCAGGCGAAGGGGGCCGCCGCGCGCGGCCTCGTCAAGGCCTGGGTCAGCGTGAAGGACGATGCGCGCCAGGCGGTCATGTTCCGTGGCCTGGTCGACCTGGCGCAGAGCAACTACGGGTCAGACGAGAAGGAGTGGATCAAGTGGGCCGAGCGCTTGCCCTGAGCCTCGCCGGGCTGGTCCCGCTTTTCGCGCGGGCCGACACCCCCGCGCGACCGGATCGCCCTGCCCCGCGTTCGCCGATCGGCGGCATCGCTTCGATCGACTGCGCCTCGACTGTCACGTACGCCAGCGCCCTGGACACGCCTCACCGCCTGAACGCGACGTACGCGTTCCCCGATCGCGTGCGCTGGTGGCTTGGTGTCGGCGACGAGAGTTCTCCCGAGCGCCAGATGCGCCTGCGGTTCGGCGACGCGCTGTATGCCGTCGACAAGCACGGCGGAGCTTCGCGCGAGCTGCTGGCGGAGGAACGCGCCGAGGCCCTCGTGCAGCTCGAAATGCGGCGCGCGCTCCTCTTGTGGCCGCTGGGTTTCGACTGGAAGCGCGAAGGCCTGGCCAGTCACGCCGCGATCACGCGCATCGGCCGTTTGACGGCCCGCTTCGCGGAGGCAGCGAGCACCCTCCCGAACACGCTCGAGTTCACAGCCGAGGACGGCCGTCCGGGTGACGTCTTCCGTTCGATCACGTGGCGCATCGAGAAGGACAAGCCGTGGCCCGTGGCACTGGAACTCTGGCACGAGCGCTCCAAGGTGTGGACCGAGACGATCCGATCCATCGACGTCAAGACGCGCTTCATCGACTCGTACTTCCTGCCTCCCGACAGGCGCGAGGGCGCGGTGTCGAACCCACTCGAGATCGGCGGCGTGCGCGGCACGGATCTGCCCGAGTGTCGCGTGCAGCGCGTCGGGCTGAAGGAAGGCGCGACCCTGGAGCAGGCCTTCGACGAGTGGAAGCGCGTCGTGGAGTCGCGCTCCAAGGATCTGGCCGCCGTCGGGTTCGCGCTCGAGGACAGGGTGACGCTCGAGGTCGACCGCGAGGCTCGACCACGAGCGCTGTTGTTGCGGCTCGCTCCCGCGAAGTCGGCTTTGCCCGAGGCGCTCTCCAAGTCGTTCGAAGCATGGCCCGAACGGCCCGGGCTCACGACCTTCGTCATGGGCCTCGAAGCGGTGTCGGCAGCCCCCCTCGCGGCGCTTCTCGGAGCGCTGCCCGCGGACGCCGTGGCGGGTGCCCCCTATCTGCGTTTCGACCCGAAACGACCGGGCGAGCACGTGCTCATCGTGCTCCCGCTGCTCCCGGGTGGGAAATAGCCCTGTCCGCCCGGGAGGACCGGCCCCAGGAGCAGGCGGGCGTGTAGGCTGAGGGTGCGGGCCTCGGGCTCGGCACCCCTTTTGCGGGGCGGAACGCGCGGGTCCCCAATTGGAGAATTCGAGATGACGAACCGATCCCTGATCACCACCGTCGGGTTGGCCTCACTGGCGCTCCTGTGCATGGCAGAGGCCGATCGCAGCTTCGCTCATCCGGGGGACCGGGGACAGGCAGGCTCGACGCCCTCGCGGCCGAGCGCGCCCGCCCAATCGCGTCCGAGCGCCCCTCCCTCTCGTCCCAGTGCAGCGCCGCCGTCGCGGCCGAGCCCGGCGCCCCAGAGCCGGCCTTCGGCGCCAAGCGTTTCCAGGCCCTCCGCCCCGAGCCCGATGCCGACGGTCCAGCGTCCCTCGCGCGAGCAGCAGCCGCCCGTGGCTCGTCCCGCTCCCGCTCCGGAAGCCCCGCGCGTACAGCCGCAGCCGCGGTACGAGGAACCCCGCCGCGAGCAACCGCGCGTGGAGCAACCGCGTCACGAGCCGCGGGTCGAGCAGCCCCGCAACGACACGCCGCGCTACGAGCCGCGCGTCGAGCAGCCGCGCAGCGACACGCCGCGCTACGAACAGCCCGTCGACGGCACTCCGCGCAGCCAGCCGCGCGACGATTCGAGCACCGGACCGCGCTACCTCCCGCCCGACCAGTCCGGTCGCACGTCGGAGCCCCGCCGCGACACGGGCGGAGGCCTCGACAACGGGCTCTCGCGTGGGCGGAGTGGCTCCGGATCGAGCGACACAGGATCCGACAACGGTCGCGTGTGGCGTCCGGACGGTGGTGGCGCGTACGAGTTCGAGCGCCGCGCTCCGCGCACGCCGGTCCCCTCGCTCGCCGGCACGCCGCGCCCCGAGAGCGGCGTCGCGGGCACGCCCCGACCTGGACTTTCCTCGCGCACGGGCCGCTCGCCCGACCTGCGCTCCACGCCGCGAGGCGGGAGCCCGGCCGAGGGCGAGGGTCTCGTCCGGCTGCCGCGCTCCGAAGTCACGCGCGAGTCCATCCTGCAGCGCTACCGCGGCCGCGAGAACGCCGACCTCGTCCTGCCGAAGCGCGCTCCGAGCGACCAGGACCTGTCACGCGCGCGCGGTGCCGGGCGCGTCCTCGACGCGACGCCGAAGTTCGACGACCGCGCGCGCGCCGCGCGTGAAAGAACCGTGACGCCCGCCCCGCGCGGAAGCGTCGAAGCCGCGCGCCGCGAGCGCGAGAGCTTCGATCG
>JBGATY010000221.1:0-5962 GCA_044228955.1 Planctomycetota bacterium | reverse complement strand
TGATCCCGCCGCACGGTGACCCCACGCGAGCCGCGAGGTCGACGCCGCCCTGGCAGGTCGCGCCCGCTGGGACCGTGGCGGGGGTCGTGTTGTGCGGTGGACGCAGTTCTCGCATGGGCATGGACAAGGCGCGCGTCGAGCTCGGAGGCGAGACCCTGCTCGAGCGCGCGTTGCAGCTCCTCGACGGGGTGACCGCGGACGTGCGTATCGCCTGCGGTCCGACTCCACGGTACGAGGAGTGCGCGCGTGAGCTCGTCCTGGATCGCGAGCCGGATCTCGGCCCGCTCGGCGGGCTCGAAGCCGCGCTCTCGAGTGCCGACACGGACTACGTCGTCGCCGTGGCGTGCGACATGCCGCGGCTGGAGGCGAGCCTGATCCGCGAGCTCGTCGACACGGCGCTCGCGCGTGGACTCGACGCGTGCGTCCTGCGCTCGAGGCGCGGAGTCGAGCCCCTCTGCGGAGTGTGGCGCGTTTCGATGTCGACGCCGATCCGATCCGTGCTCGAGCGTAACGAACGGCGCGTTGTCGCGGTCTTCGACGAACTGCTCGACAATGGAGCGCGGCCGGCGGTCGGCTTCGTGGACGTCGACGACGACGAGTTCGTGCGCAACGTGAACACACCCTCCGACCTCGAAGCCGAGGGCCGCCGATGAGTTCGATCGATCGACGCCTCGAGCGCATCGTCGCGCCGGTAGCCGAGGGCCTGACGCGCATGCGCGAGGTGCTCGTGGCTCAAATCGTGGAGAACTCGAGCGCCGTCTCCGACATGACGGGTCACGCGCTGCGCTTTCGCGGCAAGCAACTGCGCGGCGCCCTCGTGCTCTTGTCCGGCGATGCCACGGGGAACTCGACCGACGAGCATCCGGCGGTGGCCGCGATCGTGGAGATGATCCACCTCGCGACGCTCGTGCACGACGATGTCCTCGATGGAGCGCGTACCCGGCGCCGCGTGGCGAGCGTCAACACGCGGTGGGACAACCAGATCGCCGTGTTGCTCGGCGATTTCCTGTACTCGCGCGCCTTCGCGCTCTCGACCGACCTGAGCTCGCGTCTCGCCAGTCGGCTGTTGTCGGAGACGACGCGGAAGCTGTGCGTGGGTGAGATCGAGCAGAGCACGAAACGCTTCGACTTCGAACTGAAGGAAGCGACGTACGAGGCGATCGCCTCCGCCAAGACAGCCACCTTGTATGCGGCGGCGTGCGAACTCGGAGCCCGCTATCCGGGAGGCCGCGAGGACGTCGGACGGGAGATGGCGAATTACGGATCCGAAATCGGCCTCGCGTTCCAGATCGTGGATGATTGCCTCGACGTGGTCGGAGACGCGGACGTCGTCGGCAAGCCGGTGGGAAACGACGTGGAAGACGGCAAGATCACGCTGCCCGTGCTCTGGACCTACGCACGCGCCGGCGAGTCGACCCGCGCGGCGATGCGGGACATCTACACGACGCCTGGCCTCGATGGGCGACGGCTCGCCGCGCTGAAGTCGGCGTGTGACCTCTCGGCCGGCGTGGATTATGCAATGGAGCGCGCCACGCGGCTCGTCGATTCGGCGCGTGCACGACTCGACCCGTTACCCGATACTGCGGCTCGCACGGCGCTCGAGGAACTCGGCGCGTTCGTGCTCGAGCGGCGCTGGTGATCGCGCCCGATCTCCCTGAATCGAACAGCCCATGCAAGCCGAAACAGACAAGCAACCCGCGCGTGCCTTCAAGTGGGGCTTCGCCTCAGCCGCAGCCACGATCCTCATCGTGATGATCGTCGGACAATTCGTGGGCACCATCCTCGAGGGCCTCACGAGTCGAGAGGGCGCGTGGGGCGGTCGGGAGATCCTGCTCGCGGTCGTGCTCGGCGGGTTCGTGATCTCGAGCGGCGCCTTCGTCGTCATGCAGTGGGACGCCGTACGGCGCTTCTTCCGCACCATGCACGTCGGCGTCTCCCTCGTGGCGATGTCGCTCCTGGCGGTGTTCGTCGGTGTGCTCGTGCCCCAGATCGAGAACTTCGAGGACGCGACCGAACGCGTCCCGTCCATCAGTGACGTCTCGGACGAGACCTTCTACGCGTATTTGACCTTGCCCGACGAGCGCGACACGAGCCTGCCGGCCGAGCAACGCGCGCAGGCCGCGGCGCGAGCCGCCGAGGTCACGCGCGCACTGAGCAACGATCAGAAAGAGCGGCTGCACCAGTACCGCGAGGGCTACCGTGCCTTCCGCTGGGCCGAGGGCTACTTCATCTACCACCTGATCCATCCGTACGGCTTGGGCATGCCCAAGTCGGCGGGTCTGCCGCAGCCCGTGCTCGAAAGCCTGGAGCGCTTCGGCAAGACGTACGGCCGCGAGGAACGCGACAACCGCGAGAAGCAGATGAAGTCCGCGTTCAGCGGCCGCGAGATCTCGACCGAGATCGGGAATCTGATCAGGAAGCAGGAGCGGACCTTCCGCACGGCGTTCGACGTGTGCACCTTCCTGCACCTCAATCGCACCTACAAGTCACACTGGTTCGCCTCGCTGCTCGGGATGTTGTTCGTCGGCGTCGCGTTCAACACGTTCAAGGGCCAGGCGGAATCGTGGCTGTCGGCGCGCAAGATCGGCTACATCACGGTTCACCTGGGCGTGATGACGCTGCTCCTCGGCGGTGCAGTCAGCAAGGCGCAGACCGTGCGCGGCATCCTGCACATGGACTTGAAGGAAGGGCCCAAGGACGAGTTCTGGGCCTACTTCGACAGCAAAAAGGTGCGCGGCATGCCGTTCTCGCTCAAGCTCGACCGCTTCGGGCGTCGCGACTGGAAGACGCTCGAGGTCGGCTTCCCGAGCGAGGAGTTCAAGTCGCAGCCGCCGCAGTACACGTTGTGGCCGGGCCGCAAGGTCGACCTGGACTTCGCTCCCGACGAGCAGGGCGTCGATCGACCGCGCATCCGCCTCGAGGTCTTGGCCGTTCACGAGCGGGCCGATGTGCAGCCGATGGGCCTCATCGAAGGTACGCCCGACGCGGCCGACGGCCTCGGGCCGATGGCACGACCGGGGGAGGGCGAACGGAAGTATTTCCTCTCGCCGGAACGCTCGGACCTGCGCTTGATGTACGACCCCGCCGCTCGATTCCGCGTGACCTCGAGTTTCGGCGAGGACAAGGCCAGCGCCAGGAAGCTCCTCTCGGAAGTCGTCGAGGGCCGGATCGGGTGGATCTCGATGCGCGTCGCGGCCGAGGGTGGCGTGGAACCTCAGCGCGTGCCGGTGAAGATCGGCGACGTCGTGCAGGGGCCCGGCGGATACAAGCTCGAGGTCCTGCGCGCGACGCCGAGCTTCCGTTTCGATCGCAACTCGATGAAGGAGGTCGTCGACGACCGTCCGATCGCGCAGGTCTACCCGAACAATCCCGCTGTCATCCTCTCGATTCAGCCCAAGGACGGCAGCCCGGCCGAGGAGCGTCCGATCCTCGAACGGCTCGACTACGAGGAGGCGGGTCTGCAAAAGGGCTTCCGCTACAGCGAGATCGCCGTCAATTTCGTGTGGGATCCCTGGAACGCGCCCGGACCGGAACGGTTCGTGTTGCACTGGGATCGCGCCGGGCGGGCGACGCTCGTTTCCGCCGACGGGACCGAGAAGCCGATCGCGGTCGGCTCCGCCCTGCCGCTCCCCGGGGACACGCAGGTCGTGCTTTCCTCCGTGTTCGCGAACGCGCGCGTCGAGCGGCGCATCACGCTCGATCCGACCGCGCCCGTCATCGCGGGACCGCACTTCGACGACGCCTTCTACTCGACGGACCCGACCGGAGTCGAAGTCAAGGTCACGCGGAACCCCGAAACACCCGCCGAAACGAGCGAGACGGTCACGCTCGCTTCCACCGAGACGGCCTTCGCGAATTTCTGGACCTCGCCCGACAAACGCTTCTTCTTGCACTACTTCCTGAACGATCGCGCGCAACCGTTCGAGTGGCGCAGCGTCTTGTCCGTGTGGGAGAAGGACAAGAGCGGAAAGCTCGTGCAGCGCGACGCGGGACCTGAGCACGACCGCGAGATCCGCGTGAACGACTACTTCCACTACAAGGGCTATCGCTTCTTCCAGACGAACGCAGTGCCTGAACTCCCCACGTACTCGGGCATCGGCGTCGTCTACGACCCCGGCATCCCGATCGTGCTGTTCGGCATGTACTTGACCATCCTCGGCGCCGTGCTCGCGTTCGTCGTGCGCCCGATCGTCGAGAGCTACGGCAAACGAGCGCGAGCGGGCGTACCCGCTGCAAGGACGGTTTGACACCCATGAATCCCATCCAGACCCTGTTCCAGGCGGACATCACCGGCTCGACGCGCCTGACCCTCATCGCCGACGTCCTGTGCCTCGTCGGCATCCTCGCCTGCGTCCTCGCCGCCTTCCTGCGAAGGTCGGAAACTCGCCAGCGTTCGTTCGCGACGTACCTGCCCATCCTGTTCCTCATCGCGACGTTCGTGACGATGCTCGGCGTCGTCGGTGCGCGTTGGAACGAGGTCAACCACTTTCCGTCGCAGACGATGTCGGAAGTGTTGACGATGTTCTCCTTCGCGCTCGGCGCATCCATGGTCGTCCTGCACTTCGCGCTCGGTCTCACGCGCCGTGGCGGGGGGTGGGCGATCCTCAACGACATGCTGATCCTGCTCGTCTTCGCGGGCATGTTCGGGACGCACGCCTGGATCCGGGGTCTGTCGACCGCACAGCGCGACCTGCCGCCGGCGCTGCAGTCGTACTGGTTCCCGTTCCACCTGACCGCCCTCATCTTCAGCTACGCCACGATGGCGATCGCGGCCTTCGTGTGCGTGCTCTACTTCGTGACGCGGTTTTGGAGCGGGGTGTTCCTGGGCGGACAATCGAAGAAGACGCAGTGGATCACGTTCGCGGCGCTGGCCTTCATCCCGTTCGTGCACATCGTGACCCTGCCGATCCTCGCGCTGTCCGGCGTCGTTTTCTGGGTCCTCGTGCGCCGGGGCAAGATGCCGCACGGTCCCGAACTGGCTGCGCTCGAGAAGAGCTTCGAGGACGTTTCCTTCCGGACGTTCGCGGTCGGCTTCCCGTTCCTCACCGCGGGACTGTGGATGGGCGCCTTCTGGGCGCAGGAGGCGTGGGCGAACTACTGGGGCTGGGACAGCAAGGAGAACTCCGCGCTCATCACCTGGCTCGTTTACGTCGTCTACATCCACCTGCGCATGCTCGGCGGATATCGCGGCTCGAAGGCGATGTCGGTCCTCGTCGGCGGGGCGGCGTCCGTCTTCCTCACCTTCCAGTTGTTCGGATACCTGCCGGACAGCCAGAAGAGTCTCCACCGCTACACCGACGACGGCGTGGCGCCGCAGGAAGGCCAACTGGGACCGGCGCCCGCGAAGAGCGACGAACAGGCGCGCGTCGACACGAGCGCGAAATGAGCCCGGCCGGGCTGATCGACGGCAAGCAGATCGCCGCCGACGTGCGCAGAGAGGTCAAGAAAGGTGCCCTCGACCTGATCGCGCGGGGCGTCAAGCCGTCACTCGTGGTCGTGCTGGTCGGCGACGATCCGGCGAGCCACGTCTACGTGAAGAACAAGGACAAGGCCGCGGTCGAGGCCGGATTTGCCGTGCGGACGGTGAGACTCCCGGCCACCACTTCGCAGGTGGATCTAGAGCGCGTCGTGCGCGAGCTGTCCGACGATCGATCCGTGCACGGCATCCTCGTGCAACTCCCTCTGCCGAAAGGCCTCGACGCCGAGCGCGTGATCGACCGCGTCGATCCGGCGAAGGACGTCGACGGGCTCACGCCCACGAACGTGGCCGCGCTGACCCTCGGACGCGCCGGTCATCGACCCTGCACTCCGGCGGGGTGCATCGTCCTTCTGGACCGGCACGACATCCCGCTCGCCGGCCGAAACGTGCTCGTGATCGGCCGTTCGCAACTCGTCGGAAAGCCTTTCCTGCTCCTGGCGCTCGAACGGGACGCCACCGTGACGATCGCGCACAGCACGACCG
>JBGATY010000220.1:0-5970 GCA_044228955.1 Planctomycetota bacterium | reverse complement strand
CCAGCGCGAACGTAACCCGCGCACTCAGGAACGACCGGTCCATCCATCCTGTTTGGCCCGGACCGTTCATGAGGCTACGGCGCGCGCTCCTGATCCAAGGACAGGGATCGCGTAGCGCCCGGCTTCAGCGGCCGAGCACGAGCCCTGTGATCCGGAACTCCGACTCAAGCTTCGCGCGCACGCACTTGCCGGTCGCGGGGTCGACGGAGAAGACTCCGCCCTTGTCCCCGGTGACGATGAACTCACCGCGCGCATCGAGCACCAGGGCGGTCGCGAGCTCGGCCATCTCGAGCTTCACGATCTGCAAGACCGCGCCGTCCTTGGGCGCGAACTTCACGAGCGCGTCGTAGTCGAGCTCGGGCGTGCGCGTGTGGAGCGCCCAGAGTTCGGAGCCGGTCGCGCGCCAGACGAGGCTGCGCACCCAGAGCCGTTTGTCGAGCGTGCCGATCTCCGTGCGCGCTCCGGTCGCCGCGTCGAGCACCAACAATGTCTGCGGCCGCGACACCCCGTACGTAGCGAGCAGGTGCTGCTGTCCGTCCCAGCACAAGGAGTCGAGCACGCCGGGCGAGGGCTCGCTGCTGCGCAGTACTTTCAGCGAAGCCGGATCGACCCAATCGATCCACGTCTTGGCCTCGTTCTGCACACTGAATTCGAGTTCTGTAACAATCAGTTGTTTGCCGTCCGCGGACCATGCGAGGTCCTGTGCTTGAACGGGCCGGTGTCCTCCCGCGAGCACGAGCCGGCCAATCCTCTCGACCTTCCCGTCGCGCGGGTCGACCGTCACGACCTCGCTCGTCTGGTCTTCGCCAGGCCCCGTCGTGACACCGACAAGCAGCGCTTTCGAAGCCGCTGTTCCCAGCGGAAGGCCTTGGGTGGCCGGAAACAACGACAAGAGCAGCACGGGCAATGCGTGACGGAAGTTCATCATCGACTCCATTCGAAAGGGGGGTACGGTCCGGCCAGGCGCGCCGCCACGGCAACGACCGTTCCAGGCGGCGCCCACAGCGAGACCTCAAGACCTCGTTCCTGCTCGTGGAGGTCACCGGGGAGGACGGAGCCGCATCGCGCGCAGGCTCGTCCCTCGGCGAGTTCCAACCATGGGGTAGGCGCTGCCGATTGTGGACTGACGTGAGTCGCTGTCCCGTGGATGAGCACCACCGGGGATCTTCGCCGCGCGCAAATCAAGAGTCGTAGTGCAGCACGGAGGCCAGGGGCAGCACACCGCCCTCTTCCACCGCCGCCCGCTCGCAGCAGACGATCGGGCGTGAACTCGATCCGTGCCGAGTTCGCTCCCCCCGGTTCGCACGGAACGTCCGTAGGGCGGCATGTTGAACGCGGACGGCGACGCTCACGTCAACGCGGCCACGCTCGCCCTGCACGCGACGGACGTGCCGAACGGCCCGGGTCTTCTCCTCCAGGGCTCGGCCCTCGCAGGCGGCGGATCCGGCGTCACGTTCGGCGAGGGACTCTTGTGCGTGTCGGGCACGATCGTGAGCCTCGGTGTCGTGTTCGCGGCGAACAACACGTCGGACTATCCCGGCGACACGGCACCGGTCCCGATCTCGATCGCCGGTTCGTGCACACCTGGCGTCGACGTCTCCCGCCTACCAGGCGAACACGCTCTCCTCGAGCGTTCGCGCCGGCGCCGGGATTGGAGGGTCGCTGTCCTAGTCCGAGATGGCCCTAGGATCTTGCGCACTACAAAGCCGTCAGTGAGGAACGCGATCAGCTTGCGCTTGCGATCAGATTAGGTGCAGACGAGCACGTCGATCTCGAACACGCGCTTCATCAACTCAGGACCCGGGCGGCGCGTTGGTCGGTCAGGCTTGCTGATTGGATGCGCGCTGGAGTCCGCGCCCGAGGTCGGGCGCGGCGGATACGGCGAGTTCCTCGCGCTCCCGCCCGGCACGATGTCATCGCGCCATTCGGCGGCGGGGGCGATGACACAGTGATGGGTCAGCGAATGCGCTCTCGGCCGCGGCACCAATGCCGCCAGCCTGGCGATGAAGGCGAGGGTGCAGGCGCCGCGGTATCCTCGATCCTCCTCCATCAACTCCGAATGAGCTTCAAAGCCGTGCGCGGCGTGCTCGGCACTCCGAGGCGCACGCGCACCTGATGATGTTCACCATCGTCGACGATCGGAATCGATGCGGAGTCGACCGCGATTCCGTCCAGCTCGGCGGCAGCGACTCCCCGACAGCGTCTTTCCGGATTGTCGACGACGATCGAATACCGAGTCGTACCCAGACGCCACTCGATCGAGAAGCTCGGCCAGGAGGAAGAGATGCACGGAGCGATCTCGAACGTCGAGCCGTGGCGACGCAAGCCGAGGATGCCCTCGAGTGCCACGCGGTACATCCAACCGGCCGCGCCGGTGTACCAGGTCCATCCTCCGCGACCGCGGTGCGCGGGATGGTCGTACACGTCGCCGGCTACGGCGTAGGGCTCGGTCTTGTACGCGTCCACGTCGGCTGCCGTGCGCGAATGATTGATGGGATTGAGCATGTGGAACAGTTCCGTAGCCTCGTCCCCGCTTCCCAGACGCGTCAAGGCCAGGATCACCCACTGCGCGGCGTGCGTGTACTGCCCGCCGTTCTCGCGCACGCCAGGCAGGTAGCCCTTGATGTAGCCGGGATCGCGCGCAGTGTGGTCGAAAGGCGGAGTCAGCAACAGGATCGCGCGGGAAGATCGTCGCACGAGGTGCGAGCGCACTGCGTTCATCGCCCGCTCGGCACGCCCGGATGGTGCCGCACGCGAGAGCACCGCCCACGATTGGGCCAGCGAATCGATGCGGCACTCGACGTTGTCCGCCGAGCCGAGTGGGGTTCCGTCGTCGAAGTACGCGCGGCGATACCACTCGCCGTCCCAACTCTGCTCGAGCATCACACCAAGTCGCTCGCGCTCTGTGCGATAGCGTGCAGCTCGTACCCCGTCGCCGCGCTGCGCGCACAACGGCTCGAAGGTGGAGAGGATCGAGTGCAGGAACCAACCGACGAAGACACTTTCGCCGCGTCCGCCGTGCCCGACTCGATTCAAACCGTCATTCCAGTCGCAGCTTCCGATCAAAGGCAATCCGTGTGAGCCGACCGTGATACCGCGGTCGATCGCGCGCACTGCGTGTTCGAACAGCGTGCCGAGTTCCTTCGACACGGCAGGTTGGCCGAAGACCTCGTCCTCCCCGGGCGGCACGGGCGGGGCTTCGAGGAAAGCTACTCGTTCGTCGAGGACTGCCGCATCGCCCGTCGTCTCAGCGTAGTGCGCCAGCGCGTAAGCGAACCACAAGAAGTCGTCGGAACAGCGCGTGCGAATGCCTCGTCCGGTCGAGGCGTCCCACCAGTGCTGCACGTCGCCTTCGACGAACTGTCGGGCTGCCGTGCGCAAGAGATGCTCGCGAGCGATGTCGGGCCGCGTGAGCAATAGTGCGAGCACGTCCTGCACCTGATCGCGAAATCCGTAGGCCCCGCTCGCCTGATAGTAGCCGGCTCGCGCCCACAGTCGGCAGGCGAGATCCTGGTAGACGAGCCATCTGTTCACGAGCACGTCAAACGAGTCGTCCGGCGTCGAAACGCTGACAGCGCCGAGGGTCTCGTCCCAGAAAGCCTCGACCGAGGCGAGCTCCGCACGCGCGGCGGATTCTGAGCGCCACAGCGAGACGAGTCGCCGAGCGTCGTTCGCGTCGCGGCCTTGTCCCAGCAGGAACACGACGCTCCGTGTTTCGCCAGGAGGAATCTCGACCACAACGTGCAGCGCGGCGCACGGGTCGAGCCCAGCGCCGAAGCGACTCGAGAGGCTCGGTGCCAGCAGCCCTGCGGCGCATGACAAGGAGCCGTTGCGGCCCAGGAATTCGGTCCGATCGCTCGTCGCGGAGACGATGTCGGCGCTAGTCGCAGCGAACGCCACTCGCTCGCGGTACGTGTCGTTGTAGGGGTTGCAGGCCAGGATCGCACCGGACTCGCGATCGTGCTCGGTCACGATGAATGACGCGTCTCTCGCGGTGGGAGCAGCGAGCGACCATTCGTTGTACGCGATCACCGCGATGCGTCGTGAGCGTGCATTCGATCCAGTCGAGCTGTTCGTGAGGGTCAGGATCGAGATCTTGACCGGGTCGTCGCGCGTCACGAACACGGCGAGCTCCTGTCGCAGGCCGTCGGCAGAACGCTGAAAACGGGTAACACCCGCCGAGTGTCTCACCAACCAACGCGGTGAACGCTTCGTTCGCCGCAGTGGCCCAGGGGTCGCAGCCCACACGCGACCGTCGTCCAGGTCGCGGAGGAAGATTGCCTCGCTCGTCGGATCGGTGAGCGGGTCGTTCACGAACGGGGTGAGGCGATTCTCGCGGCTGTTCTCGCACCACGTGTGCGCACCCCCGCGCTCGGTGACGATCGTGCCGAAGCACTTGTTCGCGATGACGTTGCTCCAGGGCATCGGGGTCTCGCGGTCCTCGACGAGCTCGATCACGTATTCGCGCCCGTCGCGGCTGAATCCTCCGAGCCCGTTCTCCATCAAGAGCGGAGGACGCGCCCAGTGGTTCTCCTCGCTCTCGACTTCGTCGGAAAGCGCGTGCACCAGAGGGCGTGGCGCGTCCGGTTGCTCGATTTCGAGTTGTCGAATCAGGTCTCCCGCCGACCCGATGAGCACGGCACGGGCGACGACACAGAGCAAGATGCGTTCGGGTTCGGGGAGCCCGTCCGCCCGCAACAAGAACACGCCGCCCGGCCGATCCTTCGATCCCGCCCATGGTCCGCTGTCGACGACTTGCTGAAGCTGTGCATGCATCTCGTCTCGGTACCCGATCGGATGCTCATTCATGATGACTGCGTCGCACTTCTGACCTTGAGATCACCCGAAATTCCGTGACGCCACAACCCGGATTGACCGAGGGTATTACGGGCCAAAGTCTTCTCGTCGGCGCGCAGCGACTGATCCGAGAAAAAGACGCGCGATGCCAAACGCTCGTACAGCTGTGCGTCTTCGACTGAGATGCCGAGATGCCGGAGCGAGACGACTGCATTCGTGTACGCCAGCGCGAACGTCCGTGCCGCCACTCCCGGCTCGTGGTACTTGCGCGCCAATGCACGCGCACTGGCCTCGTCGCTCGCAACCCCGGTCGTGAAGGTGAGCCGCGCGAGCGCGCCGGGAGCGAGTCTCACTCGCGTGCGCAGGCTCAGGACCGGGTCCAATACCGCGCCCGTCGTGCTCGAAAGCGCGCGGCCGTCCAGGGCTTGTGGGTCGTCGGGGCCGCGGCCGCGCCCCAAGAAGCGCAGACGATCGGTCTCGTACTCGACTCGAGCCTGTGCGGGCCCCTCGATCGAGAGGGCGTGGAATGCGACCTGTGTTGGTTCCGTGACCGCGCGCGGACGTCGACGCGCGATCAATGCACTGCTCTCGTTGATCCACTCGGTCTCGATGAACAACTTGCCGAACGCCGGATGCGCAACGTCTTCAGCCATGGAATTGAGCGCGATCTCGACGTAGCTCGTGAGCTCGATCTCGCGCGGGCGATCGCTCTCGTTAGTCAGGGACACGCGCCGCACCTCGGCGTCGTCCTCGGGCGATACCGCAACTTCGAGCCGCGTCTCGATACCGTGGTCGAGACGATCGAAGATCGCCTTCTCCGTCACGAACTCGACGTTGTAGTGGTCTGCAGTGACGCCTGTCGGTTGATGCGTCGCCGACCAGACTTGGCCGCTGCGCACGTCCTTCAGATAGAGAAAGTTGCTGCCCGGGTCGCGCGTCCGATCCTTGCGCCAACGCGAGACGGCGCGCTCGCGGCAGATGCTCGACCCTCCGCCGGCATGGGTCAGGATCGTCACGAACGATCCGTTCGAGAGGATCTGCGCATGCGTGTTCGGAGTGTGTGGTGAACGAATGCGACGCGGCGAACGAGGCAGGACTCCGAATTCCGTACGCGTCTCCTCCGACGGATTGGGATCGATGAGCGGGGCCTGACGCGGAACCCGCTCTTGCAAG
>JBGATY010000021.1:0-28649 GCA_044228955.1 Planctomycetota bacterium | reverse complement strand
CTCGGCGGAGTCGACCGTCAGTTCGCCGAACACGTGCGGATGGCGGTGGATCAATTTGTCACTGACCGCGTGAGCTGCGCGGGCGAGATCGAAACGCCCCGCTTCCTCGCCGATGCGGCAGATGAGCGCGATCACCATCATCACGTCCCCTGCTTCCTCGGCGATCTTCTCCGCGTCGCCGCCGTCGACCGCCTCGAGCACCTCGTGCGCTTCCTCGACGAGATGCGGCGCCATGCTCTCGATCGTCTGCTTCTTGTCCCACGGACATCCGTCGGGGGCGCGCAGACGATCGACGATGGAGAGCAGTCGCGCGAAAGCGACGGCGCGGGGGTCGAGTTGCGGATTGGGATCGGTGTTCATGCGGCTTTCGGGGCGAGCGAGCGCTCAATGACCAGCGTAGGGAATGGGGTCTTGCTCGCCAGCCTCCGCGAAGCCCTTCAAGCGCAACGTGCACGCGTCGCACCGGCCGCACGCCACGGTGCCGGCACCGCGCGTGATCGGATCGTAGCAGGTGTGTGTCAACGCGAATTCGACGTTCAGCGCACGGCCGCGGCGGACGATGTCCGCCTTGGACATCTCGAGCAGCGGGGCGTGGATGCGGAACGGCTCGTGGCGCTCCGCTCCGGCGACCGTCGCCACTCGCGCGAGAGCCTCGAACGCGCGCAGGAATTCGGGCCTGCAATCCGGATAGCCCGAATAGTCGAGCGCATTGACACCGATGAACAGGTCCTGCGCACCCGCGACTTCGGCCAAGCCCAGCGCGATCGAGAGGAAGATCGTGTTGCGCGCCGGCACGTACGTCGCAGGCACACCGACTCCGATCGCGGCGTGCGTGCGATCCTTCGGCACCGCGCTGTCGGATGTCAGCGACGAGCCGCCGACTGCACGCAAGTCGAGCAAGACCACCCTGTGGTCGATCGCTCCGAGGGCGCGCGCCACTCGTTCCGCCGCTACGAGTTCGCGCCGATGCCGTTGTCCGTAATCGAACGACAACGCGATGCAGGCGAAGCCCCCTTCGCGTGCTTCGGCCATCGCTACGGCCGAATCCATGCCTCCGGAAACGAGGCAGACGGCGCGCGGGCGGGTGTCGCTCATACATCCCATGCTAACGAGTCGACCGAGCTTGCTCCCCTCGCGATTCGGCCTACACTCGTTGCCCCCGCGCGCGCCGCAAGGCCCGCGATCCGAGCCCAACAACGCCTCCCGAGCGAGAACCACCGTGTCCGACGTCACGAAAGAACAGATCCTCGAAGCCCTGCGCGCGGTGCGTGATCCCGACCTGGGCAAGGACATCGTCACGCTCGGATTCGTCACGCAGTCGAGCTACTGCGACGGGCTCGTCAAGGCGACGATCAACCTCACGACGCCTGCCTGTCCGGTGAAGGACCAGTTGAAGGCGCAGGCCGAGGCCGTGCTGCTCGCGATCCCCGGCGTGAAGAAGGTAAACGTCGAGATGACCGCCGTCGTCAAGACGCAATCCGGGCCGCCGCGCACGATCGCGCCCGACATCAAGCACATCGTCGCCGTATCGAGCGGCAAGGGCGGTGTCGGCAAGAGCACGGTATCGGTCAACCTCGCCTGCGCTCTCGCGAAGACCGGCGCGAAGGTCGGCCTGCTCGATTGCGACGTCTACGGCCCCGACATCCCGATGATGATGGGCCTCAAGGGACAACCGGAGACGCGCGACGGACGCTTGATCCCGAAGGAACGTCACGGCGTCAAGACGATGTCGATCGGCTACCTGCTCGAGGAAGAGAAGCCGGTCGTGTGGCGCGGACCGATGGTGCACAAGCTCATCGAGCAGTTCCTGGCCGACGTCGTCTGGGGTCCGCTCGACTACCTGCTCGTCGACATGCCGCCCGGCACCGGCGACGCGCAGTTGAGCCTGGCCCAGATCGTGCCGCTTTCCGGCGCGGTGCTCGTCACGACGCCCCAGGCCGTGTCGACGTTCGACGTGGGCAAGGCCATCGCCATGTTCCGCCAGGTCAACGTCGACATCCTCGGCATCGTCGAGAACATGGCCGGCTACACGATCGAGGGAACGGTCGAGGGAGCGCGTCCCGGCACGCGCGTTTCGATCGAGACCGGCGGAAAGAAGCTGGACGTCGTGACGAATTCTCTCGGTCGCTTCCAGGCGGTCGTCGACATCTTCGGCAGCGGCGGCGCCGACCGCCTGTCGCAACGCCACAATTTCCCGGTGCTCGGACGAGTGCCGCTCGACCCGGTCGTGCGCGTCGGCGGTGACGGCGGCGATCCTATCTCGATCGCGGATCCGAATTCGCTCATCGCCAAGTGTTTCCACGACATCGCCGGCCGCGTCGCGCAACGCCTCGCGATCAAGGCGCACCAGGCGCTGCCCATCCTCCAGTGAATCAGGCGCTCCTGCGCGTCGAGCGGTAGAGCACGAAACACACGGATAGGAGCAGGATCACGGAGAGCCACGCGCTCCATGCACCTGCTTCCACGCCCGGTTGCCGGCCGAGGTTCTTCGCGTAGGCCCAACCGGCGATGCCGACGCCTGCCAGACCTTCGCCCGCGACGAAACCGGACGCGCACAGGATGCCCGACTCGACGTCGGTGCGATCTGCCGCGCGCCTTTCGACGAAACGACGCACGACCCCGCCGACGAACACGCTCGCCATCGTGGCGAGCGGCAGGTAGATGCCGAGCGCGAACGGCAACGCCGGCAACCCGACGAGCACGCCGACCAGGGACAGCGCTCCGCCGGTGATCAGCAAGTCCCACGGCAACTGCGCACCGAGCACGGCCTCGACCATCGTCTTCATCAGTCGCGCTTGCGGCGCATCCAGCCCGCCCTCGCCGAAGCCTTGCGTGTGACCGAGCGTCACGACGACGGCAGCGACTGCCCAGCAGGCGACGCACGCGGCGATCAACTGCCCGTACTGTTGCAGGTACGGCGTGCCCTTCACGAGCCACCCCGTCTTGAGATCCTGGCTGATGTCGCCGGCCTTGCTCGCGGCGACGCACACCACCGTACCGACCGTCAACACCGCGGCTTGCGCGGCGACGCCTTTCCATCCGAGCGAAAGGAAGATCCCGGCGGTGCCGGCGAGCGTGATCAGCGCCATGGCGCTGGTCGGGTTCGAGGACACTCCGATCACGCCGACCAGCCGCGACGAAACGGGCACGAAGAGGAATCCGAACAGGGCGACCCCCAGTGCCGCCACGACGCGCGCACCGAGCGTCAATTCTCCCGCGAACACGCCCGGCACGAGGATCAACGCAGTGACGAGCGCCGCGACTCCGGCCAGGATCACGGCCGGCGGGATGTCGCGATCGGTGCGTTCCTTCGCGGCCTCGCCGCCGCTCGAACGCACGCCACTCATCACGGCTTTCAGCGACTTCCACATGGTCGGCGCGGTCCGCACGACGGTGACGAGCCCCGCCGTCGCGACCGCCCCGGCGCCGACGTACAACAGGAAGCGGCTCTTCACCGCCTTCGCCGACAGCGCGGCCGCACCGTCCGCGGATGCGTCGACCAGTCCCGCCATGTGCGCCTTCGTGACGAGCGGATAGAGCACGAGCGAAGCGAGCAAGGACCCCGCGACCATGATCGACGCCGCGCGGAAGCCGACGATGAAGCCGACCGCGACGAGCGCCGGCGCGATGGCGAGCGCGAGACTCCCGTTCGGCAGGAACGACGGCCTGTACGCGACTTCGTCGGGCAAGACGCGCGCTCCGGCGAGCAAGAGCTTGATCACGAATCCGATCGCGATCCCGATGAATACCCACCTTGCGGCGCGGGTGCTCTTCTGCGTCGCCTGCAACACTTCGGCGCAAGCGCGGCCCTCTGGGTACGGCAGTTCGGCGTCGGCTTGAACGATGAGGAGGCGGCGCAACGGCACCATCGCCAGGATGCCGAGCACGCCTCCGCACAGCGCCAGCACGCCGACCTGCGCGATCGACGGCGCCATGCCCCACATGAACAGCGCCGGAATCGTGAAGATCGTGCCCGACGCGAGCGAACTCGATGCGCTGCCGATGGTCTGCGAGATGTTCGCCTCGAGGATCGTTCCGCCGCGCGGCATGAGTTTGAACGTGACCGCCGCGAGCACCGCGATCGGAATCGAGGTCGTGACGGTGAGGCCTGATTTCAGGCCCAAATAAGCATTCGCCGCGCCGAACAGCACGCCGAACGCGAGTCCGGCGACGACGGCCTTGAGAGTGAATTCAGCGACGCTCGGTGGGCGCGTTTCTTCCTTCATGGTCGCGCGCCAGAGTACCGGACTCCGGGGTCGATCGATCCGAGTTTCAGGATCGTCGTGTGTCGTCGAGAAGTACCGTGCCCGGCACGATACTTCGGAACGGCAAGCGTGCTGCGATCAAGGCAGCCAGGCTGCGGACACGCCGTTCGTATGGCTGAACGTGTCGACGGTGCAGAAAGACTGCGCGTCTCGGTACATGACCTGGTAGTAGCGCGCGCCCGCCGCACCGATCTGGCCGCTCTGGGAGATGGGCGGCTGCCCCGCCGGCGGCCACACGGCCGTTCCGTTCGGGTCGCACGTCGCGATTCCGAGACGGATGCGCGAACCACCGACGCACGAGAGTCCGTCGCCGAACACGGAGCCAGCGCCGCCGCTCTGTTGGAGCGTGCTCTGGCTGAACAGCATCGTCGCGGTCGGGGCGATTCCCGAGGCGATCAAGTCGAAAGTGTCGTTCGAACTCACGGCCGCGCCGCGCGCCACGAGCGAGGCTCCGAGTCCGAGCGAGTTCAGGCAGCCGCGCCCGCTGGTCGCTACTGAGTCATTGGCGCACGGACACGCCGTTCCGCGCGTGTCGCCGGCGCAGAACGTCGTCGCCGAAGCGTCGCCGAGCGCCTGGATCGCGGCCGCGATGTCGGGACGCGGTCCGATGTTCTGCGCCGCGGGATTGACGCCGTCCAGCTGCGCGGACCCGGTCGCGCGCAAGAGGTTCCGCATCTGCTGCGGGGTCAGCACCGTGCCGGTTTTCGCCTTGTGGACGCCCTGAACGACGACGCAGGCTCCGGCGACGACCGGGGTAGCGCTGGATGTGCCGTTGAACGTGCTCGTGTAGTACTGGTTGATGCCTTCCGAGCTGTAGAGCGCGCCGAAGCCGGTCGTGCACACCAGCTCGCCCCAGCCCTGGAGATCGACCGTCGATCCGTAGCAGGAGAAGTTCAGACGCGAGCGGTCGACGAACGTGCCGAACGGACTCGCACCCCCGCCGACGATGATCGCGCCGGAATCGTTCTGTGGCAGGAACGGCCAGTGACCGCCATTGCCCGTCGTGAATGTCGCTGAATCCAGGTTCTGCGCGCCGTTTCCCGCGGCCTCGACGACGATCACGCCGTTCCCCACCGCGGTCTGGATCGCGTTGTAGATCGTGACGTCCCACTCGCAAGGCACGAGGACGTTGCCGGGACCGAACGCCTGCTGCTCGAGGACGATCACGTCGCCGGCCGAGAGCACGGTGAGCGCGGCGACGATCGCCGCACCGACGCTGTAGCCGTTGAGCGTGTTCGCGCCGGCGAAGTAGTAGCTGGCGCCGGGCGCGATGCCCGTGACGCCGATGCCGTTCGACAGCGCGCCGAGCGTGCCGATGACCGCAGTTCCGTGCTGAGGGCTGTTGAACGGATCGACCACCGTCGCACCAATGGTGGTCACCGCGGGCAGGTCGGCGTGCGCGGAGTTGAAGCTGTACTCGATGTCGCAGACGCGAATGCCCGCGCCCGTCCCACCGGGGAAGCTCCACGCATTCTCGGCCGAGATTCCGTTCGACGCGTGACGCAGGTGACGCTGGCTGGGCTGAAAGTCGGGCGGGATGGGCGGAGGCGGGAGATCCTGCGGAGCGTCGGCGAGTTCCACGCAGCCGAGCGCATTGAACGCGTCGATCGCGTCCTCCGCACGAACGCTCGGCGGCAGTACGAAATCGAACTGCAAGTTGAGGTCTGCGACACCCTTCGCGAGCCGTGCGCGAGCGCTGGCTCGCAAGGAGTCCAGGCGACTTTCGTCGACGGGGTACGCTCGCCGCCATTCGCCGCCCGCGAAGCGTGCGAGGGTCGCGTTCGCGTCGGCGAGCGCTCCCGTGCCGAAGTCCGTCAGCCGACCGTCGCGCAGGCGGATCAGCAGTCCGTCCTGGAACTTCACGCGGATGCGGTCGCGAAGATGGAAGGACTCGAGTTGCATTCGAAGCGGCTTGCGAGCCGCGGCGCGCGCGGTTTCAGCCGCCGCGCTCGATCCCGATGCGTGAGCGGGCAGGGCCGAGGCTGCGATCAGGAGCGACGCGAGAGTGCGGGTTCGCATGGCGTAGTCTTGAAGCCTATCACCGACCGCCGATGTGCGAGAGGTCGGACGTGCTTCGAAGAGTTTTCACAGGCGATTGGTAGCCTGCCGCGATGCCGAAGCAACATCTCCCCTGCCTCTTTTTCTCCCTGTCCACTCTCGCGGCGCCCCTCTGCGCCCATCACCAGGAAGAGACTGCGCGCCGCATCACGACGTCCAGAGCGAATCCTCTGGCCCTGCCGATGCCCGACGAGAAGGACGCCTTCTTCTTCGTCGTTTTCGGCGACCGCACCAGTGGTCCGCCCGAGGGCGTGAAGGTGCTCGCCCAAGCCGTCGCGGACGTCAATCTGCTCGCGCCCGACCTCGTCATGACCGTCGGCGATCTCGTTCAGGGCTACAACGACACTCCGGCGTGGCTCGTGCAAGCGGCCGAGTACAAGGCCGTGATGTCGAGACTCGCGTGTCCGTGGTTTCCAGTCGTTGGCAACCACGACATCTACTGGCGCGGCAAGGGTGAGGCGCCGCGGGGCGAACACGAGCACGACTTCGAGACCCATTTCGGGCCGCTGTGGTACGCGTTCGAGCACAAGAACTCGTGGTTCTTCGCGCTGGACAGCGACGAAGGCGATCCAACGAGCGGCAAGTACACGTTCAACGAACCGGCCGGACAGCGGATGAGCGCGGATCAGTTCGCGTGGCTCGAGGATACGTTGAAGCGCGCGAAGAACGCCGAGAACGTATTCGTGTTCCTCCATCACCCGCGGTGGCTGCGCGGCAGCTACGGGGACGACTGGGAACGCGTGCACAAGGCGCTCGCCGCGAACGGCAATGTCAAGGCGGTCTTCGCCGGCCACATTCACCGCATGCGCTGGGACGGAGTGCGGGACGGCATCGAGTACTTCACGCTCGCCACGGTCGGCGGCGATCAGGACGGTTTCGCGGCGGCCGGAGGCTACCTGCATCAGTACGACGTCGTCACCGTGCGTTCGGGGAAGATCAACGTGGCTTCGTTCCCGGTCGGAGCCGCGATGGATCCGCGCGCCATCACCGGCGCGACGAGCGAGGAGGTGGCGAAGCTCGCGCAGTCCCTCGTCGTGCCGCGGATCGCGGGCCTGGCCGCGTTCGACGCCGACCTCGGCGTCTCTGGCGCAGTGGACATCGTGCTCGCGAATCCGACGACACGATCCATCGAGGTCACATTGACTCCCGACAGCGCCGATTCGCGCTGGACGTTCACCCCCGACCATCAGCACAAAGTCATCAACGCCGGCGAGACTGCGACGTTCGGTGTGGCGCTGAAGTGACCGCGGGGATCCGTCGACGCCTTCTATCGCGAGCCGCTCGTGGCCCTCGACGTCGATTACCTGGCCGAGGGGTTGCGTGTTCCGCTGCGCGCCCACGAGTGGCGCATCCCGGTCGACGGGAGCACGCTCCCGCAGCCGGAGCCGCCGGCGAACGAACGCGCGCTCGCCCTCGACGGCAAGGACGACTGTTTGACCCTCGCGAGCGCCTTGCTCGCGGTTCCCGATGGCCCGATCACGGTCGAGGGCTGGTTCGATGCGCGTTCCTTCGACAAGCGTGTCGGCTTCCTGAACAAGACCGAGAGCGCGGAGTTCGGCCTGTTCCTGTCCGGCGGCGTTCCATCGTTTTCGATCCACCTCGGTGGCAAGTATGTGAACGTCGCGCGCGAGAAGGTCGCGGTGACGACGAACGCCTGGCACCACGTCGCCGGCGTCTACGACGGCCACGAAGTCCGTCTCTACGTCGACGGCGAACGGGTCGCGGCGAAAGCCGGAGAGGGTCGACGCACGCTCAACGACTTGCCGCTCATGATCGGCGCCGATGTCACGAAGGAAGCTCGGCCCGAGTCGTTCTTCGATGGCCAGATCGACGAGATCCGCATCTCGAAGTCGGCGCGCTACGCGAGCGCTTTCGAGCCGGCGCGTCGCTTCGCGACCGACGCGGACACGCTCCTGCTCCTTCACATGGACGGCACCGTCGGCCCGTGGACGTACGACGCGTCGGGCCGCGGCGTCCATCCGACGCTCGTCGGCGAGCCCGAGCTCGTCGGAGCACGCTAGGAAGGACGAGGCCGAGTCCGGCGGTCCGGACTCGGCCTCTGGTTCACGCTGCGGAGGAGAACACCTCCCCCGCAGTCAGTCGTGCGAAGCCGCGAGGCTTACGGCACCCAGGTCAGGCTCAACCCGTTCGTCAGGTTGTACGTGGCCGTGGTGCAGAAGGTCGGGTTCGCGTCGCGATACCAGGTCTGGTAGTGACGCAGATTGCCCGGCACCGTCGCTCCGCCGATGTGGATCGGACCCGGTGTCAAGCCGCCCGGATACGAGGCCGTGCCGCTCAGGTTCGCGAACACCACGCCGAGGCGCAGGATCGAGCCGAACACGCAGAACTTGCCGTCGCCGAACGCGGATCCCGAGCCACCGCTGACACGTGCAGTGCCTTGGTAGAACAGGCCCGGTCCGCCCGGCGGGAAGTTGGTGGCGATCAGCACGAGCGTGTCCGTACCCACGCTTGCGTTGCCGCTGATGGCCAGGTGAGCACCCTGAGGAGCGGACGAGTTCGGGCAGCCGTTTTGCGGCAGACCGACGTTTCCGCACGGGCAAGGCGCGCTCGATCCGTCGCCGAAGCAGAACGGAGCACCGATGTTCGACTCGCATTCATCGGGGATGTTGTTGGCATTCACGTCCGGGCTCGTGGCGGACAGGATGTCGCAGGAATCGGGGATTCCGTTGCCATTGCAGTCCGGTGCGCCCAGCGCGATCGCACACACGTCGCCGACGTTGTCGCCGTCGCAGTCGGCCTGGGTCGGGTTGGCGACGTTCACGCAGTTGTCGCAAGCGTTGCCGAAGCCGTCTCCGTCCGAATCCGCCTGGTTGAAGTTCGCGACGAAGTCGCAGTTGTCCAGGCAGTTCGCGATGCCGTCGTTGTCCGAATCCGTGTCGGCCACGCCGCATCCGCACTGACCCGGAGCGATCTTGAGCGGATCGTTCGGGCAGCCGTCGATGCAGTTCGCCGTGCCGTCACCGTCGGTGTCGGTATTGGGAACACCGCAGCCGCACACGCCCGGAACGGTCTTGAGCGGATCGAGCGGGCAGAGGTCGTTGCAGTTCGGCGTACCGTCCATGTCGGTGTCGGTGTCGGCGACGCCGCAACCGCACACACCCGGGGCGATCTTGAGCGGATCGTTCGGGCAGCCGTCGTTGCAGTTCGCCGTACCGTCGTTGTCCGTGTCCGTGTCCGGGACACCGCAGCCGCACTGGCCCGGAGCGAGCTTGAGCGGATCGAGCGGGCAGAGGTCCGTGCTGCTCGACACGTAGCCCGCGGGCTGCGTGCACGAGCGGACGCTCACCAGCGGGTCGCCGGCGCCGTCGTTGTCGCTGTCCTGGTACCACAGCGGCGCAGTCGGCTCGATGACCACGTCACCGACGCCGGCACCACCCGGGTCGGCCATGTCGAAGATGCACGCTTCCTTCTGCGGATGCGTCACGTTCGTGCCGAACACCGTCGCGCAGCTCGCGAACGCGCCGCCCGTACCGAACACCGCCATGCCCACGTAGCCCGCGCCTTGGCACGGGAACACCGTGTTGCCGAGCGGGAGCGGCGTGGCGCCGAGGTGCACCAGCGTCATCCCCGTCACGGCGAAGGCCGTGAGCGGAGTCGCCGAACTGGTCAGGCCGGACATGTTCACGTTGTTGAGCGACATGCCGTTCACATCCGCGTAGTAGTGGATGTACAGACCCGAGCGATCGGACGTGCCGTTGATGGTCAGTCCGTTGATCGCGACGGTCCCGATCGGCTGCCAGGCCGTGGAGAAGTTGTCCGTTCCACGTCCGCGGAACTGCACCGGCACGCGACCGGTCGTGTTGACCGTGACGTTCGTGAGCGTTGCATTGCCGTTGAAGTAGAAGAACGACAGGTCGCCCGAGCCCTGGAACAGGTTGTTGCTCTGGCCGTTGTTCCCGAACGTCGAGTTCGAGACCGAGATGTTCGTCGGCGTCCAGCTGCCGTTCACGTTCTGACCGCCCACGAACAGGCCGTGGAACGTGTTGTTCTTCACGGTCGAGCCGCTCACGGCCAAACCGCTGAAGCCGGCCATGTTGTCGTCGCACGTGATGCCGCGGTAATTCGAGCACACGTTGCACGACGCGACTTCCGCGTCGTTGATCGTGCCGTTCGTCGACGTGAAGGCGATGCCGTGGCCGGCGTTGCCGGTCACCGTCAGGCCCTCGAAGCGATAGAACTGACGCGTCGCTCCGGTGGCCGCATTGACGCGGACGCCCGAAGCCGTCGTGTCGCTCGGACCGGTCGCGCCGGTGATGCGCATGTCCTTCAAGGTCAGGCGGTTCGAGGTCGAGACCCCGCCCACGTCGTTGATCGAGAACACCGGCGTCCCTGCGGTCGCCGAAGTCACGATCGTCTGCGTGGCCGGATTGGCTGCGTTGTCGCAGTCACCCGAGCCGGCGCCGATCACCTTGAGGTTCTTGGTGATGGCCACGTTTTCCGAGTAGGAACCCGCGCGCACGTTGACCGTGCCACCGGTCGTCACTCGATCGTGACCTTCCTGCACGCGACCGGCCGTGCCCGACTGAGCAACGCTCGTCGTCACGGTGAGCGACGAGAAGTCGCCCTGGAACCCGTTGGTCCCGAAGCCCGTGCTGACGTTCGTGTCCGTGCCGCTGTTCAGGTACGGCGTGATGTCGAAGTTCGCCGAGGCGTCGCCCTTGACGTCCGGCTGACCGCCCGGAGGCACGGCCGAACCGCCGAAGGCCACCGGGATCTGACTCGAGTAGCCCGGCTCGCCGCCGCTGGTCGCCACGATGACCGGAGTCGTCGTGCCCAGCCAGTTGCCCGAGAAGTTCTTGAGCGTGGTCGGGTTCGAGCTCGGGTTGCGGTACTCGATCTGGCCGTACCAGTTGCCCGAGATGTCGTTGTTGGTCAGGACCGTGCCGGTCGTGTCGCTGCCCGCCGGGGTTTCATCGCGGAACAGGACGCCCAGCGTCCAGTTGTTGGTGATCGCATTCTCCGTGATCAACGAGTTGGTCACGTTGTCGACGAGCTGCACGCCCGTGCGGTTGTTGTCGATCACGTTGTTGCGGATCGTCGCGTTGGTCATGAACTGGAGGTTCACGCCGTTGCGGTTGCCCGTCACGACGTTGTCGCGGAACAGGAGGTTCGGCGACGAACTCGCCAGGAGACCGTTGTTGTTCAACGGATCGTTCCACGTCACGACGGCATTGCCGGCGCGCGTGATCGTGAAGCCCGCGATCGTGACGTTCGGGATCCCGATGACCTGGACCGTCGCGCTGCTGCCGCCCGAGACACCGCGGATCACCGGGTTGCCCGTGCCGAGCAGACTCAACGACTTGGTGACGTTGACATCCTCGTTGTAGGTACCGGCCGCGACCATGACGGTGCCGCCCACGGCCACGGCGTTGATGCCGGCCTGGATCGTCGAGAAGGAGTCGCAACCGACCGCCTGGCCCGGACCCGGCGGATCTTGTCCGCCGATCAGGAAGCTCGGATCGACGTACGTGATCGTCGGCGTCGCGAAGCCCTCGTCGATCATCCCGTTGCAGTTGTTGTCGATGAGGTCGCCGCAGATCTCGGTCGCGCCCGGGTTGATCGCCGGGTTCGAGTCGTTGCAATCGGTGTTGTTCGTCACGTAGCCGATGCGGTTGGTGCAGGCGATGACGAACAGCGCCGGGTTGCCGTATCCGTCACCGTCACCGTCGTAGTAGTACGTGGTGAGCACGTCGACGAAGCCGCAACCACACAGACCCGGAGCGATCTTGAGCGGATCGGTCGGACAGCCGTCGCACGCATCGCCGAAGGCGTCGCCGTCGGCGTTGGCCTGGGACGGGTTGGCGAGACCGAGGCAGTTGTCGCACGCATCGCCGGCGCCGTCGGCGTCGCCGTCGGCCTGGCTCACGTTCGCAACGAAGTCACAGTTGTCGAGGCAGTTCACGATGCCGTCGCCGTCCGAGTCGGTGTCGGCCACGCCGCAACCGCAGATGCCGGCGACGATCTTCAGCGGATCCGCCGGGCAACCATCGATGCAGTCCGGAGTACCGTCGTTGTCGGCGTCCGGCGCGGTCAGAGTCCAGCCCAGCGAGTAGGCCAGGCCGCCGCCCGTCGCCAAGGTCGCGTTGCCCGTGCCGTTGACGCCGCTCGTGGCGACGCGGATCAGGATGGGCACTCCGCCCGTGACCGCCACGGACGTCAGCCTCGAACCGGGCGTGCAACCCGCACCGCCGTCCTGGCTGCAGGCGCCCGCGATCTGGTTGCTCACCGCGCCCGCGCAGCCCGAGTACACCGAGAGGACCGTGTCGAACGTGCCGCACGTGTTCAGTGCCAGGGTGCCCGTGCAGGCCGGGGTGTAGGTGTACCAGGTGTCGTAGAACGTGTAGTTCCCGGCACAGGAAGCGAGACCGACCGACGTCAGAGTCGACGAGTTGTCACCCGTCGCGCCGACATTGGTGCCTGCGAACGTGCCGGTCAGGCCGCTGATCGCTGTCGGGCTCGAGCACAGGTCGTTCGGCGGCGTCGTCTGGCAGGCCACCGTCAAGGTGAACGCGCCCACGTCCGTCGCGCCGAAGCCGTGGACCAGGATGTAGTAGTCCTGACCCGCGTTCGTCTGGAAGGCGACCTTCGAGAGGAACGGCGACGTCTTCACGTCGTCGTTCACCGTGACGCACGTCAGCGCGCCGCACGTGCCCGTGAAGACCGTGATGCTCGAGTCGTAGCCCGGCACCGACGCCAGCGTGTCCGCGTAGACCGTCTGGCCCGTACCGACGATGCGGTACCACACGCCCGGCGAGTTCACCGCCAGGTTCATGCCGCCCTCGGCATTGCCCGGGCCGGTGCACAGCGTCGGAACGCTAGGCAGTTCCAGCGTCGGAGCCGTGAAGCCAGGCGAGGCCGCCGTCGAGCCGTTCGTCACCGAACCGCACGTGACCAGGATCGCTCCCGAGCAGTCGTCGTTCGGCGTCGGCGGCAGGGCATTGGCGACGTGCAGCGTGTAGTTGCTGCCGCCCAGGCCCTTGTCGCTCACGCGGATCCGGATCGACTGGCTCGCGGCCAGCGGGAAGGACAAGCACGACGAGGTCGCGCCGCACGGCGTGCCGCCGCAGTCGTCGTTGCAGAACAGCTCGGTTCCGCCACAGGCGTCGAACACCGCGATCGCGGTGTCGAACGTCGACGTGCAGCTGTCGATGCTGAAGGTCGTCGCGAAGGCACCGTTCGTGAACGAGTACCACACGTCCTTCGAAGCCAGGCCGCCCGGATCACACGAGGCGCTGCCGTCGTGCGTCGCGAACGCGATGTTGCCCGGCGTCGTGCCGACGCTGATGGGACTCGCGTTGGCGCACGTGTCGTTGCCGGGCGTCTGCGGCCCGATCACGATCAGCGTGTAGTCCTCGACGTTGCCGAACGCGCCGACACCGCACGGACCCACCCCGGGCGTGGACGGTTCGTAGTTGAGGCGGATGCGCATCCGCGTCGCGCCGATCGCAGCGGTCACCGGCACGAGGATCGTTCCCGAGCTGATGGCACCGAAGGTCAGCGTCGTGACTTCACCAGCGTCGTTCAGCACGCCGTTCTGGTTCCAGTCGACGTACACCGTCATCGAGTCGCCGCTGAACGGCGTGTTCGTCGTGATGCTGATCGGCGTCGATCCGCCCTGGCTCACGGTCGTCTGCTTCGAGGTGAAGTCCTCGTAGCCCAGGCCGCAGGTCGAGGAGTTGTTGATCGTGCCCATCGTCACGTTGCTGATGGACTCGTTCCCGGCACACGGCGTCGTGATCGACGCGGTGCAGTAGGTCGGCGCGTCCACCTTGACGGACAACAGGTAGTCGCCGGCCGCGGCACCCGTGACCTTGGCGATGTAGGTGCCCGTGGTCAGGGCGCGGAACACGAGGCCTTCCGCCGGAGAGAACGGCGTCGTGCCGGCGAGCGTCCCCGGGCTGGCCACGATGTTCGAACCCGTGGTGCTGCCGTTGACCTGCACGAGGGTGGCCCCCAGCGAGTCGAGCAGCGCCAGCGTGGTGTCGATCCCCGTGTTGTCACGGAGCGGGTCACCGTCGAGGCCGAGGTAGATCAGCGAACCGGCGCTGGCCGTGAACGAGAACTCGTCGACGTCGGCGACGCCCGACAGCGCACCGCTGGCGTACGTGGCCGCCGTGGCTTGAGCCACGGTGTCGTTCGGTTCGATCTCGGCCGTGGCCGACCCGATCGGCGGCTGGACGGCCACCGACAGGCGATAGGGCTCGGCCAGCGTGCCGCCCGTTTCGGTGAAGGGCGTGACCTTGATGAAGGTCGGACCACCCAGCGTGACCGGCGTGCCGGCGATGACCGGGTTGAAGCCGCTCGCGCCGAACTGCGCATCGGCATCGTCATCGTCGAACTCGAGCGTGTCGGTGCTCGACGTGACGCGCATCTTCCAGTCGGCCGTGTTCGCCGACAGACCGTCGGTCATCGCGAACACGCGTGCTCCGGCGGCCAGCGTGCCGAGCGACCAGAAGTCGGCATCGGTCCCCACGTTGATGGAGCCTTCCGACGGGAACGCGTACGCGTTCGCCGCTCCGGGGCTGTCGTTCGGCTCGACTTCCTGGAAGCAGCGGTTGACTTCGATCGTGAAGGCGCTGCCGGCGTTGTTGGCCACGTTGTCGTCGACGTAGATGAAGAGCGTCGAGCCACCCGTCAGGGTCTGGCACATCAGCTCCTCGGCGCCGTTCGTCGAGTTGCGGTTCGCCGCCACGGTCGCCACCGTCGGCGGGCACGTGGTCGACGCGTACAGGACCGCGTTCTGCGCCGTGCTGTAGCCGCGCAGGCGGACCGAGTAGCTCCCGGTCGACATGGCCATGAACGAGTAGACGACGTCGCGGCCCGGAGCCGTCGAGGTCGTTTGACCCAGACCGGAGTAGGGCGGGTTCGTCGCGACCGTCGTGAAGTCGTTCGCGGCGCCGGCGGTCGTGCCCGTGACCGGCGTGTCCAGGAGCAGCGCGATCGCGCCGCCGCAGGCGTCATTGGCAGGCGTCACGTTCAGCGCGGCCGAGCCGGATCCGACGCGACCTTGCGCGTCCGTGACCGTCAACGGGATCGTGTACGAACCCGGGGCCAGGGAGATGCTCGTCGAGAACGGCGTGGTGAAGTTCCCGCCGCCGTTGTCGGTGAAGGCCACGGCCGCGCCGCCGCCGATGCTGGTCAAGTTGCCCACGACCGTCACGCCCGTGCTGGCCGGCGTGAGGGACGACGTGACGAGACCGGTCAAGACGACCGAGCCACCCGGCACGATGCTCGCGGGGGCCGCGGAGCCCAGGACGACGGGCAAAGGAGCCGGACCGCAGGGCGAAGCCGTGGGCGTGAAGAGGCGCGAGGTGTTCGCCAGAGCGGCATAGCTCGCGATGGGCGACGTGTTCGGACCGGTTTGGCCCGATTGGCTCTCCATGCCGATCGTCGGGACGGTGGCGCTGACCGCGGGCGTGCCCGCCGTGGTCGTCATCGAGCCGTAGCGGTATTCGATGGAACCGTCGTCTTGGTTGAAGATCGCCTGGAAGTTGAGGTTGTCGGGCGTGACCGTGCCCGAGCCTTCGCTCGAGATGCCCTTCCACTGGACGACGAAGCGGTTCGGCGAGGTCAGCTGTTGCGTGTAGATGCGCGAGCCCGTCAACGTGGTGCGGTTGAAGAGCGGCATCCACATGGGGGCCGCGAAGTCGTTCGGGACTGCGAGGGTCGGGATGGCGACCGGCGTGAACGTGAGGTCGGTCAGCGAGTCGCGCGGCAGCATCTTGACGAGGCCGTTGATGTTGACGTTCACCGCCGTGCGCAGGTTGCCGTAGAACTGGATCGGGATCGTCAGGTTCACGGTCGCATTCGTGTCGTCCAGGTTATCCAGGGCCGCGAGCGGCGTGCCCGTGCCCGAGATGTCGAGGATCGGGTTCGTGCCGTTCGTGACCGTGTACGTCACGCCGCCGAGGATCGAGAAGTCACCCGAGTAGACTCCGCCGGCCGTGGTGCACGCCGTCGCGTCCAGATAGAGGCCCCCACTGCCCAGGCAGCACGCGCCCGTCGCGGTGCAGATGTTCGCCGGCGAGGCCAGGTTGCGCGGAGCCGGCAGAGCGGCCGTGAAATCGGCGAAGTTGTCGTGCGTCTCCTGGCAGCCACCGTTCGCGCGGAACGCGGCGAGCGTCGCGCTCAGGACCGGGGCCGTGCCGCGACCCTCGTAGCCGGTGTGCAGGCTCGAAACGGAAGTCTGACCGTAGCCGACCATGTCGATCACGCCGAGCGTCGCCATCTGTGCCGGCGAGAACTGGTGCTGGCTCGGCGTCAGCAAGGTCGAGTTGCTGACCAGGTACACCTTGCCCCCTGTGCCCGACAGGTCCGCGAAGTTGCCCGCCGCACCCGAAAAGTCGGCCGGAACCACCGCGCCGATCGTGCCGGCCGTGCTCGTCGTCGCGACCAGGAAGTAGCCGCCGGCCGGAATCGGCGGCGCGCCCGTGAGCCTCACCTGCTGCGTCGTGGAGGAGAACAGCGAACTGGTGGAGGCCTGGTACTGGATCGAGAAGCCGGCGATGACAGCCGGCGTCGATCCGCGGTTGTGCAACTCGACGAAGTCACGGTTGAACGTCGCCCCGGCATTGCCGCCACCGCCGTAAATCTGGCTGATCACGACCTGCTGCGCGCGGGCGTTGCCCGACATCAGCGCGAAGATCAGCGCGAGGAGGCCGATCGCGGAGCGCGACACGCTCCGAAACGCGAGCAGGAGGGACGAGGTACGAAGACTCGAAAGACGCAGGGGCAGTGCGTGAGTAAGCATGGGGAGGGCCTGAAATCAGCCGCGAGGGCTGAAACCGGTTACGGGTCTGGGAAGAGGAGACGGCTTGGAATCAGTGGCGAGGGAAGTCGCCGTCCCTTGCGAGTCTCACAGCACCTGCGGAATAGCGCAAGCCGCCATGTCCGTGTTTCAGCCTATCGGAGTGCGTAACCAAGCCCTATCCAGCGCTGCGAACCGGTCGGACTGCGTCGCATCCGACCGCCGCGCACGACGCAGGCCCGGGGTGCACAGCCGCCCGCCAGACACACCTAGACCAATCGGTACAGAACCCACGGCGCGCCGCCTCGCACAGGGAGGATGTGGCGCCGAACTCTAATCCCGCCGCACCGCCGCCAGGATCGAGCGTGTCGCGTGGCTCTTGTTCAGCGTGTAGAAGTGCAAGCCGGGCGCGCCGCCCTCGAGGAGCTTGCGGCACTGCTTGATCGCATGCTCGATCCCCGTCGCCATGACGAGGGCCGGATCGTCCTTGACGCGTTCGAGACGCGCGCGCAGTTCCGGAGGAATCGAGGCCCCGCACAACTGCGTGAAGCGCTCGACCTGAGCGACGTTCGTGATCGGCATGATGCCCGGGATGATGGGCACCTTGATGCCGGCGGAGCGGGCGCGTTTCACGAAATCGAAGTAGCGCGCGTTGTCGAAGAAGAGCTGCGTGATCAGGAACGAAGCGCCTTTGTCGACCTTGACTCTGGTCCAGCGCAGGTCGTCCTCGGGATCGGTCGATTCGACGTGGCCCTCGGGATAGCACGCGCCGCCGATCGAGACGTGCGATTCCCGAGCCAGGAACTCGATCAAGTCGGTCGCGTGTGCGAAGCCGCCGGCCTGCGCCTTGAAGACATCGTCGCCCTTCGGCGGATCGCCGCGCAGGGCGAGGATGTTCTCGATGCCGTCGTCGACGAGCCTCTTCACGATTCCGGCGATTTCCTCGCGCGTCGAGCCGGAGCACGTCAAGTGCGCCATCGTGTTGATGCCGAGGTCGCGCTGGATCGCGCCGACGACTTCGATCGTGCGGTCGCGCGTGCTGCCGCCCGCCCCGTAGGTCACCGACACGAAATCGGGTTTCCAGGCCTCCTGCAGGTCGGCGACCGTCGCCATCAACGTCCTGGCGCCCTCGTCCGTCTTCGGCGGGAAGAACTCGAAGCTGAAGACCGGCCAGCCGCGGCCGTGCATGTCGCGAATTCTCACGTCTTCTCCAGGATCGTCTCGAAGCGAGATCGATATTCGGCGGGCAGCGGGAAACTCTTCATCTCCACGAGGTTCGTGCACACAGTCGTCATGCGCGCGTCGACGCACACCTTGTCGTCGACTTCGAACACGTAGCGCAAGCCGAGCGAGCTCGTGCCCAGCTTGGTGCACGTCACGCGCACGATCGGTCGATCGCCGAAGCGCAGTGGGTGCGTGAAGTCGACCTCGGAGTGCACGAGCGGGAAACCGATGCGTCGGCCCATGAGCATCTTGTCGTAGCGCAC
This sequence comes from Planctomycetota bacterium, assembly GCA_044228955.1. Taxonomy (GTDB): domain Bacteria; phylum Planctomycetota; class UBA1135; order UBA1135; genus JAEUIA01. The sequence goes on along the minus strand of JBGATY010000021.1, from coordinate 10,071 downwards.
GCCGACGTGCTTCTCCCACACCTCCTCGTACACCTCGTGGATGTAGTCGTAGATGCGCGGAAAATAGGCGATCCCGGCCGGGTCGACGTGGCCGAAGCGAACCTGGATGACCGTGGTGAAGGCGCTCATGAAATCGAGCGCACTACTCTACAGGCTACGGTGCGTTCTCGAACAGGTCGGGCCACGCTTCGCGCATCGAGATCATGATCATGTCGGACAGGCGCTCGACGAGGTCGCGGCCCTCCCGCGCGCTCGCCTTGGCCGGATCTCCACAGTAGGCGTGGTCGGCTCCGGCTTCCTTGAAGCCATGGACCCCGGCTTTCATCTTCTCGATCAGGTGGATCGATACCGGCGGCAGCTTGACCCGCTCCGCTTCACGCACGGATGCGGGATCGGCGGCCATCACCAGGCTCGACTCGTACTGACCGGCGTGGCAATCACCGCTCTTGAATTCCGTTCCCAGCGTGTCCGCGAAGCGACGGCGCGTGTTGTCGGGGAAGAGCACCTGCGCCTTGTCTCTTCCGCGCGTCGCGTGGTCCTGGATCACGCCGCGCAGGACCTGCACGTGCTCCGGCTCGAGGTGGGCATTGGCGAAAACGATGCGCGTGACGCCTTGCTGCTCGAGCGAAGTGACGATGTCCTCGAGCACCATCCACAACGTGCCCGAACGCAGCGTGATGCGCCCCGCGAAACCGCTCGTGTAGTTCGTGAGACCGTAGGCGAGAGGCGGCAGCAGCACGCAGGGCACGTTCTCGCTCGCCAGCCGCTCCTCCGTGCGGCGAGCCATAGCGATGGCAATGGTCACGTCCGTGTCGAGCGGCAGGTGCGGTCCGTGCGGCTCGGTGCTGCCGATCGGCAGGATGGCTACGGTCCGCGGGCCGAAGAGTGCCTCGGCCTCGGGCCACGTGCAGTGGGCGAGTTCGGTCATGCTGAGGCCCCGATCTCAACACGTACACGCCGCGGATGCGAGCGCCGGTCAGCTGTGATCGCGCGCCAGGACCTGGTCCTGCTCCGGCGGCCGCTTCGCGCCGTCGTACAGCGACGGATACGTGCCGAGCATCCACTCCCGCAGACTCTGTCCGCGAGCCGTGCGGCCGTAGAGTTCGAAGAAATCGTCCATCGCGTGGGCTTGGCCGAACGAGAAATGTCCGTTCCGGATCGACAGTTCGCTCGCGCGAGCTTCCGCGATCGACTTTTCGCCGTAGAGCACGAGCCATACGACCATCGCGAATCCCGTGCGATCGGCGCCCTCTTCGCAGTGGACGAGCATTGGATAGGGCCCCTGGTCGAAACGAGCGACGAGGGACGCGATCGCTTCCGGCTTGGGCAGTCTCGTCGGAGACATCGGGATGTTCTCGTGCGCGAGTCCGAGCTCGGCGAGGTGCGCTGTCTCGAGCGCGAACTCGGGCGCGGGCGGATCGTCCTTGCGCAGACTCACCACGCTCACGATGTGATTCCGGGCGAGGAACTCGTCCAGGGCGGGGATCGTCAGCTGTGCGCTGCGATAGAGCTTGCCGGGGACGACCTCGCGCACGTTGTCACCGAGTACGCCCGTCGATGCGTACAGGCCAAATGCGGTCCCGAGAGCGAGGACGACGGCTCCACACGCGGTGAGCACGCGTCGTTTCGCGGAAAGCGAGGCCGAAGGGTAGTGGAGGGCAAGGACCATGAAGGCGCCACCTCATGGATTGCAATTGGCGACCTTGAAGTACGCAACAATGCCCGGTAATGGTTCCGGAAATGGGGTGCTAGATCGCCCCGCTTGGCGATTCAGCTGCCGCGCGCCTCGAGTTCCTGTTTCAACACCTTGCGCGCGACCTTGCCACGATCGTTCTTGGGCAGCGAGTCGCGCCACTCGAACCAGCGCGGGTACTTGTACGGAGCGAGCTTCTTCTTCACGTGAGCCTTCAACTCGGCCGCGGTCGCATCGGAACCGGACCAGCCGTGCTTCAGCACGACGAACGCGAGCGGTTTCACGAGCTTCTCCTCGTCCTCCCGACCGACGACGCACACCTCGGCGACGCAGTCGTGCTCGAGCAGCACGTTCTCGATCTCGAGCGGAGAGACCCAGATGCCGGACACCTTCAACAGATCGTCGTCGCGGCCCTCGTAGTAGTAGTAGCCACCCGCGTCGCGCCGGAAGATGTCGGCGGTCGTGCACCACTCGCCCTGGAACGTCTCGCGCGATTTCTCCTTGTCGGCCCAGTAGCACAGCGCGGTCGACCCGCCGCGGATGCGCAGACGGCCGGGCTCGCCGTCGGCAACCGGGCGGCCCGCGGGGTCGACGATCTGCGCCTCGTAGCCGGGCACGATCTTGCCGAGGCTGCCGAGCTTCACGTCGCCCGGGTAGTTCGAGATGTAGATGTGGAACATCTCTGCCGAGCCGATGCCGTCGAGGATTTCGACGTTCGTGCGCGCCTTCCACTCTTCGTAGAGCCGCGCGGGCAGGGCCTCGCCGGCGGACAGACACACGCGCAAGCTCGACAAGTCCGCGGTCGCGATGCGCGGAGAGCGCAGCATGTTGTTGATCATCGTCGGCACGTGCGTCAGGAACGTCGGCTCGAAGCGCGCGATCTGATCGAACAGCTCGTCAGCGGTCGCACGCCCTTCGAAGAGCACGACGCTCGCACCGACGCGGAACGGGAACATGAGGTTCGTCCCCGTCGCGTAACCGAAGAAGAGCTTCGGGACCGACAAGCACACGTCGGACTCGCGATACCCGGCGACGCGCAGGGCGTAGGTCTCGGTGTTGTAGGCGAAGTCGCCGTGCGTGTGGACGCAGGCCTTGGGTGTCCCGGTGGAGCCTGACGTGAAGAGCCAGCCGGCGAGATCGTCCGGACCAGTCGGCTCCATTTCGGCCAATCTGGAATCGGCTTCCTCGGCGGCGAGCGCGCTCTCGAACGAGGTGAAACCGCCCGCGTCCGGCCCGACGACGAGCGCTGTCTTGCACAGGCGTGACTCGCGAATCGCCGGACCGATCTCGGGCAGGACGTCGGTGTGCGTCACGACGACGCGCGCCTTCGTGTATTCGAGGTAGTCGTCGAAGGAGGCGCGCTTCAGGAGCGGATTGACCATGGCGAACACGCCGCCGGCGCGGAGAGTTCCAAACCACGCTTCCGCGAACTCCGGGATGTCCGGCAGGACGATCAGCACGCGCTCTTCCGGCCTCACGCCGGCGCGCCGCAGCGCCGCGGCGACGAGGCGAGCGCGCTGCGAGAGCTCGCCGTACGTGCGCGTTCGATCCCCGCAGTGGATGGCGATTTTCTGGCCGCGACCCTCGCGCACGTTGCGGTCGAGGAAGTAGTCGCACAGGTTGAAGCGCGCCGGGAAAGGCGCCACGGCGGAGTAGATGTCCATGCGGAGTTCAGCTCACTCGAAGCCGAGAGCCACATTGAACTGCGCGATCGCGTCCGGATCCAGGACGAGCTCGACGGGCTGCAGTCCGTCGGTCTCGCGTGCCACGAACACGGAGTTCAACGGCGTGAAATCGAAACCGATCTCCTCACGGCCGTCGCGCTCAGGACGCCGGATGGAGAGATACACGTTGAACCTGCCGGCCATCGGTAGTCCGACGGATCCGCGCCCTCTGGAGTCGAGGAGAAAGGGCTGCATGCGCGAAAAGGCCAGGGGCACGTACTGCGGAGGATCGGTCTCGAAGACGTTGACGGAACCACGGTACTCCAGCCTCTCGGTGCGCCAGCGATCGGGGAGGACGAGCGTGAACTCGACTTCCAACTCCGGGGCGAGCGCGACGCGACGCGATGCGTACGGCGGTTCGAGTCTCACGACGCGACAGCCCGGCGCCCAGATCTCGATCGACTCGCACAGCGCGCAGGAGGCCTTGTCGATGCGCGCCTTCCCGTTCCCGAACGGCCATTCTCCTCCTCCGTCTCCGTCCGAATCGAAGCCAACGAGCAGGCCACGAGGCATCGCACGCCCGCGCGAGTCGACGATGGCGAACTCGATCTTGTCCGTGACCGGGGATGTGGCCGACACGCGCGACAACAGTCCTTTCAGGTCGACGTCGACGAGTTCGGGCGGACGGGAGACACGCCCCGCGCCCATGGCGACCCCGGGAACGACGAGGACGGGCGCATCGTCGGGGCCATGCGCGTGAAACTCGACCGCGCCCTCGCGCGGAGTCTCGCCCAGGAAGCGGAAGTACAGTCGATCAGCGACGCGCCGCGTTTCCGCGACAGCGACGTTTCGCTCTCCTCCGACGAGGGACGTGAACGACACGACGACGTCGTCGAGAGAAGCATCGTGATCGACCAGCGCCGTTCCCTCCAGCTCCCCGGCTGCATCGATGCGGATCAACAGGTCGGTTCGCGAACCCAAGCAGACGAAGTTGGTGAACCTCTGACCCTGGACCGTCGGTCCCGCCACCTCGAGCGCGAATTGCAGCGTCAAACAGGGCCCGAAAATGGCGAAGCCGCCGTCCGCCGCGGTGAACGCGGGATCGAACGTTTCCGCGCTCTCGTAGTCGTCTCCGGCCTTCACGAACGGGAGGACACCCGCGTTCACGACCGGCTCGTCGCGCTCGTTCACGACGCGTCCACTGACGAGCGGACCGGCAGGTGACATCACGATGTCCCCGAGATCGGTCATCGCGGCCGTGATCTCCAGAGGGAAGTGGATCGTCGCCTGGCGGCGTGTCGGCGCGTCCCCGAGCTCGCACAAGTAACCCGTGCGATGGGTCGATTTCCCGGTCGCTTGCGCGGAGCGTCTCAGGGTCCAGATGAAACGCCCTTCGCCGTCGGTCACGAGTCGATCGCGTCCCGAGGCCTGGATCGAGTGCCCGTCGTCGAGCACTCGCCGCCAGTCGAAGGTCGAGTTCGAAAGCGGCCGCCGTCCCTCGTCGAGGAGTCTCCCGAGGAGAAGCGTGTGATCGGTGGCGAGCGGCATCTCGACCGCGATTAAAATTTCCTCACCATCCGCGATCGGACCCTCGAGCTGGACGGAGTTGTCGCCCGTGCCCGGCATGTCCATCTCGGCTTCGAAGTGCAGCCCGAGGCCGACGCGGGTGACGAGCGCCACGCCGTCGACGAGGCTTGCCGTACACGAGCTCGACTCGATGTCGAGGCTCGGCCGGCCGATGTACTGCGTGGAGATCGAAGTCAGCGTCAGAGTTCCCGACACGGGCACGACGCGCCGCGCGTCGTCGACGACGGTGACCCGCACGCTTCCGGTCGCGGGCAAGGTGAACTCGACGGGCGCGGTCGGAAGGTCGTCCGCGCGGAACCACTGTTCGACGGGATTCGCGGACGGGATGGACAACCGCAGCACGAATGGCTCGCGCTCCTCGAGGCCGAGTTCACGCACGAGCACCTCGATCGCCGGCACCCTCACCTCGCCGAGCGCATTCGTCGGTGCTTCCCAGTAGGACTGCCTGTCGCCTATTCGACCGAAGGCAACGCGCACGTTCGCGCGCGGAAGGCCGCGGGCATCGCGCACCCGGGCCGTGATCGTGTGCGGCCGGATCATGCGAATCTCCGCCATCCCGCCTTCCTCGGGATCCAGTCCTCCCCACCCGAATCGATCGCCGAGTCGAGCGCAGACGAAGGCCGACGTGCGCGGGCGAGGCACGTCGACCTCGCCCATGTCGTCGGCGACGAACGCCCGACCATTCGCCCTCATGAACGCTTCGAAGTCGGGACCGACCCAATCGTCACCGGTGCGCAGGATCGCCAGCGTGTCCGCAGGTCTCTCGAAGACACGCACTTCGGCTCCGGGAGCGCGCACCCCCTCGTCCGAGGTGAGCACGACGAGGCGCACGCCTGTCGACTCGACGAACGGGGGCAGGCGCCGGGCCGCGACGGCCGTCGTGCCGGCCACACCCGTTCGCCTCGTCGCGGACCCACTGTCCTGATTCGCGTCGGCCAGCACACTGCCGGCATGCACTACGGCACCTCCGCCGCATTCCACGCTCGAAGCGGATCGCGTCCGCGGCCCCGACGGCCAAAGGAGCGCCACGAGGGCGAGAATCAGCGCGATGAGCACGCTTCCGGCCGCGAACAGGATGCGCTTCGTCGTCATGGGCACGCCATGATCCTACTAGCATTGGTCGCCGGCGTCGGTTACCGACCGCGTGCCGCGAGGAGCAATTGGACGTACTCGTGCACTCCGCGCTCCAGCGAGGTGAAGGGCGCCGTGTAGCCCGCGCGACGCAGCTTCGCCATGTCGGCCTGCGTGAAGTACTGGTAGCGCTCGCGCAACTCCAACGGCGTGTCGAAGTACACGATCTCGGGCTTCTTCCCGAGCGCGGCGAACGTCGCCAGGGCGAGCGCTTCGAAGGTGCGGGCCTCCCCCGTGCCGAGATTGTAGATGCCGCGCGAGAGCGGCTTGTCGAGCGCGAAGAACAGCACGTCGACCACGTCCTTCACGTACACGAAGTCGCGCGCCTGGTGACCGTCGGCGACGCCTTCGCGGTGGCTCCGGAAGAGCCGCACCCGACCAGTCGCGAGGATCTGATCGAAAGCTGCCACGACCACGCTCGCCATCTTCAGCTTGTGGCGCTCCCCGAAGCCGTAGACGTTGAAGAACTTGAACCCGCTCCAGGTCGGCGGCGCGCGACCGCTCTTTTCCTCGGCCAGTGCCCACACGTCGAACTGCAGCTTCGAATCGCCGTACGGGTTGAGCGGGACGAGATCCTTCATCGTCGCCTCGTCGTCGACGTAGCCGCGCTCGCCTTCGCCGTACGTCGCCGCGCTGCTCGCGTACACGAACGGGACGCGCTGTTTCGTCGCGAAACGCCACAACGCCCGGCTGTACTCGAGATTGACACGCTTCAGGTACTCGAGGTCGTACTCGGTCGTGTCGGTGCACGCGCCGAGGTGCACGATCGCGCGCAACGCGGGCGAAGACTTCGAGAGAGATTCCAGCAGGACTTCGCGGTCGACGATCTCGCCGAACGCCACACCCGCGTGCTCCTTGCGCTCCGTGAAGTACGGCGGCGCGTCGACCGAGATCACGGGGATCCCGAGGCTGTTGCAGCGCTCCACGAATCGCGCGCCGACGAACCCGGCGGCGCCGGTGACGAGGAGCGGCAGTCGCTTGTCCATGGCTGGTCGTCCCGGTCAGAGATCGAGTTTCGAGAGCTTGTTCGCGAACGTCTCGGCGTCGCCGTAGCGTTCCTTGCGATCGGCCATCAGGCCGCCGAGGATCACGCTCTCGAGTTCGGGTGGCACCAGGTGCTTCGGCGCACGAGTCTTCATGTTCGGGGGGCGCTTCTCGAGCTTGGCTTGGAACACTTCGAGAAAGCTCTTGCCCTGCCACGGCAGGACGCCGCAAGCGAGCTCGTACAGCACCGTGGCGATGTTGTAGATGTCGGATTGAACGTCGGGCGACTCGCCGCCGAATTGCTCGACGGGCGCGTAGAACGGCGTGCCGATGAGAGCGGTCTTGTCGCCCAGGTGTTTCGCGGACCACAACGCCGGCGTGATGCCGCCGTCGACGAGCGTGACGCGGACGGACTTCTTGTCCTGGACGTGGATCGTGTGCGGCTTGATGTCGCCGTGCACGAGTCGGGCCGCGTGGATCGCCCCGACGCCTTCGAGGAGCTGTGTTCCGATGTCGACGACGAGCGCTGGTTCGACAGGCGTGCCGCTCTTGCGCCATTCGCGCAACGACAGGCCCTGCGGAAGATCGGTGACGAGGAGGATCGTGCCGTCGCCGAGCATCTCCACTTCGTGCGTCTCGAGCACGTGTTTCGACTCGACGTCGAGCCACTTCTTCATCGCGTCCGCGAAGTCCGTCGCCTGCTTCTTGCTCTCGAACAGAGCGCCCGGGAACACCTGGATCTCGCGAGCCTCTCCGCTTCCGGCGTCAACCACCTCGAACGTCGTCGACATGCCGCCGGTGCGGAACGTCTTCACGATCTTGTAGTGCTCGAGCAGGATCTTCCCGGGCGCGAGGTCGAACAGGGAGAGCGTCTTGGATGTCATGCGATGGTCCTTCGGTCCGTGAGGCTACTCGCGCGATGCGAGCGTGTCGACCGCGTTCGGCGCAACCCCTAGTAGGACGTCTTCGAGGCCACGAACTCGCGCCACTTACGGCGCTCGCGCAGCTCCTGCATGGCCTCGACGAATTCGTCGAGTTCGTCCTCGAGCGTGTAGTAGTGCGGGCTGACTCGGATGCCCGCGAGTGGCCTGTGGTCGACGAGGATCCCGCGCGCCTCGAGCGCCTTCACGAACGCGGGGCCGTTCTCGTCAGACGCCAATCCGACCGTGAGCGTGCCGCCGCGTTGTTCGACGCGTTCCGGGCTGTTGATCGTGAAGCCGGCCTCCACGAGTTGGAGGCGCAGCTTCTCGGTGAGCTTCGTCGACCAGCGCCGGATGTTCTCGACGCCACATTCGCTGGCGAGCTCGTAACCGGCCGTCGCGGCGTGGAAGCTCGAAACCGCGGGCGACCCGTTCAACATGCGACGAATGTCGCTGGCGTACCGCTGCGGACCCGTCTCGAACGCAAACGGCGCGGCGTGCGCAGCCCAGCCGGTGATGCGCGGCGACAGCGTCGGCAGCAATTCCCTCCGCACGTACAGATAGCCCGCGCCCGGTCCGCCGCACAGCCACTTCACCGAGCCGCCGCAGACCATGTCGATGTCGAGCGCCTTGACGTCCACCGGCACGGTGCCGAGCGACTGGTACGTGTCGAGCAGCACCAGCGCGCCCACGGCGCGCGCCCGCTCCTGGATCGCCTTCGCGTCCTGGATGAAGTGGCTCTTGTAGGTGACGTGACTGATCGGGACGATCGCGGTCGTCTCGTCGATTGCATCGATCACGCGCTGCGTGTCGACGTGAATGCCGTCCGTGGGCACGCATTCGATGCGCGCTCCGAGCTGCTTGCAACCCTCCCACACGTACATGTTCGTCGGGAAGTTCTGGTCGGTGTACACGACCTTGTTGCGGGGCTTCGAGAAGTCGAAGCACGAAGCGATCAGCGACTGGACCATCGACACGTTCTGGTGCATGACCACCGTGTCCTTCGGCGCGTTCAAGAGCTTCGCGAGGACGTTGCCGACCGTGACGGGCGTGTCCCACCAGCCCTCGCCCCAGGCGCGCACGCCGCGCGTCGCCCACTGTTCCGTGAACTCGCGCAGCTTGTCGTGCACGCGGGCGGGCATCGCGCCCAGACTGTGGTTCACGAGGTAGGTCGTGCTCGCAAGGATCGGGAACTCGGGGCGCCAGCGTTCGGGATCGTGTTCGGCGGCCTTGTTCATGAGACGACCTCGATGCCGAGCGAACTCGGGCTGGGCATCGCGAGCCCGATGCCGGTGACGAACGGTTTCAACTCGTCCTGGAAGCGCCGGACCATGTCCTCGACGCGGCGCGAGCGCAGACCGAGGGCGACGGCGCGCTGATCTCCCGGGGAACCCGGTCGGCCGAACGCGACGATCGCGATCGTCATCCAGCGATTGAGGAACTGCTGCGCGGTCGGGCGATTGCCGGTTTCCACGCAGAACCGCGCCAGGTGCCCCTCGAGCAGGCGTGTTCCCGGTCGATCGGCGTCGAGCAGCGAGCGCGCGATCCTGGCCATCTCGCCCGAGCGGCTCTCGAGGTAGCTTTCGAGCACGAGGCGCTCGGTACGGTCGACGAGTGCGAGGCACGTGGCCAGTTCGAGCATCGAGTAGGGATACGGGACCCGTTCCATCAGGTCGCGCACGACGAACGTGAGCTCGGACCCGCCGATCTTCTCGTACAGCGCGTCGATCACGCCGAGTGCGTCGAGCGCGGACTCCAAGTCGACCGTGATCGCGCGCTTCTCCTCCACCGCCGTCACGTACTTCAGTCCGTGCCCGCGGATGTTGACCGCCATCAGTTGGCGATACGCGGTGCGCTCGACGATGCGACGCAGGAGCCCCTTCGACTCCTCGTCGAGTTGTGCCGATTCGACCGAACTCACGCAGGTCCCTCGAGGCCGGTCAGCTTGTGATCGGGGATCACGAGCCGCGTGACCGGCACGCCGTTCACCGAGTACTCGAGCGTGGCAGAACTCGTCGAGGCAAAGGTGAGCCGGATGGTGCCGACGGTGGCGACGCCCACCTGCGCCGGGTTCCAGGGATTCGCGCTGAAG
>JBGATY010000219.1:0-5978 GCA_044228955.1 Planctomycetota bacterium | reverse complement strand
CGTCACGGCGCGTCAATGCGCGGAAGCGATCAGGGCGCAGCGTGTCGAGGCTGACCGTCACCCGATGCAGCCCGGCCCGCGCGAGCGCCTCGGCGAACGGCACCAGGAGCAACCCGTTCGTGGTGAGCGCGAGGTCACGGACCCCGTCCACGGCGGCGAGCTTCCGCACGAGATCCGGCAGGTCGTGCCGGAGCAGCGGCTCCCCGCCGGTCAGCCGCACCTTGCCGGCGCCGAGGGCCGTGAAGATCGCCGTGAGCCGGGCCAGTTCCTCGAAGCTGAGGATCGAGGCGCGCGGCAGCCAGCGGTACTCCTCCTCGGGCATGCAGTACGCGCAGCGCAGGTTGCACCGATCCGTGACCGAGATGCGCAGGTTCCTGAGCGGCCGGCCGAGCGTGTCGACGACGGTGGACATCACCCCACGTTACCGAAAATCGCGCTCACTGACCGAGCTCTCGCGCCCGCACGGTTGCCATGTGCCACTCCCAGGCTTCGGCGGCCGGGAGTCCGTGCGCCTGCGCGTAAAGTTCACGAGCCCTGGTACGCTCGCCGCGCCTCTCGTGACGCAACCCGGCGTAGAACGCGGCCTCGCAGTGGAGGAAATCAGCGGGAGCGCCACTTGCGACGCGCGTCTCCGTTTCTTCCGCGGCGCGCGCGGCGAGCATTTCGTCGGTGCCCTCGCCGAGGAGGAAGGCGAGCAGTTGCATTTCCCACGGATCGTCGACGCGCGCGTCGTCGAACCACGCACGCAGTTCGCGATCCGCGTCCTCGTGGTCCTCGCGTTGCATCCAGATCCAGATGCGCGCATACGCTTCCTCGGGAGCATGGTCGGCGCACGCGCTCCCGAGGCGCACGATCGAAGCCGCCGTCGAGCCGCGGACAGCCGCCAGGAACCCGAGCTGGGCGCGCACGCTCGCATTCGTCGTGTCGAGTTCCGCCGCGCGCGCGAGCGATCGTTCACACGCGTCGAACTCGCCCTGGGCCATCTGCGCCTTCGCCAGCTCGAACAGCGTCCACGTGTCGTCGGGAGCGAGCCGCAGCGAGTGTTGCAGGTCGCTCGCCGCGCCGCGGTAGTCGCCGGTCAATTTGCGCGTGAAACCGCGCCAGTTCCAGGCCTTCACGAAGCCGGCGTCGAGTTCGATGGCGCGCGTGTAGCCGGCGACCGCGGCGTCGAACCGCTTCAGATTGTGATTGGCCATCCCGCGCGCGTAATGTGACCAGGCGTACCCCGGATCGAGTTCGATGGCCCGGTCGTAGTCGGGAAGCGCTGCCGCGAAATCGCCGATGAAATTCGAGCAGTGGCCGCGCCAACGGTAAGCCGCAGCACTTTTTGGGTCGATCTCGATCGCGCGCGTGAAGTCCTCGATCGCGCCCGCCTCGTCGCCGGCGTTCACCTTGGCGAGTCCGACCTCGAGCGCGGGGTTCGCGCGTGCATCCAAGACGACGGGGGCCGAACCCGATCGCCGTGCACAGCAACCGGCGAGCGCGAGCCCGACGACGATGGCGCCCCACTTCACGGCTTCGGGCGCGCGAGTCCGGCGTAGGTGCGTTCCGGCGGCGTCGTCGTCTCGACGGGCAGTCCGCTCGGCGACCAGCCGGGAATCGGACGTCCGAAATCGTCACGGGAGCCCATGAAGCCGCCTTCCATGTTCACGAGGTCCTTGAAGCCGGCGGCGGCGAGTTGCTGACAGGCGTGCACCGACCGGACGCCCGACGCGCAACCGACGACGAACTTCGTGTCCTTCGGGAACGCGCTCGTCACGACGCGCACGAAGTCCGCGTTGGGCGTCATGCCCATCGGACCACGGTGGAGCACGGGGACGTTCCAGGAGCCCGCGGGATGGCCGGCTTGGAATTCCTCGACGCTGCGCACGTCGAGGTACTTCCAGCCCTGGTTCGAGTCGAGCAGCGCCTTGGCTTCGACCGGTTTCTTGTTCTGCATCGAGTTCATTCCTGGGCCGCGATCTGGCGCGCGAGTTCGGGGTTCTTCCGCTTGGGCTCGAGGAAATACCACCACTGGCGTCCGGCGCTCCACCCGTGCTTCGCGGCGTTCTTCGCGCCCCACAGGCACCTTCCCGACGGCATGAGATTCCGACGCACGGACTCGTCGGCGAGCCGCACGCGACGGCGCAGCGACCGGCGTTCGTCGTCGGTCGCGGCGCGCATAGCCGTGTCGAGGATGTCGCGCACGTCCACGTCGTTCAGCCATTGATCGAGGTTGCCCGCGTAACCACGCTCGAGTTCGCCTCCGAAGCGCTCCCACGCCTCGACGAGCCCCACGAGACCACCCTTCAGCACGCGTTCGGCGACGCCTCGCGTGCGCAACGCCTCCGTCACTCTGTCCGGTTTGGCCATCAGTGGTCCTTGTCGATCTGCCGCTCGAAGTAGCGCACGCCGTCATTCGGCTTGAAGAACGTGCGGATCGTCTTGTTCTTGTTGAAGGCCAGGAAAGCGCCCGACTTCTTGTCGAAGCGCGAGATCACGCCGTCGTCGCGCACCGCTTCGAGGATCGCGCCGCCGGCCGGCGCGTCGCGCAGTTTCTGCGCCAGAGCGAGATACTCGGCCTGGCTGATCGAACCGAACTCGGCGCCGTGCTTCTCGTAGTGCTCGTCGAACGCGCGCGTGGAGCCGAAGCCGACCGAGCTCGCCGCCTTCCCGGGGGCGGACGGCTGCGGTTCCGTCGCGCTCGGCTTCGTGGGCGCGGGCTTCGCCGGGGCAGAGGCCAGAGGAGGCGTCGCGCCCGGCGCGGGTTTCGACTGCGGAGTCGGTGCGGGGCTCTCGCGAGCGCTCGTCTCTCTCGCCGGGTCGATCGTCGCGCTCGATCCGCCGGACGCTTGCGTCCCGGATTCCACGCTCGGACCTCCGGACTTTCCCTGATAGATCGCGACGATGACCGCGACCGCCAACGCCGCGAGGGTCAGGAGTGCCTTCTTCATGGGGCGAACAGTCTACCCGCGCGGGACGAGTCCACCGCTTGGGCGTTATGCTCGGAAGCGATGGCGACGCGCACGATCTCGAGGGACAAGGCCGCTTCGCCCGCGCGCGGGCGGCCCTCGACCCTCGATGCCGACCCGCGCGTGCAGCGCATCCTCGCCGCCGTGGACTCGATTCCGAGCGGGAGCGTGGCCTCCTACGGCGATGTCGCGCGCGACGCGGGGCTGCCTCGGAACGCGCGGCTCGTCGGCCGGGTCCTCGCACGCCTGCCCGCCGGGGCGCGGCTCGCCTGGCACCGCGTCGTCGACGCCGCGGGCCGGATTCGCGTCGCCGGCCGCTCGTCGATCGAGCAAAGGCGCCGGCTCGTGCGCGAGGGCGTGAGGATGAGCGCTAATAACCGCGTGGATCCGGCCTTTTTCGTCGCGGCGAGGCGTCGTCCGGCGCGCTGAATCGAGACTCGTCGCGTCGCAGGATCGGGAAGGTGCGCCGCCTGGCACTGGAGTTCCACCCGGCATCGGACGATGCAACGGGTCCGAATCGTGGCATGCTCGCGTGCGGACCCGCACGCAGACTCCCACACGAGAACCATGGCCGGCTTCGACGCATTCATCGAATCTCTCTCGCACATCGACCTCACCCCGATCCTTCTCGCGGTGCTGCTCGGAGGCGCGGTCGGCTTCGAGCGCGAAGTCCACGGACGACCGGCGGGTCTGCGCACGCACATGCTCGTGTGCCTCGCATCCTCGCTGCTGATCTACGCCTCGCGTCAAATCCCGGTGCAGACGCTCGAAGCGACCGGCGTGACGCGCATCGTGATGGATCCCAATCGCCTCGCGGCCGGCATCGTGACCGGCATCGGCTTCCTCGGCGCGAGCACGGTCATCCGCGCCGGCGACATCGTGCGCGGCATCACGACCGGAGCGACGGTGTGGTACGTCGCCGGCCTCGGCATCGTCATCGGCCAGGGTGAATACGGACTGGCGCTGGTCAGCACGATCGCCGTGCTGCTGGTGCTCGCCGGGATCGATCCGCTCTCGCGCCGCATTGCTCCCGTGATCTACCGCCGTCTGATCGTGACGGGCACACATCTCGCGCTGCCTTCGCTCTCCAAGCGGATCTCAGGCATCCTCACTTCGCACGGCATCCGCGTGCAGGACGTGTCAGGCCGCCGTGGCGCGGACAACGAGCCGTTCGAACTCGTTTTCCACGTGCGCTGCCGCAACACGTTTCAGGCACCGGAGATGATGGAGCAGGTGGCGCGCGAAGAAGGTGTCCTGCGCGTCGAGTGGTCGCAGATCAGCCATTGATTCGTACGGCACCGAGGTGACCGCACGAATCAGCGCGGCCAGAGCCAGCCGAACGTTCCGGCCGTGACCAGCGCGTAGACGAGGCCGTCGACGAGACCGCGGAACGAGCTGATCCACGGCTTGCCCTTCCAGATGGAATCGGACGGGCCCTGCCAGGCGTACGCGAGCCACGCGACCGTGCCGACGAGACGGAAGACGTCCATGTAGTTCGCGCCGCTCTTCAGCGTGAACTGCGCGACGTACGCGACCAGCGCGCCGACGACGAGCGTGTAGAGGACCCAGTTCATCAGGAACGGGCCGAGTTTCATTTGCCCGTTCGGACGGATGTAGAGGACGCCCACGGGCCCATCCGTGAACTTCTTCAGCCCCTCGGGCGTGGCGCAGTCCTTGGCGTCGAGCATGTGCGGCAAGATGTACTGCCCGGGCGTCGGCGCACCCTTGCGAATCGCCGCGCGCACGTCGTCCTCGTTCGCGAGCTTCTTGTAGTCGGGGTTGTGCCACTTCAGGACCATGTGGATGATCGAGCTGGCGACGAAGATGAAGACCGCGGACAACGCGATCGGAAGCAGCAATTGAGACCAAGTGACCATGGGGGGGGCCTCCGGATTCTCGAGTCCGAAACAGTGCGCCGTCGTGGGGGCGATCTGTCAACTCGAGGAACGGGAATGCACTCGAACGGGGCGATTGTCCCCGACGAACTCGCCCCGCTCCGGCGGGGTGTCGAGCCTCAGGCCGAGCGGTCCGCGTCGGAAGAACAGCCGCACTACCGACTGAGTGGTCGAGGCGGCGTCTTCCACGCCTCGACGACCAGGACGAGCACTGGATTCAGGCGTCGACCGTCGGCTGGTAGTCCGCCGCGCCAGGCTGCGTTTGTCCGGTGGCGCGCACGTACAAGTCGAAGACCTTCTGCTCGATCGGGAACTTGTAGCGGCCGGTCTTGAGGCGCCAACCCGCCGCTTTCGACAGCGCGTTGCGCATCCACACCGGACCCTCGGTCACGTGCTTGTCGTAGATCGCGGCTGTGTTGTTGTAGAGGCGCCACGTCTCACGCACGTCTTCCGGCAGCGGCGTGTTGTGCGCGTTGTACTTGTATTCGAAGCACTTGCCCCAGTCGTGGAAGTCCTTCGGCGGCACGTAGCCGAGCTTGATCGCCGCGTCGTAGTCCTCGGTGCCGGGGATCGGACGGAACGGATAGACCTCGGACCCGGCGATCGGGAACTTGTGTTTCACCGCCGCGGCTTGCTTCAACGTCGCGATCATCGATTCGCGCGTCTCGCCGGGGTAGCCGATGATCCAGAACGTGCCGGGCACGATGTTGCGCACGGCGAGCTTTTCGATCGCGAGCGGGATGTTCTCGATCGAAATGAACTTCTTGATGCGTTCCTGCATCTCCTTCGTGCCGGCTTCGGCGCCGAGCCAGAGCAGGTGACACTTGCTCTCTTGGAGCAGATCGAGCGTCTCTTCCTTGTACCGCATGATCGTTTCGATCTCGATCGTGCCGTTCCAGTGGATCGGCACCTTCAAGTCGATCAGCGTCTCGCAGAACTCCTTCGTGCGCTTTTCGTGCACGCCGAAGTTCGCGTCTTGGAAGCGCAACACGTCGAACTTGAAGCGCGCGTGCAACTCGGCGATGTCTTCCGCGAGTTGCTTCCCGGGGATCGCTTTCCAACGGCGGCCGGTGACGAGCGGCGAGCAGCAGAACGTGCACGGCTCGGGGCAACCGAAACTCGAGAAGTAGCT
>JBGATY010000218.1:0-5982 GCA_044228955.1 Planctomycetota bacterium | reverse complement strand
GGCGGAACGGGCAGGAGTTGGACGAGCGCGCCTCCGACGCCCTCGCCGCTGGCGCGATCGATCACGCGGCCATCGAGTTTCGCCGGTCCGCGCAGGCGTACTCCTGTCGCCTGCGCGATGCTGCGCGCGCCCTCGCCCTTGACGCTCGCGAGTTCGACCGCACCCTCCTTCGCCGAAGCGAGTTCCGCGCCGCCCGCGCTCGGTTGGTTCAGCGTGCCCCCGACGACCGTGACCGTGCCAGCGCGGTTCGCCCCGCGCAGGAAGAGCGCGAGCGCGAGGATCAGGACGGCGAGCGCGGCGAGCACGAACAAGACCGGCTTCGAGGCGGCGCCGCGGCGCGGGGATCGAGTGGGCGGAAGCAGCATGTTCAAGCGGGGGGGCCTCGGCGGGGATGGGAGGAATCGACTCCACAGAGGATAGGTAAACGGGGCCGTGAGGGTGTAAGTCCGTCGTCATCGGTCCGCGCGCAGGAGGCCGCGCGCCTCGAGGCTTGCGATCGTCGAGCGCAGCACCTCCGCGAACGGACGCGGCGACCACCCCAGCTCGCGGCGCGCCTTGGAGGCGTCGAAGCGCAAGTCGCGCGCCAGCATGACGAGGCCCTGCGGAGGCGCGAGATCGATCGGGAAGAAGCGGTCCCAGCCTCGCGCGCCGAGGACCAGCGCGGGCCAGATCACGCGCGGCAGGGTGAACAGTGGACCCCGACGCCCGAATTCGCGGGCGACCGCGTCGAACAGCGCGCGCGAGCTGATCGACGATTCGACGAGCAGATAGCGCTCGCCGCGACGGCCGCGATCGAGCGCCAGGATCGTCCCCTCGGCCGCGTCGGCGACGCCGAGCACGCCGATGGTCCCCGGCGGTGCGGCGATGGGTCCCTTGCCGAGCGCGACCTGACGGATGAACCGCGCCGTGTTCGACCGGCGCTCGACCGGCCCGAAGATAGCTCCCGGATTCACGACGACGAGATCGAGGTCGACCGCCATGCCGAGCGCGATTTCTTCCCCGGCGCGCTTCGTCGTGACGTAGTCGACTCCGCAATCGGCCAGATTGAACGCGGTCGATTCGTCCATCGTCTCTTCGCCCACGCAAGCTCCGATCGCGACTACCGAGCTGACGTGCACGACCCGGGCGACACCGCTCTTGCGCGCGGCCTCGAGCAGGTGGCGCGTGCCCTCGACATTGATCGCGCGCGCGCTCGCACTGTCCTTCGACTTGTAGCTGATCAGCGCAGCGCCGTGCACGAGGTCCCATGGACGCCGCGCGGCGAACGAGCGCTCGGCCATCTTCCAACACGCGGATTCGAGGCTGGCCACGTCGGTCAGGTCGCCTTCGTGCCAGTGGACGTCAACGCCTTGGAGCACGCTCCTGTCGGCCGACTTGCGCGCCAGGGCGTGCACTTCGTCGCCGCGCGCGACGAGCCGCCGCGCGACCTCGGCGCACAGGAATCCGGTCGCGCCGGTGACCAGGACGAGGCGCGCGCTCACGGGGCTTCGCTCGCTCTCTCGGGCAGCGTGATGCGCGCGATCGTTCCCGGGCCTTCTGTCGCGGGACGCGGTTCGAGCGTGATGGACCCGTTCATCTCCTCGACGAGACGCTTCGCGATGGCGAGCCCGAGACCGGTGCCGTGCGTGCGCGTCGTGAAATACGGCTCGAACAGGCGCGCCCGAACGGTGTCCGACAGGCCCGAACCCGAATCGCCGATCTCGACCACGAGGTTCGCGCCGTCGCGCTCGATGCGTCGCGTGATCGACACCGACAGGGTTCCGCCGTTGTTCATCGCCTCGAGCGCATTCGACACGAGGTTGATCAGGACTCGCGAAAGCTCGTCGCGGTCTACGAAAACGAGGCCCCGCACGAGGGACTTCCTTACTTCGACCTTCGCTTCCAAGGCCCAGGCCGCGTGCATCTCGAGCACCTCCTCGACCACTTTCGAGAGCTCGCACACCTTCGGATCGGCCTTGCGCGCCCCGGCGAACGCCGAGAAATCCGCAGCGATCTTGCGCATCCCCCCCACCTGGCGACCGATCATCTCGATCGTGCGGTCGAAGATCGCGTCGAACTCGGGACTGCGCTCGTCCTTCGCGCGCTTCAGCAGGTTCGCGGAGAGTTGGATCGGAGTGAGCGGGTTCTTGATCTCGTGCGCGACCTGGCGCGCCATCTCGCGCCAGGCGGCGTCCTTCTCGGCTTTGATCAGTTTCCCGCGACTGTCCTTGAGCTCGCCCGCCATGTCGTTGAACGCGCGTCCCAGGTCGCCGAGTTCGTCGTCGGTCAGGTGTGTCACGCGCGCGTCGAGATCGCCGGCCGCGATGCGCTGCGTGTGGCCCTTCAGCTCCAGGATCGGCCGCGTCGTGCGCCTCGCGACGATGATCGTGACGACGATCACGAGCGTGAGCACCAGTGCGGTCGCGCCCCACAAGACGAGGCGCAATTCACGCACGGTCGCGTAGATGTCGTCGTTGTCGATGCCGACACCGACCACCCAGCCGAAGCCGTCGCGGTCGGGCCCGGCGCAGTGCTTGAACGCCGCGTTCTTCCACACGCCCTTGAAGTAGTACTCGGGGTACAGGTCCCAGTCGCTCCGCTTCGCGGCCGCGACGAGCTGCGGCAGGTCGATGCCGGGCTCCGACACCCTCTTTCCATAGAGGCCGGCCTTGGGGTGCGCGAGGATCGTGTCGCAGTCCGAACCCCACAACCACACGTACGAGCTGCTGTAGATGTCGGGCGCGACGGAGGGAGCACGTGGTCGTTCCTTGCGCGTGACGATGCTCTGGATCGGCGCCCAGTTCACGAGCGCGAACACGACTCCGGCCACCTTCGTGGGTTCGAGTTGGTCCCGCACCGGCATGGCGAACGCGATGTGGAAGTTCTCGGGATGAGGCGCGCCGGCGTTGACCCGCGGGGGCAGCAGGTCGCTCCGATGGTGGTCGACGAGCGCCATGCGCCCGCTCATCGCCGTCTTGAACCATTCCTCCCGCGCGTAGTCGCGGTCGAGATCGGCGAGCACGTTCTGCGGCAAGGCGGCGCCGGTGTGGTCGACGCGATTCGAGACGATCAACTCGCCCTTCGCGTTGATGGCGAGGATCAGGTCGTAGATGCCGTTGCCCTCCGAAACGAAACGGTCGAAACCCGTTCCGAGCAGCGCCCGGAAGGCGTTCTCCTCTTCTCTGCCGCCGGTGATCGTCCACTGCGTCATCGGCACGAGGGTCGTCCAGGACTCGATGTCGCGCTCGCGCTCGCGCAGTTCGTTGTCGACGCGCTCGGCCGCCTCGCCGGCCATCGTCAACAGGTAGTAGCGCACCGTGTCGAGGTGCCGCGTCGCCATCTGGGTGTCGACGAACCACGCGAATCCGAGGAAGGGCAGCAGGACGGCCGCGAGGACGCTGATCATCCACTTGGTCGAGATGCGCCGTATCATGAGCGCGTGATTCTACGGCGCGGACGCGTCGCGAACCTCATGCACACGGAGCCCAGGCGCATTCTGATCGTGAGACTCAGCCACCTCGGCGACGTCGTCCACGGGCTGCCCGTGTTGCGGGCGCTGCGGCGCGCTCATCCTCGGGCGCGGATCGGCTGGGCGGTGCAGCCCGAGTTCGAGCGCGTCCTCTCGGCGAGCCCCGATCTCGACGAGACGATCCTGTTCGAACGCCGGGCGGGCCTCGTGGCCTGGTCGCGTTTGGAGCGCGCTTTGGCTCGTTTTTCCGCCGAATGGACGGTCGACGCGCAGGGCAACGTCAAGAGCGCGCTCGTCGCGCTCGCGTCACGCGCTCCGCGGCGCAGCGGGATGGCGCGCGTCGACTGGACGGAGCGGTACGGCGCCCTGTCGCTCACGGACACAGCGTGCCCGACTCCACGGCGCCCCGACGGAACGGTGCACGCGATCGACAAGATGCTGACGTTGGCGCGTCACGTCGCGCCGGCCATCGATGTCGAGGAGCCGTTCGAGACGCGCCTTTCCGACGCACGCTCAGGCCGCGCGTTCGCGGAACGCTTCGGGACGAGTTCGGGCCCGTACGCGATCCTCCATCTGGCTCGACCCGGCGACGTGCGTTCGTGGCCGGTCGAGCGGTTCGAGGCCCTGGCGCGCGACCTCGCCGCGGATCACGACGTGCTCGTGGTCTCGGGTCCGAGCGAGCGCGAGCAGGGCGTGCGCGCCGCGCGGATGCTGTCCGGCTTCGCGCGCATCCGCCACTGGATCGGTCAGGGCGATCTCGCCGAGCTCGCGCGCCTCTTCGCCGCGGCGGCCGCGCGCGACGCCGTGTTCGTGGGCTGTGATTCCGGACCGATGCACGTGGCCTGGTCCTTCGGGATGCGCGTCACACTTCTCGCGGGCCCGCAGGACGAACGGCGCACGGGGCCCTGGCCCCCGCCGGATCGTCCCGGCGCGTCGCGGCACGCGGTCGTGCGCGCCTTCCATGCTCCTCATTGCGCGCCGTGCTTCGCGCGACGCTGCGCTCACCCCTTGGGCAACGTGTGCATGCAACGCATCGAACCCGAGCGCGCCGCCCAAACGGTGCGAGCCCTCGCGCTCACGGCTTCTGCGACAGCTCCCTGATCTGGTCCGCGACGTCCTTGTAGTCGGGCCAGAACGTGCGGATCTGCTGGAGGGGCTCGAGCTTCGCCGCGGGATCGGACGCCTCCGCGGCCCGCCTGTAGAGATCGCTCGCGAGGCGGATGTACTCCTCGAGCGTGTCACGGCGCGTGATCGTGTCCTTGTAGTAGTCGGCCTTGGAGAGGATGTCGGCGTAGGCGGCGACGGCTTCGTCGTAGCGGTTGTCGCGCTCCAGCGCGAGCGCAGCCTGGTACGCGCGCTCCAGGCGCGCTTCGCGGATGGCTGCCGCCTTGCCCTCGCACATGTCCTTCTGCGCGGTCGTCTTGGCCATGGCCTCGTCGACCAGCTCCGTCGCGCGATCGAAACGGCCGCGCACGATGTCCATCGAGGCGCGCGCGAGCAGTCCGGCGACGTCGAGTTCCGCTCGCGCCCGCTCGACACCGGCCTTCGCCACCTCGTTCTCCGGTTCGAGCGCGACGGCCTTGCGGTATTCGGCGATGGCCACGCCGAACAGGCGCTTCTCCTCGGCCTCCCTGCCGAGTGAAATCCGCTCCGACGCGAGCAGGTTCTCGACCTGGTCCTCGCGCTGCACGGCCTTCGGATCGCCGGGCTTGTATTTCTTCGCGTACGAGAAGCGCGAGCGCGCCTGCTCGAGCCAGTAGTCAGCCAGGGCGTGCAGGCCGTCGTCGAAGTACGCGCGTCCCAGGTTCGAGCGGTGATTCAGGATCGCGAGGCACAGATCGCGCCCCGTGAGCGAGTCCTTGTCTCCCGGCGTGTAGCGCAAGGAGGATTCGTAGGCGGAGAGCGCGGCGTCGATCTCGTCCTTCGCGTGGAGCTCGAGCGCCATGTAGAGCCAGCGCTCGGACAACTTGCGCTGCGTCTTGTCGATCCAGTCGGCGACCGGCCTCGAGTCCGGGTCGAGTTCCCGCGCCTGCCCGAGCAGTTCGAGCGCGTCTTCGTCCTTGTCCGCGAAGGACGTGCGCCGAGCCTGTTCCAGGAGGTAAGCGACGCTGGCATCCCGATGGAGGGTGCCGAGGGAGGCATCGCTCGGCGCATCCGCGGATGCCGCCGCCGAGACTTGGACCGCCTCCTCGAACCGGCCGTGGTCCACGAGGGAGCGCACCTTGGAGTGCACGTCGCCCGTTTCCGTCCGGCACCCGCAGCACAGGGCGAGGACGGCGAGGACCGGGATGGGAGTCGATCTGAACTGGAACATGCTCATTTTTCCTTGTGTGCGCGCGAGGCCTCGGCCTCGACGCCTGACCACGGACTTCCTTCCGCGAAGACCGCGCTCGAGCGCCAGTTTTCCGATCCGCGGCCGAAGGTCCAGAGGATTCCGGCCCGGTCAGGTCCGCATCGCGTCGAACAGCACGATTCCGAGGCTCCCGAAGAAGAGGATCGGCATCCACGCCGCCATGCGCGGGTCGAGGGCGGCC
>JBGATY010000217.1:0-6018 GCA_044228955.1 Planctomycetota bacterium | reverse complement strand
GCGACCGGACTCGGCGTCTGCCACGTGATCGGTTGGCCCTGACCATCGAGCCCGCTCGCCGCGAGCGCGAGGTCGATTGTCATCGTGTTCGCCTGTGCGCCCGGCCCCGTGTCCTGCACGAACACGAACGCGCCGTCGGACCCGTCGGAGCCAGTGACGATCTGCGCCATCGCCGGGCTGCCCGCTGCAAGGAGTGAGTACACGGCGACGACCGCAGCGTGCCACCCAGCCACGAATCGCGAGAGTTCCCGACTCACAGCACAACCTGCACTTGGATCGCATGGATGCCGATCGTGAGCGGCACGGACACGGTCGCAGTCGAGAGCGCAGTCGTCCCGGTCAAGGGCGTCGAGTTGTAGGCCGTGACTGCGCCGTAGACGTCCGCTACCCGCACCCAGCATGTGCGCCCCAGAGCAACGTTCCGGGCTTCGATCGTGAGAGTCGCGGAACCCGAACCCGTACAAACGACATCGGCCTGTTGCATCACGAAGCTCGACTGCGGATCAGCGGGGACCGACAACGACTGCGTTCCGAGAAGGATCGAGCTGACGCGGACCATTGCAGTCGTCGCATCCGGTAGGAGTGGACCCGGCACCATGGAGAGCATGGGAGCCGGGGTGACGTTCATCATGATCGGGCCCTCGAACGTGAGCCCCTCGAAACGAATGCGACCGTCCAAGTAGGACGCCCCGCCCGAGGCCGTCACGGTCGCCGCCAAGGTCTTGGCCACGACATTCGCAACGAGGCGGATGCCACCGCCGCTGCCGCGTATCGATGTGCCGTTCGCGAAGCCGCCTTGGGCACGTATCGACCCGGTCACATCGATGCGTGAACTCGCTGCGATCAGGATCGCGCCACCTCCAGGGCCGCCGTCCCAATTGTTGCTCGTTCCGCCGAGCGCGCTCCCCGATCCACCGATGAGAGGAAACAACGAGGGCGATCCGTACGCTCGACCCGACGGCCACGTCGTGCCATCGACGCCGAAGTTGCCTCGGCCCTGCAATCCGGCTGCGCCACCGATACCGAAACCCTTGGCGCTCCGCAGACCAGCGCGGAACCCACCTGGCCCAGGCTCAAGCCATGTCTGAGGCTGAACACTCGACGTCTCTCCATCCAGGCTGACAGTTCCGCTGATGAAGACCGAATCCGACGCGAGCCACACGACAGGTGGGCGTCCGCCGCGGTTCGCGAATTGCACCGTCTTGCCCGAAGGCACGATCACCGACGTGTACTTGAAGACGACCGCCCAAACGAACGGGTCGTAGACGCCGCGACCGGCGACCGGACTCGGCGTCTGCCACGTGATCGGTTGACCCTGACCATCGAGCCCGCTCGCCGCGAGCGCGAGGTCGATTGTCATCGTGTTCGCCTGTGCGCCCGGCCCCGTGTCCTGCACGAACACGAACGCGCCGTCGGACCCGTCGGAGCCAGTGACGATCTGCGCCATCGCCGGGCTGCCCGCTGCAAGGAGTGAGTACACGGCGACGACCGCAGCGTGCCACCCAGCCACGAATCGCGAGAGTTCCCGACTCACAGCACAACCTGCACTTGGATCGCATGGATGCCGATCGTGAGCGGCACGGACACGGTCGCAGTCGAGAGCGCAGTCGTCCCGGTCAAGGGCGTCGAGTTGTAGGCCGTGACTGCGCCGTAGACGTCCGCTACCCGCACCCAGCATGTGCGCCCCAGAGCAACGTTCCGGGCTTCGATCGTGAGAGTCGCGGAACCCGAACCCGTACAAACGACATCGGCCTGTTGCATCACGAAGCTCGACTGCGGATCAGCGGGGACCGACAACGACTGCGTTCCGAGAAGGATCGAGCTGACGCGGACCATTGCAGTCGTCGCATCCGGTAGGAGTGGACCCGGCACCATGGAGAGCATGGGAGCCGGGGTGACGTTCATCATGATCGGGCCCTCGAACGTGAGCCCCTCGAAACGAATGCGACCGTCCAAGTAGGACGCCCCGCCCGAGGCCGTCACGGTCGCCGCCAAGGTCTTGGCCACGACATTCGCAACGAGGCGGATGCCACCGCCGCTGCCGCGTATCGATGTGCCGTTCGCGAAGCCGCCTTGGGCACGTATCGACCCGGTCACATCGATGCGTGAACTCGCTGCGATCAGGATCGCGCCACCTCCAGGGCCGCCGTCCCAATTGTTGCTCGTTCCGCCGAGCGCGCTCCCCGATCCACCGATGAGAGGAAACAACGAGGGCGATCCGTACGCTCGACCCGACGGCCACGTCGTGCCATCGACGCCGAAGTTGCCTCGGCCCTGCAATCCGGCTGCGCCACCGATACCGAAACCCTTGGCGCTCCGCAGACCAGCGCGGAACCCACCTGGCCCAGGCTCAAGCCATGTCTGAGGCTGAACACTCGACGTCTCTCCATCCAGGCTGACAGTTCCGCTGATGAAGACCGAATCCGACGCGAGCCACACGACAGGTGGGCGTCCGCCGCGGTTCGCGAATTGCACCGTCTTGCCCGAAGGCACGATCACCGACGTGTACTTGAACACGACAGCCCACGCGAACGGGTCGTAGACGCCGCGACCAGCGACCGGACTCGGCGTCTGCCACGTGATCGGTTGGCCCTGACCATCGAGCCCGCTCGCCGCGAGCGCGAGGTCGATCGTCATCGTGCTGCCGCCCGGTGTGTCGGGCACGAACGTGAACGCGCCGTCGGACCCGTCCGAGCCCGACACGATCTGGGCCGACGCAGCCCGCGGGAATGCGAGCGCGAGCGTCGAGACCAGAGCGATCCGGAGGAACAGCCCAGCGAGCCTGGGGACACGAACCATGCGAACTCCTGCGCGCCGGTGAACGGGGGGGCTCCCGGCCCTGGGATGAGATCCGGGAAGCGAGGGACACGAACGCGCAGCCCGAAGCTAACCGAGCCTCGCGATCCTGGGTAGGAGTCGGCCACGGGGCCGCACCGCCGCG
Organism: Planctomycetota bacterium; assembly: GCA_044228955.1. Lineage (GTDB taxonomy): Bacteria > Planctomycetota > UBA1135 > UBA1135 > JAEUIA01. The sequence continues at coordinate 3,077 of JBGATY010000217.1, read as the reverse complement.
GATCAGGTGTCCAGTCGGCGCACCGGGCGGAGCCCGAGATCGTTGTCGGAATTGACACGCGAGTACGAGCGGTAGCGCTTCGCGGAGCGCGCTTCATAGGCCGGGTTGAACCAGCTACCGCCGCGCAACGCGCGCGCCTGGGTCTTCACGGGCGGGATGCTGAGGCCGTCCCCGGGCCGCGGGTTCCGGAACTCGGCTGGATCGTCGAGGCACCATTCCCAGACGTTCCCGTGCACGTCGTGCAGCCCGAATCCGTTCGGTGCGAACGAGCCGACCGGCGCGTGCACGACGAATCCGTCTTCGATCTCGATCGAGATCTCGCTCTTCGCATCGTTGGGCTTCACCTCCATGAAGGTCTTGTCGAGCACGTTGGCGAACCCCTGGAGCGATGCGATCTCCATCCCCGTGTGAAAGGGTGTTTCGGTTCCGGCGCGACAGGCATATTCCCACTGTGCCTCTGTCGGGAGCTGGAGATCGAGCCGTGCCAGCGCCTCCACGCACGCGTCCCAACTGACCGCTTCGACCGGGTGCGACAGATCGGGGAACGCGTTGCCGCTGGGATTCGAGCCCTGGATCCGCAACCACTGCCCCTGGGTCATCTCGTATTTCGAAGCAAAGCAGGGATCGAGCGTCACGGGCCCGACCAAGTCTTCGTCGGCGCTGCGCCAGGGATCGAAACGCGGCTGCCCCCAGTCCGTCGACCCGCGGAGGTACTCGACGACGTCGGACCACGTGGAGAGTGGTCCCGTGGGTGGACCGGGCCGGCTCATCTCACGCGAGCCGATCGAAGTCACGGCGCCCGGGAGGAGCACGAGGACGATGCCGGTGTCCCCCGTGATGCGCCATCGTTGCGTCGCGGGATCGCGCTCGGGCGGCGATCCCGAGAGCACGTGCCAGAATTCGAACAGCCCGCTGCTTGGATCCGTGCCCAACGGCACGAGGCCGAGCTGCGGCACGATGCGCAGTCCGCCGTATCGCGGCGACGCCGCGATGCCGGCGATCGCCGCGTCCCAGGCAGCGCGCGCTTCCAGCCCGCTGACGGTGTCGTGCTCCAGCGTGTCCGCGCGGCGCTTGCGCGCCTCGAGTCCCTCCACGAGTTCCGGCAGGAGCCCGAGCCGCTGCGCGAGGTCCCGCAAGGCGGCCTCCTGCGCGGCGTCCGCGAAGTCGCCGGTCTCCAGGGCGTTCACCGCGTCGGGCCCCCGCGCGAGCACGGCGCGACCGGCGGCGATCGCCTCGCCGAGCGCGGCTGAATTCCGTGGCGTCGCCGGGTACAGGCCCTGGTGGGCCTCCTCGACTTCGCGCGCGAGTCGCAGGTCGAGCATCCGCTGCACCCGCGCGCGACCCGCGATCTCGGCGCCGGCGCGCTGCTGCTCCTTCCAGGCGAAGGCGCCGGCGCCAGCCAGGGCGAGGGCCAACGCCACGAGCAGGGTTGCGGCCAGCGCGCGATTGCGTTTGACCCACTTCGAGAGCTCGACCCAGGCGCCAGTGCGGTGTGCGCGGACGACGCGGTCCTCGAGGAATGCCCGCAGGTCCTCCCCCAGCTCGCGAACGTCGGCATAGCGCGCTCCGGGGCTGCGAGCCATCGCCTTCTCCGCGATCGCGGCGAGTTCAGGGGCCGCCTTTGGTGCGAGCAACGAGAGTGCTGCAGGCGGCCCGTCACGGATCGCGGCGACGATCTCGGCTCCATTGCGCCGCGCGCCTGCCGATGCGTACGGCGCACGCCCGGCTAGCAGCGTGTAGAGCATCGCGCCGATCGCGTACACGTCGGATCGTGCATCGAGCTCCTCGCCTCGTGCCTGTTCGGGGGACATGTACGAAGGCGTGCCGACGATCGCGCCGTCCTCCGTGACGATCGACTGTGACGGCGAGCGAGCCGCGGCTTCGGACCGATCCGTGCGCAGTGCGCGCGCAGCCTCGTCCTGTCGCGTTCCGACGACGAGCGCCAGCCCCCAGTCCATCACGTAGACCTCGCCGAACGCGCCCACCATGACGTTGGCTGGCTTCAGATCCCGGTGGACGATTCCGCGCGAATGTGCGTAGGCCATCGTTTCGCACACGCGCTGAAGGACACCCAGGACCCGCGTCGGCGTCCAACCCTCATCGGCCTCGCGGGCGAGCTCGAATACACGCTCGAGCGTTCGTCCCTCCACGAGCGCCATGGTGAAGAAGACGCGGCCCTGCGCGTCGATCCCCAGTTCGTGCACGGGCACGATGCCGGGATGGACCAGCTGCGCGGTCACCTGCGCTTCTTCCAGGAACCGGTGGAGCCGCGCGCGTTCCTCGACTGCGTCAGCGGCCTTCCGGTCGCCGCGCATGACCTTCATGGCGATGCGTCGTCTCAGCGCGACGTCCTCGACCTCGAGGATCGACCCCATGCCTCCCCGATCGACCTCGCGCGCGATGGAGTGCCTAGGCTCCGCCGGGGTGAGGCGGACGAGCCGCGCTAGGACGTTTTCGAGCGTTGACCTTTCGGAGGGCGAGGAGTGGCTCACGGGCGCGCTCGATGGGATGCGAGTGACAGCATTCGACGCAGCGAGCTCGCGCCGCGCAACCACCGAGACGAGCGGCAGGCAGGACCCTTGACCCCCGATCGAGCGTCCACGCCCCGTGTCGGGCACCTCCAGTTGGGCGTCGACATCCCGCCCGGTTTCGGGAAGTTCCCTCCCCGCCTCAGTTCTTGTCGCGGTTCAGCGCCTTGCGCGCGACGTTCGGGCGCGGGTCGTACACGCGGATGGGCTCGCGGATGCCGTTGAGCAGCGCGTGGTTGCGCAGGCGCTCCATCGTCACCGAGTTGATCCGCGTCCCCGCGGCGAGCAGCGGGCGGCCGTCGGCGACCTCGATCGGCGCGGCGAGCACCATCGAGGGCCGCAGCTCGGCGAGCAGGAGCTCGAGGATCGCCGCGGACGAGGCCAGGTCGTCGGGTCTCACGACGGCCTCGGCGACCGCCTCGAGCACGCGCTCGTCGTGCAATACGACGGGCCGCGCAGCCCGTGCTGGATCGAGATCTGTCCCGCGGCGAGGTTCGCGATGATGCCGGGGATCGAGTACGGGCTGATCCGCGCCGACCCTTTGGTCAT
>JBGATY010000216.1:0-6066 GCA_044228955.1 Planctomycetota bacterium | reverse complement strand
GGAGTACCGCACCGCACGAACCCGGGGTTCTACGGGAAGGGGATCACGTGTCAGGATGGAATCGTCGCTGCCGGTGTCAGGATGGAATCGTCACTGCCGGTGTCAGGATGGAATCGTCGCTGCCGGTGTCAGGCTGGAAACGTAAGTGCCGTGGCCGGAGTGGAAGCGCTGCCCGAGGAACTCCTGGCGAAGTGCCTTGGCTGGAGTCATGTGCCGGGAATGCAACCGTCAACGAGGACCGGCACGCAATCCTCGTCCACAGCGACCGGCATGGGCGCTAGCCCGTGCTAGGCGGGGTCGAATTCCACGGCCCAGCCGAAGCTGTCGCCGCGCATGCGCTGCGCGCGCACGAGGCGGCCGTGCACCGTCCTCGTCGTGCCGTTCTCCTCGACTTCGACCGTCACGCGCAGATCGCCCTCGCTGAAAAACAGGACGCCAGTCGGCGAGACGTTGTCCGCGTGGCCCTCGAGCTCCTGCGTGTCGACCTTCAGCTTGACGTAGCCCCGGTTCGTCGCGCGGCGGTTGCGGCGACGTTCGCCGGTCTCGGTGCTCATGTCTTCGAAGCGCTTCATCGTGCGTGCTCTCTCAGTCGGTGCTGGGTCGCGGTAGCCGAATGACCGGCCACGCGGGGTTGTTCCGAACTTTCTTCGGCATGCCCGCCGGCCGGGCTTTAGCTCAGGGACCGAGCATTCCCTCGGGCGAGCGGGGCCCCTCGCTCCGCCCCGCTGCTCAGGGGCCGCGCCTCAATTCGGCTATGGCGCGGGCCGCGGCCGAGGACTCCTCGTCGGGGTTCGCCGCGTTCCCTTGCGCCCCCCGCTTCAGGCGCAGTACCCGCTCATAGGCTTCGATCGCCTGGGCTTTCTGACCCAGCAGTCGATACGCATCTCCGAGATCCAGTAGGAGGATGACCGAGTCCGGGCTGGAGGAGAGTGCCGCCTGCAGATGAGGAAGCGCATCCTGCGCACGCCCGGCCTGCATCAGGATCTCGGCCAGCATCCCGCGTCGGCTCGCGCTCGCCGGATCCATCGACACGAGCTTCTCGAGATAGGGCACGGCCTCGGCCGGCCTTCCGAGTTCGGAGAGAATGACCCCCGCGCTCTCGTACGCTTCGGGCAGGCGCTGAAGAGTCCGCTCGACGAGTGAGACCGATTTCAGAGCATGCTCGAGCGCTGACTGCAGGTAGCGCGCGCGCTGCTCTTGATCCTCGGCCGCGAGCAGGTCGTAGAGCTTGGCGGCAGCACTCGCGCAGGCTGCGTCGGGTGACGACTCCATTCCCTGTCGACACACTTCGATTCCGCGCTCGAAGTGTGCCCTGCGCTGCGCGGGATCCGCCGCTCTGCGGCCTTCGAACTCGTACGCGGCGATCAGGTTGCGGCGGCCCGGATTGTCCGTCGGATCGAGCGCGATGTCGTGTTTCCACAGCGACAGAGTGTCGTGCCAGACGGGAATCTGACGGCCGGTGGCCCGCACGAGCGGCGTGAACACCGCGGCTGCGGCGAGTGCCGCTCCTGCAGTGAAGAGTGCCGTGCGACTGCTCGTCTGCTTCCGAGCGGTGAGTCTCATCCAACCGTGAAGCACTGCGCCTCCGGCGAGCACGGCGAGTGGCAGCGTCGAGATGTAGCTGTAGCGATCGGCCACGAGTTGCGAACCCGTCTGAACCAGACCGAGGACGGGGGCGACGAGAACCGCGTAGCATGCGAACGCGACGACCGCCGCCGGTGCGCGACGGCGCGCGATCACGAGGAGGAGCGCGACGAGCGTCACGCCGACCGTGGAAGCCACGAAGCGCGCTTCGCCGGCATCCAACGGCACGCGCATCGGGTACATCACCATCAAGTCGTCGGGCCAGATCGTCTTCCTCACGTAGAACGCGAGACCGTAGAACGATTGCGTGATGCGCGCCGACGGGCCGTGGAGTTCCGTCTCCACCATCGCGCCGGCGACCCGCTGACCGACGACCGCCACGAGGGCGGCGAGCAGACCCAGCGCCCAGAACGTCCACTTCTCGACGACCAGGGCCCGCAGTCGAGCCAACCAGCCGGGAGCGTGCGCCGAGTCGGCGTGAGGCAGCACGCGCTCGAGAGGCCAATAGTCGAGCGCGACGAGCACGAGCGGGAACACCATCCCGAGTCCCTTCGATAGGAGACTCGCCGCGAACGCGATCGACGCGACCCAGTACCAGCGGCCGCGCCGTGTCCCCGATCGTGCATGGGCGAGCCAGGCGAGCAGCGCCAGCAGGAAGAACACACCCGACAGGCAATCCCTGCGCTCGGTGATCCACGCCACGGACTCGACCCGCAGGGGATGGACGGACCAGAAGAGCGCGGTGAGCGCGGCAGCGACCTCCAGGCGGAACGGGAACCGGGACGCTTCGAGGGCGACGGGACGGGTACCCGACCTGATGGCGGCTCTCGTCGACCGCCCGAGGATCGCCACGGCGAAGATCTCGCGCGCCACCAGGAACAGGCCGGCTGCCGACAGAGCGTGCAACAGCACGTTCGTCCGGTGGTAGGCGCGCGGATCGAGGCCAAAGATGGCGTGATCGATCGCATAGCTGAGCCACGTCAGCGGCTGGTACGGCCCCATGTGGAAGGTGGTGAACATCCAGCCGAGTCGACTGGGCCCGAATCCGCGCCACTCCTCGCGGTCGAGGAGGAGCCGGTCGTCGTCCCAGCGCAGCCACTCGCCTTCGAGCGCACGCTGGAACACGATCCACGTGACGAGCAGCACCGCCAGGGCACACGTCCAGGTGAGGATGGAACTGGAGGACACGAGCCGCGTGGAGTTCGTCGCGGTCGAGGCCGTGACGAGCGGCGTCCCGGGGCCCAAGGAAGACCGAATCGACTTCTGCTTCGCCTTGCGCATGGTGCTCGATCGTACGATGGGCGAACGCCGACATGGTGACCCCTTCGACCGGAGACAACGGAGCAAGCGGCCTCGGCCTGCGTCTCCTCACCCTGGCGGGACTCGCCGTGGCGACCATCGCCGCTTTCGCGTCGGTCCGGAACGCGGACTGGATCCTGTTCGACGATCCGGCGTACGTCGTGCGCAATCCGCACATCGCGCACGGGCTCACGCTCGACGGGCTGAATTGGATGATGCGGCATCCTCACGGCGGGAACTTCCACCCGCTCACGTCGATCTCGCACATGCTCGACGGCGAGCTGTTCGGATTCGGGCCGCGCGGACCGCACCTCGTCAACCTCGCGCTGCACGTGGCCAATGCGCTGCTCGTGTGCCTGGTGCTGGCGCGGTGGACCGGAGCGTGGTGGCGCAGTGCGATCGTCGCGGCGCTGTTCGCGCTGCATCCGTTGCGCGTCGAATCCGTGGCGTGGGTCTCGGAGCGCAAGGACGTGCTGAGCACGCTGTTCTTCCTGCTCGCGATCGACGCCTACCAGCGCTGGACGCTGAAACCCTCGCGCCTGCGATATGCGGTGCTCCTGTCCTGGTTCGCGCTCGGCCTCGCGGCGAAACCTATGCTCGTGACGCTGCCGTTCCTGCTGCTCGTCTTGGACCTGTGGCCACTGGCTCGCACGAACAATCTGCGAGCGCGACTGGTCGAGAAGGTGCCGTTGTTCGCGCTGGCGCTCGTATCCGTCGTGATCACATACCTCGTTCAGCACGCTGCGGGCGCGGTCATGACCGTTCAGTCCCTCTCCATGGGGCAGCGCTTCACGAATGCGCTCGCGTCCTACGCGCGCTATGTGGGTTCGATCTTCGCGCCGCACGACCTGGCGGTGTACTACCCGCTCGTGAACGGCTGGCCCGTCGAACTGGCGAGTGTGGGTGTGGCGCTGCTCGTGATCGTGACCGTGCTCGCTTGGCGAGCGCGCTCGCGGCATCCCTATCTGCTCGTCGGGTGGTTGTGGTTCGTGGGCACGCTCGTGCCGGTCATCGGACTCGTCCAGGTCGGAGCGCAGTCGCACGCGGATCGCTACACCTACATCCCGTCGATCGGGCTCGGTATCGCGGTCGTGTGGTACGTGTCCGAACTCGCCCTGCGTTCGCGTCCGGCGCGCGTCACCCTGTCGATGGTCACTTTGTTCGTGCTCGCGGCGTGCGGGATCATGACCGCGCGTCAGGCGGCGCTGTGGAAGGACACGCGCACGCTTTTTGCACACGCCTTGGCCGTTGCGCCGCCCAGCGCGGTGTCGCACCAGAACCTGGGCAGTGCCTTGTTGATGGACGGCGAGATCGACCTGGCCATCGCGCACCTGGAGGAAGCGCTGCGCATCATCCCGAACTTCCCCGACGCCGAGAACAACCTGGGCACCGCGCTCGGGAACAAGGGACGCTACGAGGAAGCGATCGCGCACTTCCGCATCGCCGCGCGCACCGAGAACACGGCGGAAATCCACCAGAACCTGGGCTGGGCCCTGACTCAGGCGGGACGCGGTGACGAGGCCATCCCCGAGTACGAGGCGGCGCTGCGCCTCGATCCCGATTTCCCCGCCGCGCACGCCAAACTGGGTGCGGCGCTGTGCGCTCGAGGCCGGCTCGACGAGGCGAGCATGCACCTGCAGCGCGCGCTCGAACTCGAGCCGGGCGACGTCGAGACGCACCGGTCGATGGCGATCACGCGCACGCTCCAGGGCCGCGTCGAGGAAGGGATCGCGGCTTACCGCGAGGTGCTGAAGCGCGCGCCGAACGATCTCGATGCTCTGAACAACATTGCCTGGGTACGCGCTACCCATGCCGACGCCAAGCACCGCGATGGAGCCGAGGCGGTGCGCCTGGCGGAGCAGGCGCGCGATCTGCCGCATGATCCGAACTACGTCCTCTTCAGCACGCTGGCGGCTGCCTACGCCGAGGCCGGGAGGTATGCGGATGCGGTGGCGGCTGGGGAACGCGCCGCGGACTTGGCTCGAGAGGCGCAGGACTCGAGCGCGGTGCAGCGGTTCGGGGCGCAACTCGAGTGCTACCGAGCCGGCAGACCGTTCCACCACAGCCCTTCGAGCGACGGCTGAAGACTCGCCTGCAGCGGATCGCGCGCCAGCGGACGGGTGTCTGGAGTCCTACTTCTTCGGAGTCCCTTCGGGGTTGCCCAGGTGTTCCCGCAACCAGACCAGTTCCGACTTCAGCGCCCCGTACGACTCTTGCTGGTAGGGGTCGCTCGGCTCGCCGAGGTCGAGGGCCGCTTCCAGCGTGCGAAGCCGTTCCGATCGATCTTTGTAAGTCGATGCTGCATAATGACTTGAGATCGCCGAACCACCTGCCAGGATCGGCTCCAGTGTGCTCGGTTTCTCGAGGCTCCCCCCCTCTGGAAGCACCAGGGGGGCGGGTGGCTCCTCGACCACCTCGGCCGGCCGCGCGATCGCCGCGCGATCCGGGGCCCGGCCTGCATTCGGGGTCGACCCCGCTTCCTTAGTCGTGGGCTTGGTCTGCGTCTCCCCGCCAGTCCTCACGACTGCACGATCCCCTTCGGGGGCGGTCAGGTCCTCGGCGCGGGCCGAGGGCGGGGTCGAGGCCTGTTGGACCGTGGCCGAGAGGGCGGTCTCCCCGGGTGAGCGGTGGGTGAGGAACCACCACCCACCCACGGCCCCGGATGCCACCAAGATCACCCCCAGCATCAAGCCTGCGCGTGCGTTCATTTTCGCAGTTTAGCCTGCCTCGAGGGCGGAGGTCAGGCTCGGACGCGAATCCCGCGGATCCGAGCCTGGTCGGGGACCGCCACGAGAAGCTCCAGGGCAGAAAGCCAAGGACTGCGCGATTTTCCAGCCCTGCGAGGCAAGGGATTGGTGAATGGATCCCTAGCCGGATTCCAAGATCCCGTGGATACTTCGGAGAGAGGCTTCCTACCTCGAGGCAGTCGCCGCGGGTTGCTGCCCCTTTCGTTCCCCCATCGGAATCCTCCCCCCTCACCGGTTCATCTCCCTCAGGAGTCCATCATCATGTGTTCACTGCTCTCGCTCTCAGGTCGGATCTGGATCCGAACCTCGCTCAGCCTCCTCGCGCTGATCTTCGCGCTGATGTCGGGCAACGCCCGCGCGCAGCAAGTCGTGATCAGCCAGATTTACGGCGGCGGCGGCAATGCCGGGGCGACGTTCAACCGTGACTTCGTCGAGT
>JBGATY010000215.1:0-6074 GCA_044228955.1 Planctomycetota bacterium | reverse complement strand
CGGGGGGGGGCGCGCGGCGGCCCCCGGCCCTTGGGGGGTGAACGGGGTATTATTTGCTGGGCCACCGTACGACTCGATCGAACCGCAACTCCTCGGAGTCCTACCGGCGGGGAAAGGTTCGATGTCGGGATGGAAGTGTTGGGATCGGAGAGCCGGGTACCGCGGGGGGCGCGAGCGCGTTAGATTGAGCCGCGCGTGACACGCCCTGTCTGTCTCTTCACCGGCCAGTGGGCCGACTTGCCGCTCGCGACGCTCGCCGCGAAGGCGCGTGAGTTCGGGTACGACGGACTCGAGCTGGCGTGCTGGGGCGATCACTTCGACGTGGAGCGCGCGCTCGCGGACAAGGGCTACTGCAAGCGTCACTGGCAGGTGCTCCTGGACCACGGCGTGCACTCGTTCGCGATCTCGAACCACCTCGTCGGTCAGGCGGTGTGCGACCTGATCGACGAACGCCATCGCTCGATCCTGCCCGAGCGTGTCTGGGGCGACGGTTCCCCCGAGGGAGTGCGCCGCCGTGCCGCGCTCGAGATGATCGCCACGGCGAGAGCCGCGCGAGCCTTCTTCGACGCTGCTCCTCAAGTTGTGAAGAAACAGCTCGAACGCACGCGGAGGACGGTCGTCGTGGGGTTCACGGGCTCGTCGATCTGGAGCCAGTCCTACGCGTTCCCTCCCCTCGTGCCGGGCACGATCGAGCGCGGCTACGCCGACTTCGCCGCACGCTGGAAGCCGATCCTCGACGAGTTCCAGAAGCTCGGCGTCGTGTTCGCGCTCGAAGTGCATCCGACCGAGATCGCGTTCGACGTCGCGAGCACCGAGCGCGCGCTTCAGGCGATCGATCGGCACGCGGCCTTCGGATTCAACTTCGATCCGTCGCACTTCGGGTACCAGGGAGTCGACTACCTCGAATTCCTGCGCCGCTTCGGGCCGCGCGTCTTCAACGTGCACGTGAAGGACGTGTGGTGGAGCGATGCGCCGACTCCGATCGGCACGTTTGGCGGCCACGTCGATTTCGGCAGCCCCGGCCGCAACTGGGATTTTCGCTCTCCGGGCCGCGGCCGCGTCGATTTCGAGGGCATCGTGCGCCTCTTGAACCAGCTCGACTACCAGGGTCCCCTGACCGTCGAATGGGAAGACGCGCTCATGGACCGCGAGCACGGCGCGAAGGAAGCCGCTAGCTTCGTGCGCAAGCTCGATTTCCCGCGCTCGAACCGTGCCTTCGACGCGGCGTTCAGCGAATGAACTGACCTGAGCCCAAACATCCCGACTTCCGGCCCCCCCCCCGCAGTCACCTCGAGAGGAAGTTCCACACATGAGCGACGCGCATCCGGCGCTGAAGCCGCGTCTGTCCACGATGATGTTCCTCCAGTACGCGATCTGGGGGGCTTGGCTGCCGATCCTGTTCCCGTTCCTGAAGGACTATCGCGGCTTCAGCAACGAGCAGATCGGCACGATGTTCATGGTCGGCGCGATCGGAGCGATCCTCGCGCCCTTCCTCGCCGGACAGATCGCCGACCGATTCTTCGCCACGGAGAAGTACGTCGCGCTGAGTCACCTCATCGGCGCGGTGTTGATGTGGAAGCTCGCCGACATCGAGACCTACTCGGGCTTCCTGTGGTTCTCGCTCGCGTACTCGTTCGTGTATTGCCCGACGATGCCGCTCACGAACGCCATCGCGTTCCACCACTTGCCCGATCGCGACCGCGATTTCGGCCGCGTGCGGTTGTGGGGGACGATCGGTTGGATCGTCGTGGGCATCGCGATCGGCCAATGGCTCTTGCACCACCACACGCCGCCCGGCGACCCGACGCAGGCGGCCATCGACACGGCGTATGCGGCGGGGCGCGCGGACGCCTTCCGGCTGAGCGCGATCCTCGGTGCGATCATGGGTGTTTTCGCGTTCACGCTGCCGCACACGCCGCCGATGCGCGGCGCGCAGCGGAACGCGACCTTCGAGGCGCTGGGCGAGATCAAGCGCCAACCCCTGTTGGCGCTGTTCCTGATCTCGATCCCGATCGCGTGCATCCACCAGTTCTACTTCGTGCACACGTCGGGCTTCCTGTCGGCCTTCCAGTCCAAGGCCGCGACCACGATCAACGGGATCTTCGGCGTCGGCGGCGGCGGCTTGATGACGATCGGACAGATGTCGGAGATCTTCGTGCTCGCGCTCATTCCCCTCATCGCGAAAAGCGTTTCGCGCAAGTCGATCCTGCTCGTCGGGTGCCTCGCGTACGCGCTGCGCATGGCGCTCTTCGCCTACGTCGACGCCGTGCCGCTGCCGCCGGTCGCGACGCTGATGCTGGGCGTCGCGCTGCACGGCGTGTGCTTCGGCTGCTTCATCTTCGTCGCGTTCATGATCGTGGACGAAGAGACCAGCCCCGACGTGCGCGCCAGCGCGCAGAGCCTCTACAACCTCGTCGTCGTGGGCCTCGGGATCATCGTCGGCAGCAAGCTCTCGGTCGTGATCGCCGACTGGGCCCAGCATGGCGCAGACAAGCTCGACTATGCGAATCGAGCGCAAACGCAGAGTCTCTTCGGGGTGCCGATGTACGCCTCGATCGCGTGCTTCGCGCTGGTGTTCGTCTTCTATCCCTCGAAACCGCACCGCGTGACCATCGCCTCATGATCCTCGCACCGCTCGTCCTCGCGCTCCTGCAACAGGTGCCGCCGGCGCCGCTCCTGCCGGTTCGTCCCCGCGATCCTTTCGTGTTCCGCTGCGTGCTCGACCAGCGCGCGCGCATGCTCGTCGCGGCGCTCGACGATGACATGTGGGTCGCCTGGGACACCGCGAACGGCGGGCTCGTCAAGGCCTGGAAGGGCGGCGTGAACTTCGACGGCGCGGTGTACACGACCGTGCACGGGCCCCAGCCGACGAGCAAGGGCGAGGAGTACACGAGCGGCGTCGACGGCTCGCCGTGGACGGCGTTCGTGGACGGCAAGCCGGTCGAGACGCGGACCGCGTACCTGGGCTACGCGCTCGAAGCCGGCCGTGTCACCCTCGAATGGCAGGTGAAGTTCGGCACGAACCGCGTGGTGACGGTGCGCGAACGCCCGGAGTTCGTGCGCCCGAGACAGCTCTTTCGCGCGGAACAGCTCGAGGACGGCGCGCTCGGTGACGGCGCGCAGCCTGCCTTGCGCCGCGATTTCGAGGCGATTGGACTGCTGGACGGCGAACAACTGAACCTGACGCTGCGCACCGACGGCGTGGTGGCCAAGATCGCGAACTCACTCGAGCGCGAGCGGTTCGAAGACGTCAAGGATGACAAGGGCCACGTCACGTCGACCCGCGTGTGGTCGCAGTTGCCGCTTGCCTTGCACGCGCCGCACAACGGGATCGTTCTCGTCTTCGCGCCCAAGGAACCGCAGAAGCCGGCCGCACCCAAATGATCGCCACGATCGCACTGCTCGCCCTCCTGCAGGACGAAACCGGCCCGCGCGAACCCGGTCTCTCGGCGCGCTTCTACTACGTGGGCGAGCCCATGGAGAAGATCCTGCCGCTCGTCCCCGGACAGACGCCGAACGTGTCGCGCATCCAGGCGACGATCGACTTGAAGGACGAGACGATCGGTGGATTCGACGACACGTTCCTCGCGCACGTCGACGGCTACCTCGAGACCAGGACGCCCGGCCGCTACGCCTTCAGGCTCACGAGCGACGACGGCTCGATCCTGAAGCTCGACGGCAAGACCCTGATCGACCACGACGGCCTGCACGGGGCGGACCCGCGCACCACCGAGGTCGAGCTCGGACCCGGCCTGCATCCGCTCGAGCTGTGGTTCTTCGAGTGTTACGGGGGCTGGACGCTGAGGCTCGAGTGGAAGCAGCCGGGCGACGCGGACTTTGCGGTCGTTCCGACGAGCGCACTCTCCTGCCATGCCGGCGAGGTGCGCGTCACGGCTCCCGGGCCAAAGCGCCTCATGAAGCCGCTCTCGAAGGGCCGGCCCGGCGATGGTCAGCCGCTCGACGCCGGACACCCTGCATTCGACATCACGACGCTGCATCCCGACGATTTCAAGCCGCGCGTGGGCGGGATCGCGTGGCTGCCGGACGGCCGCATGCTGATCACGACGTGGGACGAAGTCGGTGCGGTGTGGACCGTGGCTGGCGCACTTTCGGGCGACAAGTCCAAGGTCGAGCTCACGCGCTTCGCGGCCGGGCTCGCCGAACCGCTCGGGATCGCCGTCGTGGGCACGCGCGTGTTCGTGCTGCAGAAACAGGAGCTGACGGAGCTCGTCGACCTCGATCACGATGGCGTGTGCGACCGCTACCGCTGCGTCAGCCAGGGTTGGGAGGTGTCGCCGAACTTCCACGAGTTCGCGTTCGGGCTCGTCGAGAAGGACGGTTGGCTCTACTTCAACCTCGCGATCGCGATCAATCCCGGCGGCAAGAGCACGAAGCCGCAGGTGCCCGGTCGCGGCTCGACCTTGCGCGTGAACATCGAGAGCGGCGCGGTCGAGACGGTGGCTCACGGTCTGCGCACGCCGAACGGCATCGGCGTCGGGCCACAAGGCGACATCTTCCTGACCGACAATCAGGGCGACTGGCTGCCGAGCTCCAAGTTGCTGCACCTCGAGAAGGGTGCCTTCTACGGCTCGCGCGCGGTGCTGCTCGACGCCGCGAAGGATCTGGCCGTCACGCCGCCCGTCCTGTGGCTGCCGCAGAACGAGATCGGCAACAGCCCCTCGAACCCGACGACGATTCCCTCCGGCTGGGGTCCGTACACGGGTCAGATGTGCCATGGCGACGTCACGCACGGCGGCGTGAAGCGCGACGTCATCGAGCAGGTCGACGGCGTGTGGCAAGGATGCGTGATCGATTGGAGCCAGGGCTTCGAAGCGGGCATCAACCGCATCTCGTTCGGTCCCGACCACGCGCTCTACGTCGGCGGCATCGGTTCGACCGGCAACTGGGGCCAGGAGGGCAAGTCGAAATACGGCCTGCAGCGCGCCGCGTTCAACGGGCACGTGCCCTTCGAGATCCTGTCGATGAGCGCGCGCTCGAACGGATTCGAGCTCGAGTTCACGCATCCGCTCGCGGCGGGCGTCGGCTGGGAAAGCGAGAACTGGAACGTCGAGCAATGGCGCTACGTGCCGACGGACGAGTACGGCGGTCCCAAGGTCGATCTCGAGACGCTCGTCGTGCATTCCGTGTCGATACGCGACGAACGCAGGCACGTCGCACTCGAGGTCGAGGGACTGAAGCCCGATCACGTCGTCGCGCTGCGCGTCGTCGGTCCCGTCACCGACGAAGCCGGTGCGGCGCCGTGGTCGACGCAGGCGTGGTACACGCTGAATCGCATTCCGCGCGAACGGCCCGTGTTCGAAACGCGCGCGCCGGCGCCGCAGCCACAAAACGTGCTCACCGACGCCGAGCGCGCCGCCGGTTTCGAACTGCTGTTCGACGGGAAGACGACGAAGGGTTGGCGTGGCTACAAGTCGGACGCACCGCCGCGCGGGTTCACCGTCGAGGCCGGAGCCCTGACGCGCACGGGGAGCGGCGGCGACATCGTCACGGCGGAGGAGTACCAGGACTTCGAACTCATGCTGGAGTGGAAGATCGAGAAGGGCGGGAACAGCGGCGTGTTCTTCCACGTGGCCGAGACGCACGCGTATCCGTGGGAGACCGGCCCCGAGATGCAGATCCTCGATGGCGAGCACCACCCCGACGGCGGCAATCCGCTGACTTCAGCCGGGGCGAATTACGCGCTCCACGCGCCCGCTCACGACTACACGCGTCCTGTGGGAATTTGGAATCAGGTCCGCATCGTCGTGAAGGGCGCGCACGTCGAGCACTGGCTCAACGGTTCGAAGGCGTGCGAGTACGAGCTGTGGTCCGACGAGTGGAAAGCCGCGGTCGCGCGCAGCAAGTTCGCTTCGATGCCCGACTACGGTCTCGCCAGAGCGGGCAGGATCTGCCTGCAGGATCACGGTGATCGCGTCGCGTTCCGACGCCGGCTTTCCAAAAAGGAATTCCACGATTGTGCTGTTCATCGGTAGCTCCCCGACGAGTTGATGGAGGGTAATAAACTCATAATCAGGCATATTTGATACCTGTTATGATTATTATAATACTCTAAT
>JBGATY010000214.1:0-6090 GCA_044228955.1 Planctomycetota bacterium | reverse complement strand
GCCCCGTGGCTCGGCCGGTTCATGGCGTGGATCGAGCGCGGCGTCGAGCGCGTGGTCGAGCTTCGTCGCGCCCGCCGAGACACCGACGCGTGCGCCACGTGCCCGCGGCAACTCCTCGGACGTCGTTGCGGCCATGCGCCGGCCGCAGTCGACCATCAAGATCAACTCCTGGCCGCGTTCCTCCTGGAACTGGCGCACGATCGGCCGGCCGCGCTTCGCGAATGCCTTCCAGTCGACGAGGCGCACGTCGTCGCCGGTCACGTGATCGCGCAACGACTCGAACTCGGTCATGCCGCCGCGGCGGCGCGTCGTGCGCACGCCGAGATCGCGCCAACGCTCGCTGGCGGCCAATTTCAGGCTGTTCTTCAACGACAAGAGCGCCGGTTCGACCTGGATCGACTTCTCGCCTGAAAGCCGCGTCGAACGCTGCACCAGGCCGAGGGGACTCGTGACGCGCAGGCGCAGGTCGCCGACGCCGTGCACGCCGCGCAGGCGCGAGACGTAGACGCGCGGGAAGTCGACGTGGCCGTTCCGCGGCAGTCGCGCGCCGTCCGGCCCCCCGCTCGGATCGTTCGGGGACGGCGGAGCGCGCCTCACGACACGATCGTTCTCGCTGTCTCCGTCCAGATCGAAGGCACGCTCGACCACCGCCAGCGCGGGCGAGAACTGCTCGTCGATCTCGACACGGAGTCCGCCGGCACGGGGCGACTTCGAGAGGTCGATCCGCAGCGTGCGCGTGAACGGTTGCCCGAGGCCGACGCGAGCAGGCAGCCTGCGCCGCGGATCGAGCGATTCCGGCCTGGGCGTGCGCGCCCAATCGACGCCGAGGGAGATCACGAAGACGACGTCCAGCGCGAACGTGGCGAGACGCAATGGCGCAGCGAATGCGGCGGCGAGCGAGATCGCGAGCAGGATCCCGGTGACGACCAGCGCTCGCTTCGTCGGGATCAGCGCGGCACCTCTTGCGTGTCGAGGATGCGGCGCAAGACGTCGTCGCTCGAGGTGCCCTCGATCTCCTCGGCCGGGTCGAGCAGCACGCGATGCCGGAGCGCGGGCAGGAAGACGGCCTTGACGTCGTCCGGGGTGACGTAGTCGCGCCCCTCCAGCGCCGCGCGCGCCTTCGCCACCGCCACCAGCATGACGCCGGCGCGCGGCGAGGCCCCCATCACGATCGCGCGATCCTCGCGCGTCGCGCGCAAGAGTCGCACGACGTACGGAGGCAGGTCCTCGCGCACGCTGACTGCGCGCGCCGCGTCCCGGGCCGACTGGATCTCGGCGAGGCTCACGACCTGCTGCACGCCCATCGACTCCGGAGAGGCATTGAGCGGGCGGCCGTGCGCGCGGGCGATCAACTCGGCCTCGCGCTCCGCCGACGGATACCCGATCAGCACCTTGAGCAGGAATCGGTCGAGTTGCGCTTCCGGCAGCGGATACGTGCCCTCGTGTTCGATCGGGTTCATCGTCGCGAACACGGCGAACGGCTCGGGCAACGCGTGGCGCTTGCCGTCGACGGTCACCGACGCCTCCTGCATCGCCTCGAGCAGGGCCGACTGGGTCTTCGCCGGCGCGCGATTGATCTCGTCGCACAGGAGGAAATTCGCGAAGACGGGTCCAGGCTGGAACTCGAACACGCCGCGCGCCGGATGGAACACGCTCGTCCCGGTGACGTCGGCCGGCATCAGGTCGGGTGTGAACTGCACGCGGCCGAACGATCCGCCGAGTGCGCGGGCGAGCGAGCGCACGAGCATCGTCTTCGCGACGCCGGGTGGGCCTTCCAGCAGCACGTGACCGCCGGCGACGACGGCGAAGAGACAGGCGTCGATCTCCTTCTCGAGGCCGACGATCGTCGGCTTCACCGCCTCGATGACGCGCTCGCGCAGAGCGACGGCGGCATTCTTCGGTCGGATGTCCAGCGTTTCCGTCATGGGCTTTGTACTCGTTTCGATAAGGCGCCACGGCCGTGGATCCTGCGTTCGATCTCGCGTTCCATGTGCTCGAGCCGCGCGTCGAGCGCGTCGAGGTCCGCGGTATTCGCGACGGACCGGCGCACGAGCACGTCCTTCAGGGATTCCTCGAGGTCGGCGAGGCCGGCCTCGCGGGCGAACTGTACGACGTCGGGCTCGCCGACGCGCGGCAGCGCCGCTGCATTCGCCACGGTGGGCCCGGCTCGACGGGGGTGCAGACGGGCAATCGCTCGATACCGGGCCAGCGCACCGCTCCGAAGCAGCGCGGCGAGTGTTCCGACACGGCGTCCCCGCGTGAACACGTCTGCCAGGGATCGCGCCCTCAGGTACGGCGAGAACAACGCGAGCGGCTCGGGGTCGCGCGCGAACGCGCGTGCATGGCCGTGCATCCACACGAAGAGCCCGAGCAGCAGGACTCCGTGCATGCTCGCGAGGAACAGGTTGCGTCCGAACAGCATCGCGAGCGGCGAAGGCGGATCCCAACGCCCGGCCTCGTACTCGCTGAACAGGATCGGATCCCCCTTCGACAGCTCCTCGACGAGCCGCAGGGCAGCCAGCGCGTGCTGATGCTCGCCGATGTGGCGGTTCTCGACGAATTGATCGCTCGCCAGCACGACGACCGCCCCCAGTCCGGACGGGAACTCGACCGCGAACGGGAGAGCGGACTCGTTCTGCTCGACCGTCCAGATGGCGCGCGCCTTGCCTCCTTGGTCGAAGTCCTCGAAAGCGCCCGAAACGGCACCGGACAATTCGACGTCCAGGCCGCCGCTCGTGCGCACGCGTTCGACGTCGCCCGGGACAGCCGTGTCGAGTTCGAGATCGTGGGCTTCGGTCAAACCCAGCGCGTCCTCGAGGAAACGTTTGGTGTCTTCCCCAGCCGCGAGCACGATCGTGCCTCCGCCCTCGACGAAGCTCTTGTAGTACTCGAGACGATGCAGCCCTATGCGCTCCGGGTCGCCCTTCGAGAGAAGCGAGCTCGACTGTTCCGGCATCGTCTCCGTCGGCGCGCGCGGCAACCACAGGATGCTCTGGTCGTGCGGCAGATCGCGGGGCGCGTCGGCGAACGCGCGCGCGTCGAAGCCGGTCTCGTTCAAGAGCAGGTAGAGCCCGCGCCGGCCGAGCGGACGCGACGAACTGACCGAGCCTTCGCCTTCGCTCCCCGTGTTCGAGGGCAGCAACGACAGGGACAACGACAGCAGGATGATCCCGACCAGGATCACCGCGCCCAGAACAGCTTCTTTTCGGCTGGTTTTCACCGCGTCTCGGCCCCGAGCAACTGGTCCACGACGCGCGACATCGCGGCCACGTCCTCGTCGAAGGCCGGCATGCCGCCGAAACTCTTGGCGTCGAGATCGCGCACGAGCGGCCTCAACTCGCGCTCGACACGCTCGCTCGGTTCTCCCCGTTCGAGCAGCTCGCGATTCGTCCACGCGTCGCGGTACTCGAGGTCGCCCTTCTCGCCCAGGCCGACGACGAGCGCCGTGAAGTAGAGCCGCAACGCGAGCACCCGGTCGCCCGCCGCGTGCGCCGCCCTGGCCGATCGACGCAGGTCCGCGACACGAGCCCGTCGCACGGCCACGGGATCGGCTTCGACGACTCCGGCGTCCGTGGGCCGTGCCCGGTCCAGCCGAGCGCGCACGATCCTCCACACGATCCACACGAGCGCAGTGCCGAGCGCGACGTAGGTGAGCACGACGAGCGCGTCCGCCGCATGCCGTGGTTGGATCCCGAGCAGATCGCCGATCGCGTGCAGGAACTTCTCCAGCTGCTCGACGAACCACTTGCGGACGAGATTCTCTCGACCGCCGAACTCCGGCCGCAGGAGGATCTCGTCGATCTTGGTCCGCACCGTCGCCTCGGGAACGGACGCGCCGATCGCCGCGATCACGGCGTCACGCTCCGGGGAGGCGCCGCCGTGCGCACTGCGTCGCCGCGCAGGCGCTGCATCCACCCGGACAAATCGACGCCGTCGCGACGCACGCGGAGATCCATGTAGTAGGCGGTCAGGATGCCGGCCTGAACCGCGGTCGCGACGCCGAGCAGGAGCGAACCGAGCAGGATGGAAACGACCCCCACCGTGACTTCGGACCACTGGAAGTAGTCGATGATCCAGGAGCGCGCTTCCGGAACCTCGAACACGACCAGGAGCCCGGACACGGGAGCGATGAACAGGCTCGACACCGTCACGATCCCGACCCAGCGCCAGAACGTGTAGAAGGCCGGCCAGCTGAAGAGGTTCTCGAACGACAGTTGGAAGCTGCGCCTCAGCGCCTGTCCGATCCCGACGTTCTCGATCACGTAGACGTTGAGGAGAGGCGCGAGCGCCCACGACATGCCGATGATCGGCACGAAGCAGGCCATCAAGGCGGCCATGAGCAGGACGAAGTTGACGACGCCGAGGACTAGCAGCCCGGGCAGGCGCCGGACCACGAGCGCCAGCGTGGCGCCGATGCCGGCGTCACGACCGCAGGCGGCGTCGTACAGGAGGCGCGCGACGAACGCCGTCACGATCGATTGCGCGACCCACGCCAGGACGTTTCCCGCCCAGGCCGTGGCGAGGAGGGAGAAGATCTGGCTCGGTCGTGTCGGATCGACGGTACCGGGTTGCGGGACGATCAAGATCATCAAGAAGCGCCACGGCAGCCACAGGACGGTCGCGAGCACGAAACACGACGCGAAGTGACTGCGCAGGAGATCGAATCCGAGGTCGAGCACGGCCCCGACGCCGCGCGGCCGCCATTCGATCTCGGCGTCGAGCATGCGCTCGCCGACACGCATCGCGCGCGCGGTTTCTCCGGCGACGGTCGGTGAAAGGGCTTCGAATTCGTCGCGGTGCTCGGTCACGGGCCGAAAGCGTACCGTCCCCAAGTGGCGGTGTCTTGAACGCGGACGAGATCGCTCAGGGAGTCGAGAAGGTGACCGCCGCGCCACCGGATTTCACGCGCACGCTCGTCTTCCCGTAGCGACGCGCAGGCTCGCCGTCCGCGGTCACGATGTCGATCTCGTACTCGCCCTCGGGCAGTTCGGTGAAGGAAAACTCGGCGACCCAGCGCTCGTTCACGGCGGCCCACACGAGCCCGATCTCGCTGAACGGCAGCGGCTCGTCCGCCCGCCGCAGGACGACGCGCGCACGCTCCGGTTCGCCGGCGCCCTTCACGACGGGACCGCCGATCGCGCGGCCGGCGATCACGAGCCGGGCTTCGATGCGTTCCAGGTCGATCGTCTCGCTGACCGGCTCCTCGAGCGTGAGCTTCTTCACGGGACCCGTGTAGGCCTTGGCGCGCAGAGGCCGCGTCGTCAGGCGCCACGCGCCCGGCTCGAGACCCTGGAAGAGGAAGCTGCCGTCCGGTCCGACGCTCACGCGCCGGCGCTCGAGTACCCCGCCGTCGTCGGCCACGCGCTCGGCGCTGATCCAGTTTGGCACCAGTTGCGACGTACGCAGGCCGCGCAGCGAGCCCGACCAGCGCGCGCACGGCTTCCACTCGAGCTTGACCCGGCGGACGCCTTTCTCGAGCTGTTCACTCACGTCCAAGACCGCCTTCCACTTCCCGTCGGCCGCCACGACTTCGAGCCGAGCGCCGCGCGGTTTCGAGAACGCGTCCCTCGGCAGCGCGGCGAAGCGCGCCCAACCGTGGTCGGGATCGAGCGTGCGCACTGTCGTCGTCAGGGCGGCACCCTCGTCGACGGCATTCGAACCCGTCGCGATCAGGCGCGCGGTCGATGCTCCGATCACGGGGCCGCCTGTCTCGACGTCCACGCGACCGAACTCCAAGTCGAAGGTGGGACCAGAGGGCATCAGGATTTCGAGCGGCTTGCCGTCGAAGGCAACCCTGAACGTGACCCGGTCGTCGGGCCCGAGCACGCCCAGGACGTTGGCGGGCATGCGTGGGCTGGATGTCCGCGGCAGCGGCAGGCCCCCGACTTCGGCCGTGAACACCGTGGATTCCCAGTCGATCGGGGTGAGCTCCAGGGGGCGGATCGGGAACGCTCGCACGCTCGTGAACGTTCCATCCGCTCTCGTGGTCAACCGCTCCATCCACGCAGCGTTCGGCCTGGAGTCCGAGCTCAGCGGATCGCCCGTGGCTTGCACGACGAACGTGTATTCCGGGAGCGGTTTTTGGTCCAG
>JBGATY010000213.1:0-6129 GCA_044228955.1 Planctomycetota bacterium | reverse complement strand
GGCGACGAAGCTCTACAACCTCGCCGACAAGCAGGGCGTCGCCGTCGCCTCGCTGCCCGCGGGCACGCTGCTCGCCGTCTACGGCGACAAGGCCGGCTGGATGTCCGTCGAGGCGCCGCAGGGCCTGAACGTCTGGGTGTTCGGCCAGTACCTGCGCGCGACATCGCAGCCGGGCATCGCCGAGGTCACCGGCGACGGCGTGCTCATGCGTCCGAAGCCGGCCTCGTCGAAGGACAGCTTCCCGCTCGAGCAGCGCCTGCACGAAGGCGATCGCCTGCGCGTGCTCGGCCGCAACGAGCCGACCAGGGCGTTGGGCGAGGACTGGGTCAAGGTCGTCTCGCCCCCGGGCGTGCGCGCGTGGATCGCTTCCGCCGACACGAGCACGGTCGAGGCGGGTGTCGACGTGCGCGCGGCCTGGATGGACGCGGTGAAGAAGTCGACGGCCGGCGTCGCGCTCTTCGACCTGAAGGAGGGCAAGCCCGTCTCCGCCGGCGAAGCGGCGAAGGCCGACGCGGGCAAGTCGGGCGCCGCCGGCGGGTCGGTCGCGGGCGCCGCGGCCGCGAAGTCCGACGCCACGCCCGCGCAGGGCTCGTGGGAAGCGGCCGAGCGCGCGTACGAGGCCGCGAAGGTCGCCGACAAGCCGAACTGGTCCGCGGTGCGCGCGGGCTTCGAGGGCTACCTGGCCAAGAACCCGAACGGCGCGTCGGCCGGCACGGCGAAGCTGCGCCTCGAGCAGATCGGCTACCACGAGGAGATCGCGCGCCTGAAGAGCGACGCCGCGCTCCAGGAAGTGCAGCGTCAGAAGCTCCTCGCGGAGGCGCAGGCGCAACTCGAGGAGGCCGCGCTGTCGCAGGATCCCTTGTGGGGCCGCTTCCAGGCGCGCGGCTGGCTGCGCCGCGACGTGAACGACCCGAACCGCTTCCTCGTGATGTGGGGCGGCCGCACCGGCGCCGAGGTCACGTGCGGCAGCGGTCGCTACGACCTGGCGCTCTTCGAGGGCTCGGAGATCGGCGTGATGGGCGCGACCACGCGCAACCAGAGCTCGGCCGACCGCCCGATGCGCGTCGACGTGACGCGCATCGAGATCCTCTCCGCGCCTCCGGGGCACTGAGACCCGCGGACGCTCCGGCCCGCGCGTCGGGCCGGATGCGTCTCCAGACGGATGGCCAAGGACCCGACCCGCGACGTCCCGTTCACGCGCCGCCTCGTCGAGGCGCTGCGCCGGCTCTTCGCGCTGAAGAGCGAGCGCTACCTGTGCGACTCGTGCAAGTGGGACTACGGCACGGCCTGCGTCCGGCCCGAGCGCCCGAACGCGGTGCGCTGTCCCGACTACAAGAAGAAGTAACGGGACGCGAGAGGGTGGTACCCTCCGCCAGCAATGCAGATCCGGGCGCTACGACTTCGCAACTGGCGGAACTTCCGCGCCGTTGACGTCCCGCTCACCCGGCGCGTGTTCGTTCTCGGCCCGAACGCTTCAGGAAAGTCGAACCTCCTGGAGTCACTCCGGTTCCTTCGTGACGTGGCCACCGAAGGCGGGGGCTTCCAATCCGCGGTTCGCGAGCGGCAAGGGGTGTCGAAAATCCGCTCGCTCCATGCACGGGGCAGCGGATCCGAAGTCCGACTTGGTGTCGACGTCGAGATCGACGGCGCCACCTGGACCTACGACCTCGAGTTCACTCAGGATGCCCAACGCCGTGCAGTTCTCCGGCGGGAGCGGGTCACGCTCAATAACGAGGTTCTGCTCGACCGCCCCGACGACGCCGACGAAGACGATCCGAGTCGGCTCTCACAGACCCACCTCGAGCAGGTCAACGCCAACCGGAAGTTCCGCGTACTGGCAGAGGGCTTTGCATCAATTCGTTATCTGCACCTCGTTCCTCAGTTCCTGCGAGATGTTCGCAACGGCTCCGAGCACGCGGGAGACCCACATGGTCGTGACTTCCTCGAGCGGCTCGCAGCGATGGAGCGTCAGAACAAGCGTGTTTTCACGGCAAGAATGCGCCGGCTGAACGAGGCGTTGCAAGTCGCGGTTCCGCAACTAAGCGATCTCCGCGTCATCCGGGACACTCGCGGCGTTCCGCACCTGGAAGCCGTGTTTCAGCACTGGCGCCCCAACGCCGGTCAGCAGACCGAGGAACAGTTCTCGGACGGGACTCTGCGCCTGATCGGACTGCTGTGGTCGATCTTGGATGGTGACGAACCGCTCCTGCTCGAGGAGCCCGAGCTTTCGCTCCATCCTGCGCTCGTCCGTAGGCTGCCGGCACTACTTTCGGGCGTCGCTGCGCGCGCGGGAAGGCAACTCCTGATCAGCACGCATTCCGCCGACCTACTCTCCGATCCAAGCATCGCCCCCGGTGACGTGCTGCTTCTCCAGCCAACGAAAGACGGGACCGTCGTCCAACCGGCAAGCACACGCATTGAGATTACGGCCCTGGTCGACGCGGGAATTCCCCTGGCCGACGCAGTGTTGCCGCTTGTGGCGCCGCCCAAGCTCGAACAACTCTTCCTGTTCGATCGTTGAGCATGAAGACCCTGCTCGCTGCCTGCGAGGGCATCCTCGACGAGGCGGTCCTCGTTCGCCTGGCCCGAGAGGCGACCCTCGACCTCAGCTGGGTCGACAACGCAGGCGGCAAAGTCGCGCTCGACGCGCGGCTCGCGAGTTACGCGGGTGTCGGGCGCAAGATGCAGTTCTTGGCGCTTCGCGACTTGGACCGCGATGCAGACTGTGCTCCCGCGCTGGTCAAGCGGCTCGTACCGCGGAGTTCACCCGGCTTCCGGTTACACCTCGCGGTGCGCTCGGTTGAAGCTTGGCTCCTTGCGGACGCCCAGGGACTTGCAGCTAGTCTCGGAGTGCCTGTCGGGCGCTTGCCGCTGCTGCCGGACGAACTGGACGATCCACGCGGAGAGATTCTCGCGCTCGCGCGACGGAGTAAGCGCACTCGCCTCGCACTCGAACTGCTTCCCTCGACGCCAGGTGCGCGGGTAGGGCCGGGGTACACGGCGCATTTCGTGAGATTCGTGTCTGGCGATTGGAGCCCCGACCGCGCGCGACTGCGGAGTCGGAGCCTAGAGTCGTTGCTCCTCTATCTCGAACGCCTTGCCTGACGTCGGGCAACATGTGTTCGCGTACAACCGCTCGCCAACTCGTGGTGAGTGGCAGCGAGCCGAAGCGCGTAAATCGTGCGCGAGGCTGCTATCGAGGTTCAGCTCTCCGAGGCCATCGCCCCGAGCACCTCGGCGCGCAGCGCGGCCAGTGCGTCGGCCTCGATCGCGGCGCGGATCTTCGCCATCAGGTCGAAGAAGTACGCCAGGTTGTGCAGCGAGATGAGCATGCCGCCCAGCATCTCGTCGCTCGCGCACAGGTGGCGCAGCGTGCCGCGCGAGTAGTCGCGGCAGCACGGACACGCGCACGCCGGATCGAGCGGCGCGACGTCGGTCCGGTACTTCGCGTTGCGCAGGTTGACCTCGCCGCGGCTCGTGAACGCGCGGTGATTGCGCGCGTGGCGCGTCGGCGTCACGCAGTCGAAGAGGTCGATGCCGCGCTCGATGGCGTCGAAGAAGTCGGCCGGCGTGCCCACGCCCATCAGGTAGCGCGGCTTCGCCTCGGGCAGGAGCGGCGCGCTCATCTCGACGGCCGTGCGCGCGTGCTCGCGCGATTCGCCGACGCTGACGCCGCCGACGGCGTGGCCGACGCAATCGTGCTCGAGCGCGCTCTCGACGGAGCGGCGACGCAGGTCCTCGAACACGCCGCCCTGCACGATCGGGAAGAGCGCCTGGCCCGTCTCCTCCGCGCCATGCTCGCGGTGGCGGCGCACGCAGCGTCCGAGCCACGCGTGCGTGCGCTCGACGGCGGCCGCGACCTGCGCGCGATCCGTCGGATCGCTCGGGCAGTGGTCGAAGGCCATCGCCACGTCCGCGCCGAGCTTGCGCTCGATGTCGATCACGCGCTCGGGCGTGAAGCGCACGGGCGAGCCGTCGACCACGCTCTTCAACGACACGCCGTCGGCGTCGATCTTCGCCAGGTGACCGAGCGAGAAGACCTGGTAGCCGCCCGAGTCGGTGAGGATCGGACCGTCCCAGGCCATCACGCGGTGCAGGCCTCCGAGCGCGGCGATCACGTCCTCGCCCGGCCGCAGGTGCAGGTGGTACGTGTTCGCCAGGATCATCGTGGCGCCCAGCTCGCGCAGGTCGCGCGGCAAGACGCCCTTCACGGTCGCCTTCGTGCCGACCGGCATGAACGCCGGCGTCGCGACGTCGCCGTGCGGCGTCGTGAAGACGCCGACCCGCGCACCGCTCGCGCGGGCTCGCGCGAGCAGACGGAATCCGAAACCGGCACGGGTCGAACTCGCGATGGACATCGGCGCGGCGGAAGCGGCTCTGGGCTGGACGGTCAGGGGAACAGTCCCGGCTCGCCCTGGATCGCCGCCGGGTCCACGCCGATCGCACCGCAGCCGGCGCGCGTGACGACGCGGCCGCGGCCGGTCTTGTGGAGGAAGCCCTGGCGCAGGAGGTGCGGTTCGAACACGTCCTCGATCGTGTCCTCGCTCTCGCCGACGGCGGCGGCGATGGTCTTGATGCCGACGGGTTGTCCGCCGCTCGCCACGAGCACGGCGAGGATGCGGCGGTCCAGCTCCTCGAGCCCGTTGTCGTCGACACCGAGCGCGGCCAGCGCCTCGCGCGCCAGCGCGCCGCCGATGCGCTTCTCGCCGCGCACCTGGGCCAGGTCGCGCACGCGCCGCAGGAAGCGGTTCGCGATGCGCGGCGTCCCGCGCGCGCGCTCTGCGATCGTGCGCGCCGCGTCGAGCGCCAGCGCGATCCCGAGGATGTCGGCCGAGCGCACGAGGATCCACTCGAGCTCGTCGACGGGGTAGGGCGACAGGCGCTCCGCGATCCCGAAGCGCGAACGGAACGGCGCGGACAGGAGGCCTTCGCGCGTGGTCGCGCCGACCAGCGTGAACGGCTGCACGCCCAGGCGCACCGAGCGGCCGCTCGGCCCCGGATCGAGCACGACGTCGATCGCGTGGTCCTCCATCGCCGAGTAGAGGTACTCCTCGACGGCGGCCGGGACGCGGTGGACCTCGTCCACGAAGAGCACGTCGCCGCGCCCGAGCTGCGTGAGGATGCCCACGAGGTCGCGCGGACGTTCGAGCGCCGGACCGCTGGTCGCGTGCAGGTGCGAGCCGAGCTCGCGCGCGAGGATGCGCGCGAGGCTCGTCTTGCCCAGGCCCGGCGGCCCCGAGAAGAGCACGTGGTCGAGCGGCTCGGACCGTCCGCGCGCGGCGGCGACGGCGATGCGCAGGTTGGCCAGGACGCGCTCCTGGCCGACGAACTCCTCGAGGGAGCGCGGACGCAGGCTGGACTCGACCTCCAGCTCGGGGCTCGCGCCGGGTGCGTCGGCCTCGAGCGCCTGCGGATCGAACACGTGCTCGGACCGGGCCATTCCGGGAGCCTAGCAGCCCGTCGAAAAAGCCCCTACAGCGGGTTCGCGCGCACGCGCGCCGCGGAGGCGTCCGCGCGGGAGGAAGGCTGCACTTCCGCGCCTCGGGCGCGCTCCGCCGACCTGCCTCGCGCTCCGCGCCGTCCAGCCCCGCGCTCCGCGCCCTCCAGCTCCTTGCCGTGCGGCCGCGCACGGCATGTGCGCGGTGTCGCGAGGCGCGCCCGCGTCCCGCCGCGCGGAGCGGGTGGGAAACCCCGGCCCTCCGCCCGGGTAAGGGGGGCCGGACGGGCACCGGCGCGGGCACGGATCTTGACGCCCGCATCCGAGCCGCCGAGCACACCGCGTTCCGAACCTGTTCGGCACGGCCGGCGGTGGCCGGTTCGCGACGCGCTTGGCAATCTATCCACCCCCGAGTGCGCCGCGTGCGCCGCTCGGTGGCCTCACGCTCCGACCCGAGCCGCGCGCCGCTCCCGCGCTCGTTGCATTCTTCCCACGGTCAGCAGAGTTCCGGATCGATCCTGACAATGACGAACACACTCACGATTGGACGCTCGCTCGCGGTCGCGTGCCTGACGGGCACGGGCCTCCTCCTGGGCGGATGTGGCGGGGGCAGCAGCGGCGGTAGCAGCCAGGCCGGCTCGATGGACCTGGTGCAGGTGTCGAACGGGTTCGGGCAGCTCCTGCCGCACAAG
>JBGATY010000212.1:0-6133 GCA_044228955.1 Planctomycetota bacterium | reverse complement strand
GTTTTCGGACTGCTTCCCGCTGCGCAGGCAACGCGATTGGATCCCCTGTCGGCGCTGTCCAAACGCTGAAAGGAACGATGACTTGCTCTTCGGCGATCGCATGAACCTGGCGTTCTCGGCCCTGAAGGCCCAGCGGCTGCGCTCGGTCCTGTCGATGACGGGCATTGCGATCGGCGTGGCGGCGGTGATCCTCCTGACCTCCATCGGAGAGGGTTCGCGCCGCCACGTGCTCGACGCGTTCACCCAGTTCGGGACGAACCTGCTCTCGGTGACCCCCGGCAAGACGCGCACGAGCGGCATGCCGGGCATGCTCGGCGGTACGACGCGCCGGCTCACGATCGACGACGCGGAGGCGATTGCGCGCCTGCCGGGAGTCCGTGCCGCGCAGCCGCAGACGGTCGGGCTCGCGCGCGTGGAGGCTCGAGAGCGCGGACGCAGCGTCCTGATCTACGGCGCCACCGCGGACCTGCTCCAGGTGCTGGGGACCGACGTCGCTCTCGGGTCGTTCCTGCCGGCCGGAGACCCGCGCCGAGGGTCGATGGTTGCCGTGCTGGGACCGAGGCTCGCGCGCGAGTTGTTCGGCGACGAATCGGCGCTCGGCGGCGTGGTGCGCATCGGAGGCGGGCGTTTCCGGGTGATCGGGGTGATGGCGCCGAAAGGCAAGCTGCTCGGCTTCGATCTCGACGATTCGGCGTACGTCCCGGTCGCCGCGCACATGCGCATCTTCAATCAAGAGGGGCTGAACGAGATCCACGTGATGTTCGAGCCGGGTGAAGGCGCGGATCGGGTCGTGCAGTCCGTGCGCACCGCGATGATCGCACGCCACCGGGGAGAGGAGGACTTCACCATCACGAGCCAGGCGGCCATGCTCGGCGTGTTCGACGACGTCATGGACGTGGTCACCGGTTCGGTCGCGGCGATGGCGGGGATTTCGCTCCTCGTCGGCGCGATCGGGATCCTGACCGTCATGTGGATCGCCGTCGGCGAGCGCACGTCGGAGATCGGCCTCGCGCGCGCGCTCGGCGCCACCGCCGGCCAGGTCCAACGCTCGTTCCTGATCGAGGCCGCGCTGCTGTCCTCGTTCGGCGGCGCGGCTGGTGTCGTCCTTTGGCTGTCGATCGCCGCCATAGGGCGTCTCGCAGTGCCGGGGTTGCCGATCGAGACGCCGCTCGATTACGTCGCGGCCGCGCTCGTCGTGAGCTTCGCCGCGGGACTGCTCTCGGGCGCGCTTCCCGCTCGCAGGGCCGCACGCCTGGACCCGATCGAGGCTCTCCGCGCCGAGTAGGGACGGCTCCGGTCGCGGACGACGATCAGGGGGCGAGGTGACGCAGGACGGTGCGCGCGATCTGGACTTCCTCGTCCGTGCGCATCACGCGGACCGTCACGCGGCTCCGATCGGTCGAGACGACCTCGGCGTGGACCTCGTTCCGCTCCCTTGCCAACTCGATCCCGAGGAATCCAAGTCCGGCGCAGATCCGCCCGCGGATCTCGAACGAGTGCGTGCCGATGCCGCCCGAGAACACCAGGGTCTCCATCCCGCCGAGAGCCGCCGCCATGCCCCCGATGGCTTGCTTGACGCGGTACACGAAGAGCGCGAGTGCTTCCGCCGCACGCGGATCCTGCGCCTCGAGCGCGAGGAGATCGCGCACGTCAGAGCTCGTCTCGGACACCCCGAGGAGTCCGGAGCGATGCGTGAGCAGGTCGAAGAGTCCGGCCGGGTCCAGGCCCTCCCGAGCGCACAGGAACGCGGCGACCCCCGGATCGAGGTCGCCCGAGCGCCTGCCCATCGGCAGGCCGCCCGTCGGGGTGAAACCCATCGTGGTGTCGACGCTCTGGCCGTGGTGCACGGCGCACACACTCGCGCCGTTGCCGAGGTGCGCGAGCACGACCCGTCCTGCCGCCGCCTCCCTGCCGCCGCGGCGCTCGAGTTCCTGCATCAGGGACTCGAACGACAGGCCGTGGAAGCCGCGACGTCGCAAGCCCAGCGCCTCGAAACGGCGCGGGATCGGGAGGATGCGCGCGACGCGCGGGAGACCGTGATGGAAGCGCGTGTCGAAGCACACGACCTGGGCGCGGCCGGGGAGGCGGCGCTCGACCGCATCGATCAGCCTGATCGCGGCGGTCAGGTGCTCCGGGTCGAAGCACTCGAAGCGCCGCAGCTCGAGGAGGAGCTCGGGCGTCACGAGTCGCGGCGCGTCGTCGTCGAGCGTTCCGCTCACCACGCGATGGCCAACCGCCTCCACGGTGACCCCGGGGAGAAGCCCCGCGATTCCTGCGAGGATCGGCTCGAGGGCGCCGGCGTGATCGAGGATGTCGAGTTCGAGCCGCGTCGATCTCCCCGAACCCCCGGCGGTGATGGTGAGCACGGGAGCGCAAAGACCGATGCGCTCGACCTCTCCAGAGACCTCGCGTTCGAGAGTCGGGCCGGCACGGAACACGGCGAATCGGAGGCTCTGGGAGCCCGCGTTCAACGTCAGGATTCGAGTCGGCATGGGGCGAGATACGCGACGGATCGCAGCCGGGATTGTGCGCCGCTCGCCCGCTTCTTCGAAGCCGGGCCTTCAAAAAAACCGGCGTGGGTGCGGAGGGCGGATGGACCGTCGGCCTCCCGGGATCGGACGACTTGGTCAAAAGGGCTGACTCCGAGCCTCGACTCCTGGACAATGGGCGGCGTGAAGAAGCTCTCCGCCATCCTTTTCGACATCGACGACACGCTCTACTCCACGACCGAGTTCGCTCGCCGGGCGCGAACCAACGCCGTCATGGCCATGAATGCCGCCGGACTCGACATCCCGCACGAGGTCGTCCTCAAGGAACTGGAGGAAGTCCTGGCCGAGTTCACGTCGAACTACGAGCACCATTTCGACAAGCTCATTCAGCGACTGCGGCCGGCATCGCTCGCGCGGAAGAACCCCGCGCTCATCGTCGCGGCCGGCGTCGCGGCCTACCACGACACGAAGTTCCGCGAATTGAAGGGGTTCGACGACACCTATCCGCTCTTTCGTGACCTGTCGAAGACCGGCCTGCGCCTCGGTGTCATCACGCACGGCTGGACGGTGAAGCAGGCCGAGAAGCTGGTCCGGCTCGGACTCGTGCCCTTCCTCGATCCCAAGGCCGTGTTCATCTCGGATCAGATCGGGATCAACAAGCCCAATCCGAAGCTCTACGTCACGGCGCTGTCCGACCTCGGCCTGCCCGCGAACGAAGTGATGTACGTCGGCGACAGTCCCGAACACGACATCGCCCCGCCCATGTCGATCGGGATGATCACCGTCTGGGCGAAACGCGCGGCAAGACACGGGCTCGAAGGCAAGTCGATCCGGCCCGACTACACGATCGCGAACTTCGACGAGCTGCGCGCGATCCTGCGGCGGGACTTCGGCGTGGCGATCAACTGAATCCGGGGCGCGCCTCCAGGAGCGCGCGCGTCTGGGCGTGCACCGGGGCGGCGAACACGCGCTCGGTCGCGCCGCACTCGACGATGTGCCCGCGAGCCATCACCGCCACGCGGTCGGCGCACGTCTCGACCGAAGCGAGGTCGTGCGTGACGAGCAGACACGCGAGTCCCTCTTCGCGCCGGAGCCGGGCGAGGAGGTCGAGGATGCGCGTGCGCGTCGTCGGATCCAGGCTCGAGAGGGCCTCGTCGAGCACGAGCACGCGCGGCTTCGTGGCCAGTGCGCGCGCCACGCACAGGCGCTGGGCCTCGCCGCCCGAGAGCTGGTGCGGAAAGCGCTCGAGGTGAGCCGTGGAGAGCCCCACGCCTTCGAGGATGCGCATGATGGCCTCGTCGGATTCGCGCGGCGTGACTGCGCGCACCGACAGCGCCTCCGCCAGCACGTCGCGCGCACGCTGCCTGGGATCGAGACTGGTCGCCGGATCCTGGAACACGATGCCCAGTGCGGGTCGCGTGGCCCGCAGACGCGGAGCATCGAGCGCGCGCAGATCGACGACCGGGGCACCCGCTCGCGGCCGGTAGAGCACGGCCCCGGCGACCGGCTCGACGAGTCGCAGCAGTCCGCGCACGAAGCTCGTCTTGCCCGAGCCCGAGTTGCCGACCAGCGCGACTGTCTCGCCGGCAGCGATCGCGAGGGACGCATCCTCGACGACGCGCGTCGACGTGTTCCGCGAGAGGAACACCCCTCGCCGGGCGTACGCGACAGCGAGCGAGCGTGCCTCGAGCACGCACTCGGGCGGTTCGGCGCCGGGTGACGCCGCGGGCCGAACGGGACGAGCGAGCACGACGTCGGCCGATCGACGCACGTCGACGATCCGGCCGCGCTCGAGCCGCACGACGCGGTCGGAGCGCTCCTTGGCGAGCGGCAGGTCGTGGGTCACGAGCAGCGTGGCGAACCCGTGTCTCCGTCTCAATAGGTCCACGAGATCGAAGATCTGCTTCTGCGTGACGGTGTCGAGGGCGGTCGAGGGCTCGTCGAGCACGAGCAGCGCCGGGTTCAACGCGAGCGCCGTCGCGATCTGCACCCGCTGGCGCATGCCACCCGACAGCTCGTGGCTGTACGACCTGCCGACGCGCTCTGGATCGAGGCCCACGCGCGCCAGGGCCTCGCGAGCCAGCTCGATCGCCCGCCCGCGCGAACAGCGGCCGTGCGCCGTCCACGCCTCGGCGACCTGATTCTCGATGCGGATCAGCGGATGGAGCGCGCTCTTCGAGTCCTGGAACACCATCCCGATCGACGCGCCGCGCAGCGCGCGCGCCTCGTCTCGAGACAGTGCGTTCACGTCGCGGTCGTCGAAGCGGATCGAGCCTTCGCTCCTCGAATCGCGCGGCAGCAGCCGGGCGAGAGCGAGCGCCAGGGTGCTCTTGCCCGAACCCGAATCGCCCACGACGGCAACGCGCTCACCGCGCTCGATCTCGAAATCCACGCCGTCCAGCGCGCGCACTCCCTGTGATCCGGCCGAAAACGCCACGGTCAGACCGCGGACGATGCACAAGGCGCCCCTCTCGGCAGAGATCGTCTCAGCGCTCATGCCGTGGATCGAGCGCGTCGCGCAGCGCTTCGCCGAGGATGTTGTAGGCCGCGACCACCGTGAAGATCGCGAAGCCGGGGACGAGCCAGATCCAGGCGTGGTCGGGGCTCTTCGAATCGGAGACGAGAGCGCCCCACGAAGGCACCGGCACCTGCACGCCGAATCCGAGGAACGACAGCGCCGATTCGGTCAGGACGCCCGCTCCAACCGCGAACGCGAACGCGATGATCGCCGGCTGGATGACGTTGGGGAGCACGTGGCGCCGCAGGATCTGACTCTCCGAGAGTCCCAGCGCGCGCGCCGCCGTCACGAAGTCGAGCTCGCGCACGCGCAGCACCTCGGCGCGCACGAGCCGCGCGACCGCTGTCCAGCCGACGATCCCGATCACGACCGCGACGGCGACAAGCGGCGGCGCCGACGCGGGGTTCACGAAGAACATGGCGCACAGGACGAGCACGAAGGCCGGGAAACACACGACCACTTCGATCGCGCGCGAGATCGCGAAGTCGCTCCAGCCGCCGCGCCACCCGGCGAGCAGTCCGAGCAGCACGCCGATCAGCGTGAGCAGCACGGCCGACGCGTTGCCGACGAAAAGGCTGATGCGCGCTCCCCACACGAGCCGCGCCGCCAGGTCGCGGCCGAGCGAATCCGTGCCGAGCGGATGCCGCCACGGCGAACCGTCGGGCGGCTCGAAGGGCAACGCGACGCGCGCGGGCGGCACGTGGGCGCTGTCCCCGAAGCGGTCGATGACGAAGGTCCCGCTCGGAGCGTCGAACGGCGGCCGGAATGCCTCGCGCATGTGCGTCTCGGCGTATCCCATCGCGATCGGCGGGAACACCGCCCACTCGACGACGAGGTCGCCGCGCGCGGCGGCTTCCTTGATCGATGCCGGAGTCGTGTCCGCGGGACGGACAAGCGGCCAGATGCACGCCACGAGGACGAACACAATGGCTGCCGCTGTCGCGCGCCGCCGGCACGAGCGTGTCATCCAGCACGCGATGCCCAGCGCGATCCACGCTGCACATGCTGCGAAGTCGAGCGGCTTCAACGCGGCAAACACCGGCGCCGAGATGCGGCTCGCAAGCTGAACCCGTCCCCCCTGAGCCCGCGCCGCCGTCTCCTGATCCGGCGCCGAAAGGTCGAGGAT
>JBGATY010000211.1:0-6192 GCA_044228955.1 Planctomycetota bacterium | reverse complement strand
CTTCAGGCCCATCGCCTCGTCGATGCCGTGGATCGGCATCGGCGAGAAGGCCTCGACCTTGGTGAAGCCCTCGGCCCGCGCCTGACGCGCGATCTCGATGAGCGCCTCGGGCTTGTCGAACTCGGCCAGCAGGCCGTGGATCGCCGTCGTCTTCTTGGAGGCCATGTCAGTTCCTCCCGCCGTGGTCGTGCATCGTCGGGGCCGGGGACGCGTGAGCCGTTCCGTGCGAGCCGCCGTGCGCGTCCTCCTTGCCGGTGATGCCCGACTTGGGCACCAGGAGGCGCATCTCGAAGATCGCGATCATCGGCAGGAAGCGGATGAACAGGAAGAAGCTCGTGAGGAAGAAGCCGATGGTCCCGAGGTACATGCCCCAGTCCCAGATCGTCGGCGCGTACATGCCCCACGAAGACGGCAGGTAGTCGCGGTGCAGGCTCTGCACGATGATCACGAAGCGCTCGAGCCACATGCCGACGTTCACGGACATCGACACGGCGAACAGGATCCAGATGTTCCGGCGGGCCGGCGCCCACCACAGGATCTGCGGGATCGTGCAGTTCGTGAGGATCAGCGCCCAGTAGAAGAGCGCGTACGGTCCGCTCAGGCGGTTCTGCAGGACGTAGCCCTCGTACACCGAGCCCGAGTACCAGGAGGCGAACGCCTCCATCGCGTACCCGTAGGTGACGATGAGTCCCGTGGCGAGCAGGACCTTGGCCATGTTGTCCAAGGTCTTCTCGGTGATGAAGTCCTTGAGGCCGTAGAACGCGCGGATCGGCAGCGCGAGCGTCAACACCATCGCGAAGCCCGCGAAAATGGCGCCCGCGACGAAGTACGGCGGGAACACGGTCGTGTGCCAGCCGGGGATGATGCCCGCGGCAAAGTCGAACGACACGACCGAGTGGACGGAGAGCACGAGCGGCGTCGAAAGACCCGCGAGGAGCAGCGAAGCCGTCTCGTAGCGATCCCAGTGTCGCGCGGCGCCGCGCCAGCCCATGGCGAGCGCGCCGTAGGCGATGCGCGCGATCTTGTTCTTGGCCTGGTCGCGGAACGTGGCCAGGTCAGGGATCATGCCGACGTACCAGAACAGCATCGACACCGTGGCGTACGTCGACACCGCGAACACGTCCCAGATCAGCGGAGAGCGGAACTGCGGCCACATGCCCATCGTGTTCGGGTACGGCAGCAGCCAGAACGCGAGCCACGGGCGACCGGTGTGCAGCAGCGGGAACATGCCCGCGCACATGACGGCGAAGATCGTCATCGCCTCGGCGAACCGGTTGATCGAGGTGCGCCATTCCTGGCGCAGGAGCAGCAGCACCGCGCTGATGAGGGTGCCGGCGTGACCGATACCGATCCAC
Organism: Planctomycetota bacterium; assembly: GCA_044228955.1. Taxonomy (GTDB): domain Bacteria; phylum Planctomycetota; class UBA1135; order UBA1135; genus JAEUIA01. Next base: position 4,837 of record JBGATY010000211.1, on the reverse strand, counting down.
CACACGAAGTTGATGATGTCGAACGCCCAGCCGACCGGGACGTTGTTGCCCCAGATGCCGATACCCGTGAAGACGAGGTTCACGACCGTGACGCCCAGCATGAGCACGCCGAGGCTCGCGATGCCGGTGACGGCCAGCCAGGCGAGCGGCGTTTTCTTCGGCTCGACGAGCGCGATCTCGCTGATCTTGTCCGTGATCGTCCCCAGCGTGTGGCCGGGGCCGATCAGGTCCGATTTCTCGTCGTGAATGGCTTGTTCGCTCATGGGCAGTGGTGTGGTCCTGAGTTTCGCAGCAACCGCGTGACCCCGATCAGGTCAACTCCAACTCGGGATTGGGATTCGAAACCTTGGCGAGGTGCGTCGTGCGCGGCTTCGTCTGCAACTCCTCGTCGAGGAGCGAGTAGTTGTGCGGCTCGTCCTTCAGCTTCGCGACCGCGGAGTTCTTGTCCTTGATGTTGCCGAACGTGATCGCCGCCGCCGGGCAGACCTGCTGGCACGCGGTGACGACTTCGCCGTCACGGATCGAGCGGTCCTCGCGTTTCGCCGTGATGCGCGCCTGGTTGATGCGCTGCACGCAGTAGGTGCACTTCTCCATCACGCCGCGCGAGCGCACGGTCACGTCCGGGTTGCGCTGCAGCTTCAACGTTTCCGTCGCGTAGTCGCTGTACAGCAGGAAGTTGAAGTGGCGGACCTTGTACGGGCAGTTGTTCGAGCAATACCGCGTGCCGACGCAGCGGTTGTAGGTCATCTCGTTCAGCCCCTCGGGACTGTGCGTCGTCGCGCCGACCGGGCACACCGTTTCGCACGGCGCGTTCTCGCACTGCATGCACGGCAGCGGCTGGTTGTGGAAGCGCGGGCTCTCCTTCGGACCCTCGAAGTAGCGGTCGATGCGCATCCAGTGCATCTCGCGACCGCGCAGGACCTGGTCCTTGCCGACGACGGGAATGTTGTTCTCGGCGATGCAAGCCGTGACGCACGCGCCGCAACCCGTGCAGGCGCCGAGGTCGATGACCATGCCCCACTGGTACTCGCTGACGAGGCGCTGGCCGCGCTCCTTCTCGCCCTCGACCGGCAGCGTGTACATCGACGTCGGGCCGTGAGCGTGCTCGGGCCGGCCGGTACGCGCCTCGGCGTCGAGGCTCGAGGGATCCTTCGCGAAGTTGGCGACGCTGCGCACGCGCATGATTTCGCGCTTCTCGGTCTCGTGCTGCACGACTTCGTAGTCGACGTGGTCTTGCACTGAGGCGATCTTCGTCTTGTCGCCGGTCTTCGCGAGCGTCGCGCCCGAAGCCGACCACATCGCCGTGCTCGAGCGCAGCGGGTAGGCATCGAAGCCCGTGTTCGAGCCGACATGGCCGCACTTCGAGCGGCCGCCGCCGAAGTAGACGGTGACGCAGCGGTCGGAGTGGCCGGGGCTGACCCACACCGGGCCCGTGGCCTTGCGGCCGCCCACGTCGACCGTGACGACGTCGCCGACGTCGAGGCCGAGCTCGCTCGCCGTGCGCGGCGAAACGTGGATCGTGTTGTCCCACGTGATCTTCGTGATCGGCTTCGGGAGTTCCTGCAGCCAACCGTTGTTCGCGAAGCGGCCGTCCCACAAGGTCGGATCGGGTTTGAACACGACCTCGAGGCCGGGCGCGCTCTGCGCGGGCTTGTCGTCGATCGCCTTGAGCGTGGTCGTGACCGGGGCGCTCTGCGTGCCCGCGACGAGACCGTCGTGCAGCCAGCGCCGCCAGTTCAGATCGAAACCGTCGGCCTTCTGCTTCTGCCAGTAGCCGCGCACGACGTCGTACGAGGACTGGCCGCCCTGACCGAGGAGGGCCGCGACGACGTCGTGCGCCGTCTTGCCGCCGAAGAGCGGCGCGATGAGCGGCTGAACGAGCGTGACCGTGCCGTCGAAGGCCTTGGCGTCGCTCCAACTCTCGAGGAAGTGCGCCATCGGCACGATCCAGTCGCATTCCAGCGATGTCTCGTCCTCGCGCTGCGAGAGCAGGGCGCGGAACGGCACTTTCGCGAGTCCGGCGCGGAAATCGAGGTCCGCGGGCGCGTCGAACAGCGGGTTCGAGTCGAGGATCACGAGCATCTCGACCTGGCCGGCATTCATTTCGGCGACGAGCGCGCTCAGCGCCTCGACTTGCCCGGTCGCCTGGGGCAGGCATTCGATCGGCGGGAGGTATCGAATCGTCTTGCCGGTGTTGCCGAGCGTCGCGTTGATCGCGTGCACGATCGCGTGCACGGCCGGCGGCTGCGAATCGCCGCAGGTCACGATCGAAACGCCCTTGGACGCTTCCAGGTCCTTCGCGACGACTTCGGCGAAGCGCGCCATTTCCGGCGCGGGGTCGTTCACGCCGGAGACCGCGATCCCAAGACGCTTCGCCACCAGTCGCGCCACGTCGCCGACGTTCGAGTAGCTCATCGAGAGGCGGTGATCGGCCACCGACCCGGTCTGCGTCGGAGCGCTCTCGACGACGTACAGCCGGTTCATCAGCGTCGCGCCCTTGCGCACGCGACGGTTCTTCATGAACTCGCGCGCGGCGCGGACTTGCTCAGGCCCGCCACCGAGGAAATCGTGCTCGAACGCGACGATGGTCTTGGCCTTGTCGTACGACGCGTGCACGGACACGTCCACCCCGAACGCGGAGATCGCGCCGGCGCGCGCGTTGTCGCGGTTGACCGCTTCGTATTGCGTCCACTTGGCGCGCGGATTGGCCGCGAGCAGTTCGCGCGCCTGGTTCGCGAGCGTGGGTGACGTGATCGTCGACGACAGGATGCGGAGGCCGCTGCCCTGGCGCTGCGCCTGCACGTTCATCTGCGCGCGCATGGCGGTCAGGAACTCGTCCCAGGTGCTGATGCGGCCGCGTTGCCCCCCGCGCGGGGCGCGATCGGGGTCGTAGAGATCGAGCACGCAGGCCTGCGCGAACGAATCGGTGGCGCCGAGGCTCGCGGGGTGCAGCTCGTTGCCCTCCGTCTTCGTCGGACGGCCCATGTGGTTCTCGACGAGCAGTCCGATCGCACCACCCGACCACGGCATCGCGGTCGCGAAGTACAACGGCTGGCCCGGGATCATCGACTCGGGATTCTTCGCGTACGGGACGATTTTCTCGTCGGGCTGGCGCGTGCAGGAGTTGAAGCCCGCGAGCGCGAGCGAAGCGCCCATCAGCTTGAGCACCGTGCGGCGCTCGGGCAGGTCGAGGAGCCGCGACGCCTGCGTCGGGTACTCGCGCTGCATGTAGTCCTTGAAGCGGTCGGTGCCCGACAGCTCCTCCAGGCTCTGCCAGAACTCCGACCCGGTCTTGCCCGCGAGTTCCGCGGGGACGCGATCGGTGGGCTGGTTGTCGAGAGCAGAGTCGCGGGACTGACGCTTCTTGATCTCTTGGCTCTCGATCATCGGTGGCAAATGGAGCAGTTGATTTGAGTGTGGACGTTGTATTCGCGCGCGAGGTTCTGCTGCATGGCTTCGAGCTCGCGTTGGATCTCGAGGTCGTCCTTCGCCGGATGACCGTGCTCGTCTAGCGCCGCCGCGCGCGCCTTCACGAAGTATTGGGTGGTCCAGTCCATCTCGTAGACGGCCTCGCGCGGACGCAGGTTCTTGACGGGATCACGGTGGCACTCGAGGCACCACTCCATGTTCAGCGTGTTCTGCCGGATCATGAGGGGCATCTTGTCGACGCGTCCGTGGCAGGTCTCGCATCCGACGCCCTTCTTGACGTGGATGGAGTGGTCGAAATAGACGAAGTCGGGCAGGTCGTGGATGCGCAACCACTCGAGCGACTTGTCCTCGCGGAAGCTCGCGCGTACCGGCTCCAGGAGCGGCGCGTCCTTCCAGACCTGGCTGTGGCAGGTCATGCACGTTTTCGTCGGCGGCACGCCGGCCTTCGCGGACACCTCGACCGTCGTGTGGCAGTAGCGGCAATCGATGCCGAGGCCGCCGACGTGGTGATCGTGGCTGAAGGGCACCGGCTGTTCGCGCGAGATGCCCACCTGCGTAACGGCCGGGTTTCGGTTGAAGAGCAGCGCGGCGTATCCGACCGCGGTGAGGGCGACCAATCCGCCGGCGACGATGGAGACCTTCGCCAGGGAGTTGAAGCTTTTGTGGAAGATCTGTGCCATTCGAAGACGGGCTCTCGCGGCGGGGGCCACGCGTCCAGCGCTGCCTCCCGTGCGGTCGGACCGCAGGGTGGAGCTCCGGGCGCGTTCGTGGCCGAGTCCGGATCGCGCGCGAGGAACAGCCTTCGCGCAACCCATTCGACGGCAACGGGGGCAAGGTTATAGGGAACGACCGAGTGCGCGGCAAGCGAGCGCGCGGGTGAGCTGCGCGAGCGATCGGACATACGCTCGAGAGCGGGCACGCTCGACACAATGGGAGTACGTCCGCACGTAGGGCCGAGACGCGAAAGAGCAGTCGGAATCGGCAGCTCACGGACGACTCGGACGCGGACCTCGCGAGCCGGATGTCGGGTCGGATCACGCTCGGCCTCAACGGAGATCAGGACCTGGCGAGCCGCACGCAAAGGGCATCTAAACGGCCTCTAATTGGGCTGAACATCGATCGTGTCACCCGGACAGCGGCCAGCGGCGCCGTCGGCATGAGCAATGGGTGTTCAAAGTGCATCTAAATGCACTTTAAATACCATGCTATGGCCTTCAGCTGGGTCTCTCCGGAGTCCCGGCTCTCGCCTCATCCAGTCCGAGCCCTCGCCCCACGCCTTCTTCCTCGTCATCTTCGCAGGCTCTTGACGTCATCTTGATGGGCGCGCGCTCTCCTACCGGGGAAACCAAGCCAGTCCAAACCCCCATTCCACGGGACATCTCGATGATCAAGACCACCCGCAAGTCTC
>JBGATY010000210.1:0-6261 GCA_044228955.1 Planctomycetota bacterium | reverse complement strand
CTCGGTCGAGGAGGCCTTGGAAGCGGGCGACGAGCGGCGCGCCGAATCCGCGCGCGGCTGGCTCTCGGAACTGCCGCCGGCGGGCGATCCGCGCGAAGCGGCCCAAGGCGTGCCGTGAGAGCCCTCCTCGCGCTCGGCCTGGGAATCCTCCTTTCCGCCTGCGGCTACGACGCGGGCCTGCGGGTCTCGGAGAAGCACGGCAGCGTCGGGATCGTGTTCTTCGGCAACGACACCCCCGAGCGCGACGTCGAACGCCCCCTCTACGACGAGATCTCGCGCGCCTTGCGCGACCTGACCGATGTGCCGATCGAGAGTCCCGAGCGCGCCGAGGTCGTGATCCAGGGCACGGTGCGCACCTACCAGAAGCGCGGCGGCGTGCGCAGTCGGGACAATGCGCTCCTCGAAACGGGCGTCCTGATCGAGGCCGAGGCCACCCTGATCGAGCGTGCCAGCGGTCGCGCCCTCGGGCCGCCGGTGCGCGCCGGGCGGTACGTGGGTTTCGTCCTGGACGATCCGAGCAACGAAGCGCGCGCTCGTGAACGCGTGCTCAGGTACATCGCCGACGAGCTGGTCCTGGAGCTGTTCGCCCCGGTGAACTAGAAGCGCTCACCCATCGGCGGGTGACCCTGGAAACGCATCTGAAACGGGCTTCCGTCGCTTTTTTGCGACGCGACTCCCCCTCCAGCCCCGTGGATTCCTATTTTATGGGATCGCGCGGTGGCGAGGACTCTCTAGGAGCACGCCTTCCTCGCCGATAGGACCCTCATGGCCGAACCGAAGACGCCCCAGAACGACAAGTCGAAGAAGTCCCGCTCGTTCGGGTCCTTCGCGATCTTCCTCTTCATCCTGGTTGCGTTCCTGCTCGTGATCGGCGGGAACAACTGGGTCAAGCCGCGCGAGGAGCTCTCGCAGGACGCCTACGAGTGGAAGCTCTACACGGGCCAGATCGAGTCGCAGCAATTCGCCGGCGGTAACGAGATCGAAGGCCAGTTGCGCGGCAATCCGCCGACGTACTTCAGCGTGCGCTTCGCGAACATCTCGAACCGCGAGGCCGAGTACACCGCGATCAAGGCCGCCGCGCCCTACGAGTCGATCAAGTCGGCCGACCTCGCGCGCGCCATCGCCGAGGATTGGTACCACCCGCTCGGAGCACGCGTGCTCATCGCGAAGCTCGAGAACCCGACCGAATCCGCGCCGCGCGAGGCGAAGAGCGGCGTCGCCGGTCTGCGCAGCCAGACGACGACCATGCCGACGCAATCGGCGCGCGTTCAAGTGCAGGTCTCGGCGCGCCCCTTCGCGATGTGGAAGGAAAAGCACCCCGACGCCGCGCCGCCGTTCTACCTGCCGAAGAACGAGGAGGGCTCCGTGGCGTGGGTCGAGGTCGAGAAGGCCGACGACCTGCCCGGCACGATGGCCTTGCTCGAGTCGAAAGGCGTCACGGCTTCGATCAAGGAATTCCACATCTCCAAGGACAAGGGATCCACGTGGACCAGCGAGAACTCGCTGCTCATGAACGTGTTCCTCGTCATCGGTCCGTGGCTGCTCCTCCTCGTCGTGTTCTTCATCATCATGCGCCAGATGCGCAGCCAGGGTGCCGCGGGCGGCGTGATGAACTTCGGCCGTTCGCGCGCGCAGCTCTACAGCAAGGAAAACCACACCAACATCACCTTCGACGACGTCGCGGGCGCCGACGAGGCCAAGGACGAGGTGCGCGAGATCGTGGAGTTCCTGAAGAACCCCGGGCGTTTCACGCGCGTCGGCGGGCGCATCCCGCGCGGCGTCCTGCTCGTCGGTTCGCCCGGCTGCGGCAAGACGCTGCTCGCCAAGGCGATCGCGGGCGAGGCCGAAGTGCCGTTCTTCTCGATCAGCGGTTCGGACTTCGTCGAGATGTTCGTCGGCGTCGGCGCCAGCCGCGTGCGCGACCTGTTCAAGCAGGCGCGCGAGAACTCGCCGTGCATCATCTTCCTCGACGAGATCGACGCCGTCGGTCGACGCCGGGGCTCCGGCCTCGGTGGCGGACACGACGAACGCGAACAGACCCTCAACGCGATCCTGGTCGAAATGGACGGCTTCGGCACGGACGAGGGCATCATCGTCGTCGCCGCGACCAACCGCCCCGACGTGCTCGACCCCGCGCTGCTGCGCCCGGGCCGCTTCGACCGCGAGGTCGTCATCGACCTGCCCGACGTCAAGGGCCGCGAGGAGATCCTGCGCGTCCACATGAAGAAGGTGAAGTCCGGGACGGACGTCGACCTCGCCGCCCTGGCGCGCTCGACGCCGGGCCGGTCGGGCGCCGAACTGGCCGCGATCATCAACGAGGCCGCGATCATGGCCGCGCTCCAGAAGAAGGACGAAGTCTGGATGGAGCACCTCGAGGAGGCGCGCGACAAGGTCAGCTACGGGCGTCAGAAGAAGTCGCGCAAGCTCGAGGAAGAAGATCGCAAGATCACCGCCTTCCACGAGGCCGGGCACGCGGTCGTGGCGTCGGTCATCGAGGAGGTCGACGACCCGACCAAGGTCACGATCGTTCCGCGCGGTCGCGCTCTCGGCGCCACGTTCATGGTGCCCGACAAGGAGAGCTACCACATGCAGAAGCGCCGCATGATCGGTCAGCTCGCCGTCGCGTTCGGCGGACGGGTCGCGGAAGCAGAGTTCTGCGGCGACATCTCGGCCGGGGCCTCCGACGACATCCGCCGCGCGACCGAACTCGGCCGCGCGATGGTCACGGAGCTCGGCATGAGCGACAAGATCGGCCCGATCAACTACGCCGAGCGTCAGGGGTCCGATTTCCTCGGCACCGAGCTGATGAGCGGCAAGTGGCACTCCGAGGACACGGCCCGCGAGATCGACCAGGAAGTCCAGATCCTGCTGAAGACCGCGTACGAGACGGCCGTGCGCGTCATTCGCGAGCACAAGGCGCATCTCGAGGCCATCGCCGAGGCACTGCTGCGCTTCGAGACGATCTCGGGCGAGGACGTGAAACGCCTCATGTCGGGCGCGGCGGTCGAATCCTTGCGGCCGAATGCGCCGCCCGCGCGCGCAAGTGGAATCGCGGGTGTCGATCGTCCCGTCTCGGCCCCGTCGCCGAAGGTCACGCCGGGAGATTTGCCCGGCAACGCCGGCCTCTCGCCCGCGTGATCGCGCGGACCGTGAAGCGTCGATGAACGTCCCCCTCGCGCGCGACCCCGTCTTCGGCGAGGTCGCGCGCGCGCTTGCGCCCCGAGCGAAAGCGACGCTCGGACGTTCGGTGCGCTGGCTCGACGAGGTCGCCTGGCTGGAGGTCGCCTTCCGGCCCGAGGTCCTCGATGCGGACGAACGCCGCAAGCTCGAGGGCATGCGCGCACTGGCGTTTCGCGACGACGGCCGGGCGACGCTCGGCTGCCCGCGATTCGCGCTCGCCGCACTGATGCCGCGCACCGAAGCGCTCGCGGCGCTGCTCGCCGCGCACGATCACGTCGCGCGCGCCGCCGTCGAGCCCAGGGTGATGGGTGTCGTCAACGTGACGCCCGACAGTTTCTCGGACGGCGGCCGCTACCTGGCTGAGCGCGCGGCGATCGAGCACGGCGTGTCGCTCGTGCGCGCCGGCGCGGACATCCTCGACGTCGGCGGCGAATCGACGCGACCGGGGTCGACCGCTGTCGGCGAAGCCGAAGAGCTGGCGCGGGTCGTCCCGGTCGTACGCGGCCTGTCGCGGGAGCTCGAGGACGTCGCGATCAGCGTGGACACGACGAAGAGCGCGGTCGCCGCCGCCGCCCTCGAGGCCGGCGCCACGATCGTGAACGACATCAGCGCCGGCCGCTTCGACGCCCGCATGCTCCCGCTCGTGGCCGAGCGCAAAGCGACGTTCGTGGCGATGCACATGCTGGGCACTCCGAGCGACATGCAGGTCGACCCGCGCTACGACGACGTCGTGTCGGAGGTGCTCGAGTTCCTGCGTGAACGCGCGGCCGCCGCCCTCGCGGCGGGCATCGAACGGGAGAAGATCTGGATCGATCCCGGGATCGGCTTCGGCAAGCGGCTGGAGCACAATCTGGCTCTCCTGCGCGCGCTGGGCGAGTTGCGTTCCCTCGGATTGCCGCTCGTCCTCGGTCCCTCGCGCAAGTCCTTCATCGCCGCCCTGTACCCCGCCGCGCGGAACGACACGGCGCGCCTCGGCGGCACCGCGGCGGCGGTTGCGTGCGGCGTGGAAGCCGGCGTCGACGTGTTCCGCGTGCACGACGTGTCGGTGATGAAGGAAACGATCGCCGTGGCGCGCGCGATCGCCCGGAATCCGCCTCGCGATTGACGCGGCGGATCGCTCGCGGGCCCCGCGAAGCGGCGGCGTCTCGTCACGACGGTCTCGAATCGGTGCTTTGAGAACGCGCGTCCCTAGAGCACAATTCGCCGCTCGAGGGGAGTCTCAGCTTGAGTTCGGAACGCATCTTCGGAACGGACGGAATCCGCGGACGAGCGGGCGAAGGATGGCTCGCGCCCAGAGCTGTGGCGAGCCTCGGCGTCGCGCTCGGTGACGTTCTGGGTCCCGCGGCTCGCGCGCTCGTGAAGCCCGGCGCGAAGCCGCGCGCGCTGCTCGGGCACGACGGTCGCCGATCGGGTCCCGAGCTCGAAGCTGCGCTGGCGCGCGGGCTCGTGAAGAGCGGGTTCACGGTCGCGAGCACGGGACTCATCACGACTCCCGGCCTGGCGCTGCTGACGAAGCTCGAACGTTTCCAGCTCGGCGCGATGCTCTCCGCGTCGCACAACCCGGCCGAGGACAACGGGATCAAGGTCTTCTCGAGCGAGGGCGACAAGCTCTCCGACGAGCTCGAGCTGGAGATCGAGGCGCGCTTGAAAGCGCGGCCCGCGATCGACCTGGAGGGCCAGGGGCCCGTGCTCGACCCCATTCACGAGGAGACGTACCTCAACCACCTGGTGGAAAACGTGGGCGCGCGTCTGCGTCTCGACGGCATGACGATCGCGCTCGATTGCGCGAACGGCGGCGCCAGCCGCGTCGGTCCGCGCGTGTTCGGCCGGCTGGGCGCGCACGTGATCACGATGGCGGCCGAGCCCGACGGCGACAACATCAACCTCAACTGTGGCGCGACTTCGCTCGGCGCGCTCCAGGCGCTGGTGCGCTCGCACAAGCCGCATCTTGGGATCGCGCTCGACGGGGACGGCGACCGGTGCATGCTCGTGGACGAGAACGGCGAGATCGTGCACGGCGACGGGATCATGACGCTGCTGGCCCGCGACGCGGTGCGCAAGGACGAGATGCGCGACAAGCGCATCGTCGCGACCGTCATGAGCAACAAGGGCTTGCACCGCGCGCTGCGCGACGTCGGAGTCGGGGTCGTGACGGTCGACGTCGGCGATCGACGCGTCGTCGAGGGCCTGCGGCGCGAAAAGCTGGGCCTCGGCGGCGAGCAATCGGGCCACATCGTTTTCGGACCGGACAACGGGTACATCGGGGACGGCCTGTACACGGCCCTGCGGGTCCTGCGCGTCTTGCGCGAGACCAAGCGCCCCTTGTCGGAGCTCGCCGGTGCGTACCGGCCCTTCCCGCAGGTGCTCCTGAACGTCGCCGTCGCGCGCAAGCCTTCCCTGGAGGGGCTCCCGAACGTCGCGCGGGCTCGTCGCCGCGTCGAGGAAGAGCTGGGCGAGGACGGGCGGGTGCTCCTGCGCTATTCGGGCACCGAGGCCCTGGCCCGCGTCATGGTCGAGGGACCCGACCTGGAGCGCATCAAGAGCCAGGCCCAGGAGCTCGCGACGCTGATCGCGTCCGAGATCGGCGCGTGAGCTTCGACCCCCTGTCGGGGCTCATCGTCGCGCTGGAGGGTTCGACGCGACGTGCGTCGGTCGCGGCCAGCTTTCGCGGACGGGTGATCGACCTGGCGCTGGAGCCCGAGCGCGCGCACCAGAGCGACCTCCTGCCCACGATCGACACGCTCGTGCGGGCACTCGGCGCCAGTCCCCGCGACCTCAGAGCCGTCGTCGTCGGCACTGGCCCCGGCAGCTACACCGGACTGCGGGTCGCGATCGCGACGGCGCTCGGCCTTGCTCGGGCGGCCGGCGCGCGCCTGCTCGGGGTGCCCTCGGGGGAAGTGGCCTGTCTTGGCGCCTGCGCGGACGGCGGCGAACTCGCGCTGCTCCTCGACGCTCGGTCGGGGGAACTCTACTACGGCCGCTGGCGGCGCGTCGGGCGAGAGGTCGAGCCGACCGCGGCACTGCGCGTCGTGCGGCCAGAGGAGGTGCGCGAACTGCGACTCGAAGGTGCGGCGATCCTGA
>JBGATY010000020.1:0-28722 GCA_044228955.1 Planctomycetota bacterium | reverse complement strand
GGAGCGGAGTCTCGACGCCGTCCACCTCGGCGCGCCAGCCGGGGAAGTGCGTGCGGTCGAGCACGAGGTAGCCCGCGGCGCCATTGTCGACGTGAAGGCGCGTCTCGGCCGGTTCGTCGAGGAGCACGCGAATGGGGTCGACGCGCGGTGCCAAAGCCTCGAGGAGGATCAGGCCGGCCTTGCGCTTGGCCTCGCGATCGGCGTCGTCGATGAGCTCGAAACCGGCCCGCTGCGAAGCGGGGAGCGTCTCGACCGCTTTCCAATCGAGGCCGTTCGCCACGAACGTCACCTCGTCGTCGATGTGCGCGAGTTGCTTGCCATCCGCGCTTACCAAGTAGACGTAGTCGCGGTCGTCGAACTTCACGACCCGTCGGCGCGGGGGCACCTTGAAGGACTGCCCTTTCGCATCTGCGGACGGTTCCGGGCCGAGCACGACGAGCAGATCGGGATTGAAGGAAGGCAGGCGCAGGTATTCGAGGGCCTTCAGGTCGGTCTCCGCCGCCACCGCGTCGCGCACGATCGAGAAGCGCGGCCGCGCCTCGCGGAACCGGTAGAGCACGTAGTCCTCGAACTCGGCGATGGGCTCGAAAGTCTGGTCGGAGAGATAGGACCAGTCGAACAGGATCTCGCCTTCGAGCTTCTGGCCGCCGAGGCGCGCTTCTCCTTCATTGTACCCCGGGGCGGGCATCGACCAGGCGCAGATCGTGTCGCCCGGCTTCCCATTCGGGCAAGAGAGCGTGAGGCGGTATTCGCGCCCGTGCGAGCCGATCACGGGCTCGAATCGAATCACGACGGGCCTGCCGGCCGGATCGAGCTGGTACTCGTGCGGCCAGACGACGTGCTTCTTCGTGAAGACGCTGCCCTGGATCTCCTCCGAAGTGAGCGTGCGCGAAGCGACGACGCGGCCGGTCTCGACGTCCTCCAGTTTGAACTTCAATTCGCAGGGCGTGTGCTTGCGAAAGGTCGAGAGCTGCACCATCACCGTGCGCAATCCGTCGAGGCGTGCGCGGAACGTCTGCGTCACGTCCTGACCGGGCAGGATCTCCCGTCGAATCGGCTGGAGCGACTTGTCATTGCCGAATCCGGCGAGGCCCGAGTCGATCCAGTTCCAGCCCCATTTCGCGAGCACGTACTGCACGCCGAAGATCCTGAGCGAGCGCTTCGAGCCCTTCAGCACCGGCCGCCAGTTGCCCCCGTCGCCGAAGTGGTCGCGGAAGAGCAGGTCGAAGTCGCGCACCCACATCGCGTCGTAGTTGGAGATCGTCTCGATGTGGTAGGCGATGTTGCTGGCCGGCGGGATCAGGTCCTCGCCGAGGATCGCGAGGCGCGCCGTGCCCACCTTGTCCTGCAACGCCTTGATCGCCGGGGTGACCGGGAACGAGAAGCGGTTCTCGGTCACCGGGTTGTAGGCGTGGAAGAGCCAACCCGTCGAGAGGAAGCTGCACGCGACGAGTCCGATGCCGGCCGCCGTGCGAACGACCCGGCCGCGCGCGAGCCAGACGAGCGCGAGCAGAGCCAGCGTCACGACGAACAGGATCCCCATCGTGCGAATGTGCTCGGGGACGTACTGCAGGAAGAGGCCGCGGTTCGGACTCGAATACGTCGAATACTGCTCGATCAACGCATCCGCGCCGACGAGGCAGGCGATCAGCGCGCCGGCGCCGAGGACGAACATGGCCACAACAGCGCCGAAGCGCCTCGGTCCGACGGCGCGCGCGGCGAACTCGACCGAGAGCGCGGCCGAACACGCGACGATGAAGTTCCACACGCCCTGGCTGCGGTTCATCGGCGCCATGCCGACGGTGGGGATCTTCATGAACAGGTCGGCCGCACCGAAAAGGTCGTACGCGTAGACGACCCAGACCGCGCCCGAGATGGCGAAGAACCACACGTGGCCGCTGCGTCGCCCGAACACGACCGAGAAGAGCGCCATCACCATCGCCGCGCCGCCGACGTAGGCGACGACGATGAGTTCGTAATTGGGCGGAGGAACGGTGTCCGACAGCTTGTAGGGGCTGGCCGGGTTGCCCAGCACGTCGGGGAACAGCGCGAGCGGCCACCAGATCCATTCGAGCGGCGTCTGGCGCAGGGAACGCTGCTCGAGTACCCGGCTTTGTCCGAGGTACTCGAAGAAAGGCAGGATCTGGAACGCAGCGAGGCCGGCGGCGAGCGCGCTCGCGAAAACGATTTTTCCCGCCAACGTCGCGACTTCCCGTCGCGTCGCACGGTCGCTCGACACGCGCCACAGGGCCGCGAGCCTGGCCAGCGTGTAGCCCCCGACGAGGATCATCGAGAAGTAGAACGGCTCCGGATTCCCGGCCAGGAGTCCGACCAGCAGGACGAGCGTGAGCCCGACGAGCGGACCGCGCAGCTCGGCGCGAACGTGTTCCGCCCGGGCGCGCTGCACGCGCCGGAACGCGCTCTCGATGCAATAGAGCGCCGCCGGCAGCGCCGTCATCGCGCCCACGTGCGGGAAGTAGAGCAGCAGCGTGTTGTGGCCGGCGAAGGTGAAGATCGTCGCGCCCACGAGGGCGGCGACGTGGCCGACTTCGATCTTGCGCAGGAACAGGTACGTGAAGAACCCGAGCGCGAACAGCTTCAGCGCCGCCGACAGGAGCAGCGCCGGCTTGGCCGGCAGGAAGTAGAAGGGAATGACGAACGGCGAGAAGACGGCGGACTGATAGTTGGCGAGATGCGGGCAGCCCGCTCCGTTCCAGGGATTCCAGAGCGGGAGGCGCCCCTCGCGCAGCTCCTCCCGATTGAACATCGTCCAGGGCCGCATCTGCGTGACGAAGTCGCTCTGCAGCTGGTTGCCCGGCTGATGCCCGGGCTCGACGCGGGTGAGGCTGAAGGCCTGCGTCAGGTCCGATGCCGAGTAGTAGACATCGGGGTAGCGCGACAACGGGATCCACAGGAACGCGGCGATCTCGAGCAGCAGCACGAACGCTGCCTGCACGGTGTGATTGCGCGCCCAGCGCACGAGCCGGGAACCGCGTTGCGCTGAGTGGGATGAGGCGTCGGACGTCATCGCGGGTTGCGCGGAGGTTCCTTGGGCGGCGGCGGTTGCGCGGCCTTCACGGCCATTCCGCGCACGATGATGTCGGACAGGGCTTCGGCGATCGCGGCATGCCCGCAGGGGGAAGAATAGCGATCCGCGCTGTACATGTCCGTGCTGACGAGTTCCGCGGCGAGGCCTGCGAGGTGGGGATTGCGCTCGTCGAGGAGGATCAGCTTCTCGCGTTCGCCGAATTCGACGGCGGCCCGACTGTAGGCCGCTTCGATGGGCGGCACACGCTTCGTATCGGGCGGGGGAAGCACGAGCAGGACGAGGTGCGCTCCGTCTTGCCGCGTCTCCTGGAGCAGCAGCGAGAGCGAACCCTGGTAGTCGTTCATCGGCACGCGGCGCGTTCCGGGCCAGTCGAGGCGGCGCGCGGAAGGTTCGAGACGCTTCAAGTGGAATTCGAAGTCGCGGTCTTCCCAGTACGGGCCACCGATCGCGTCCTTCAACCACCAGAGACCCTGCACGAGGCGCAGCCCGCCCTGGACGCACGGCGGATGCTGCGGGTGCGCGGGCTCGAGCGATCGGTACATCTCGATGTTCTCGTCGTCGGTCATGCCGCCGGGCGCCGGCGAGTAGGACGCGCGCGCCGACACGGACACGACGACGATGTGCGGGCGGTAGGGGCGCGCGAGGTCGCGGTAGCGTTCCAGGCTCTGGCGCAGCGAGTAGTTCTGCACGCCGAGGTTCATCGACTCGCAGCGCATGGCACGCATGGTCACGAGGCGGGCGGTCAGGTTCGGGAACGTGTCCTCGTAGGGCACGCCCACGCCGAGGGTGGCCGCTCCGCCGAGCGCGACGAGCCGCAACGTCTTCGGAGGTCGCTCCACGGCCAGGAGCGGACCGCGGTAGCCCGCGGAATTGAAATGCTCGTTCTCGGTCCACGGCAGTCTCGCGTTGGGCCGCGGGCACCACAGTTGGCGCGTGCAGAACATGAAAGGATCGTCCGGGCGCGCCATCGCTCGATCGCGGGCCAGGGACCACACGACGCGGTGGGGCGCGCCGCGGTAGTACTGCCAATCGGACTCACGCAACGCCGCCTCGCCGGCCACGACGCCGCCCGCGGTCAGGGCCGCGTAGAGCGCGAATCGGAGCGGGAAACGCCGTGTCATGGGAAGCGTTTTCCTTGTCGGCATTGCCGGACGGCGCCATGAGTGCGAGCTTGTGCGCGCCCATGACTTCCCACAGTTCGATCATCGCCGGTCTCGTGGCGCTCGCCGCCGCGTGCACGACCCCGCCCCGACCCACGGACACAGCGCTCCCGATGGACCCTCACAGCCACGCCCAGCCGGCACGCGTCCGAGTCACGAACGTGAGCCTGGACCTCGACGTCGATTTCGAGAACAAGCGTCTCGAGGGGAGCGTCGAACTCACGCTCGATCGACGCGATCCGAAAGCCCCGCTCGTGCTCGACCAGCAGGGTCTCGCGATTCGCAGCGTGACGGGCACCGACGGCAAGCCGCGCGAGTTCGACGTGGCGGCCGAGCACGACGCGCTCGGTTCCGCGCTGACGATCCGCCTCGCCGACTCGGATCGCAGCGTGCGCGTGCAGTACGCGACGACCGACAAGGCGCTCGCCCTGCAGTGGCTCGAGCCCGCCCAGACCGCGGGCACGCGGCCGTTCCTCTTCACGCAGGGCCAGGCCGTGTTCACGCGCACCTGGATTCCCTGCCAGGATTCGCCGGGAGTGCGCGTCACCTACGACGCGAAGGTCCGCGCGCCGAGCGGCACGATCGCCGTGATGAGCGCGGAGCGGCTCGAATCGACGCGTCCCGGCGAGTTCCGCTTCGCACTGAAGCACCCGATCCCGAGCTATCTGATCGCGCTCGCCGTCGGCGACATCGCGTTCGAGCCCATTTCGAAGCGTTGCGGCGTGTTCGCCGAGCCGTCGATCGTGAAGGGGGCCACGGTCGAGTTGTCGGACACCGAATCGATGGTGGCGAGCGCCGAGCGCCTGTTCGGCCCGTACCGGTGGGGCCGCTACGACCTGATCGTGCTCCCGCCCGCGTTCCCCTTCGGCGGCATGGAGAATCCCACCCTCACGTTCGCGACGCCGACGATTCTCGCGGGCGACAAGTCGCTCGTGTCGCTCGTCGCGCACGAACTCGCGCATTCGTGGTCCGGCAATCTCGTGACCAACGCGACCTGGCGCGACTTCTGGTTGAACGAGGGTTTCACGGTGTACTTCGAGGAGCGCATCATGGAGGCGGTGTACGGCCGCGAACGCGCGCTGATGGAGGCGCAGCTCTCCAAGGCCGATTTGATCCGCGAGATGCAGGAACTCGCGCCGCGCGACCAGGTCCTGCACGTCGATCTCACGAATCGTCATCCCGACGACGGCTTTAGCGGCATTCCGTACACGAAGGGAGCGCTCTTCCTGACGCGCCTCGAGGAAATCTACGGCCGTGAGCGCTTCGACGGCTTTCTGCGCCGCTGGTTCGACGAGCACGCGTTCCAGAGCGTCACGACGGCCGACTTCCTGGCGTTTCTCGACGCGCGACTGCTCGCTCAGGATCGCACGCTCGCCTCCAGGATCGACCTCGACGCGTGGCTGAACCAGCCCGGACTCCCCGCCGACTGTCCGAATCCGACCTCGCCCCTGCTCCAACTCGTCGATCGCGAGATCGCGACCTTCCTGGATACGAAGGACCCTGCGCGGATCGACACGCGAAACTGGGTCACGCAACAGTGGCTCCACTTCCTCGAGGGAGTGGGGCCGCAGTTGAAGAGTGACCAGATGGCGAGGCTCGACGGTGCCTTTCATCTGACGGGAAGCGGGAACAGTGAAGTGCTGTGCGTCTGGCTCCGGCTGGCCGTCCAGTGCGGTTATGGCCCGGCCGACGGAGCGCTCGAGTCGTTTTTGATGCGTGTCGGCCGCCGGAAGTTCCTCGAACCCCTCTACAAGGAGCTCGCGAAAACGCCCGGTGGTCTGGAGCGAGCACGCACCCTCTACGCTCGTGCCCGTCCGAAATACCACGCCGTGTCGTCGGGCACCATCGATGAAATCTTGGGCTGGAAGCGCTGAGGGGCGCCCGGGCGGTCAGACCACGGTCAGGATCTCGTCCAGCGGCTTGCGGGCGAGCGCCGCTTGCGGCACCACGCAATCCTCGGCCGGATAGCCAATCGGGACCAAGAGGTACGGTTTCTCGTTCCTCGGGCGGCCGAGCACTTCGGAGAGGAAGGCCATGGGGCTCGGCGTGTGGGTCAGGGTGGCGAAACCGGCGAATTGGGCGGCGGCGAGCAGGAAACCCGTCGCGATGCCGACGGACTCCTGGACGTAGTAGACGAGCGAATCGTCGTCGCCCTTCACGAGCTTGAACACGACGAGGATCCAGGGCGCGGTCTCGAGGAACTCCTTCGTCGGATCTGTACCGAGCGGTTCGAGATCGGCCAGCCACTCGGGGCTGGCGCGGTGGGCGTAGAACTCGCGTTCCTCGTGCTCGGCTGCGACGCGGATCCGGCGCTTCACGGACGGATCCTGTACCGCGACGAAACGCCACGGCTGCTTGTTCGCGCCCGACGGTGCGCTCCCGGCGATCCGGACGAGCATCTCGATCGCCTCGCGCGATACGGGCCTGTCGCTGAACTGACGAATGCTGCGCCGCCGACGCATCACGTCGTGGAAATCGGCGAGCGCGCGCTCGGGAGTCGTCGCGGGGGTGTAGCGATCGCTGTGCGGAAGGAAGAGCGGCTCGGACATGCGCACACGATACGACGAGAACGACGCCGTTTCGGCAATCCGCCGCTCGACATGCTTCGAATGAGGTGCGGCCGCGGTTCGCACGGACCGAGAGGGTCTCGGGACTCGAGGTTCCGTCTCCATGGACATCCGGTATCGTGCGGGGATGCTCCGCGCCCGGGTGTGTCCTCCGACCGTGCGGACGCGGCCGCTTCCACCGTGATCCAGGGCCTTTTCCTCAGCCTCGCCGCGCTCGTGCACCCGCTGTCGGTGTCGAGTTCGCGCGTCGTCGTCGACGGAGCGCGTGTCGACGTCGCTATCCGGTGCCAGAGCTTGACGCTCCAGGAGAGCCTGTCCGTCGACACGGACGGCGACCGCCGGGTGAGTGCGGGCGAACTCGCGGCCGCGCGAGGGGTGATCGAGCGCTATCTGTTGGCGCACTATCGCCTCTCGGCCGACCTCTCCGCCGAGGCGCTGTCCGCACCGCTCGCGGGGTGCCTCGTCGCGTGCCGACTCCTCGAAGGCCGGGCGATCGAGGCCCTTCCGTCGGAGTCGCTGGTGGAGTTCGAACTGCGCTTCGACGCACCGTCGGCCCCGCGCGGCCTGAAACTGGATCTCGACGTGTTTCGCGAATCCGACGCGCTGCACCGCGATCACACGCAGATCGTGTGGAACGGCGCGGAGCCCGAAGCCCGCGTCCTGTGGGTCGAGGATCCGACGTGGAATTTCGTGCCGAGCGAAGCCCCGCGGGGCGTCCTGGCGTCCTACGTTTCGCTGGGCATCGAGCACATCCTGACCGGATGGGACCACATCGCCTTCGTGATCGCGCTCGTCGTCGCCTCGCGTTCCCTGCGCTCCGTCCTCGGCGTCGTGACCGCGTTCACGATCGCGCACTCGATCACGCTGGCGCTGGCATCGCTCGGCGTCGTTCGAGTTTCGCCCTGGATCGTCGAGCCCGCGATCGCGGCGTCCATCGCCTTCGTCGGCATCTCGAACGTCGTTTCCAGGCGCACGCGCTCTCTGTGGCCCGAAGCGTTCGGGTTCGGCCTCGTCCACGGGCTCGGCTTCGCCGGATCCATCGCCGAGACCCTGGCGAGCGAACGCCAGAAGGTGCTCGGGCTCGTCGGGTTCAACCTCGGCGTCGAGATCGGCCAACTGGGCGTCGTCGTGTGCCTCGTCGTGACGCTCGCGCTGGCACGCCGTCTCTTCCGGGTGGCCGAGCAAGCGGAGACGGTGCTCGCGCCGCGCGCCGTTCGCGTCGGCGCGTCGTGCGTCATCGCCGTGCTCGGCGTCTACTGGTTCGTCACGCGCGTCGCCGGATCGTGAAGGCGATCAAACGCCGCCGCGCGACGATCCGAGGATGCGCTGCACGTCGGGGTGATCGCGGTTCAGGTAGATGCTCGTGACCGGGAACATCGGTTGCTTGGGGTTGGCCACCTTGTCGGTGAGGATCAGGCTGCGATCGGTCGCGTCCTGGAGGATGCGGCGCGGGATCTCGGGATCCTCGGCCCATGGAAAGCCCATCTTGAGCAGGTACGTGTCGCGGAACCATTTCAGCGAGACGAACTTCAACTGCGGCTGATTCTCCGCGTCGTCGAGCGCGCGGACGAAATCCTCCAGGGGCTCGGCGCGGCCCTGCGGTCGGCGCTCGTGGCCGCGGTCGAACTCGCGCTCGAAGCGTTGCTCGCGCTCGCCGCCGCGCGCCTCGACCGGAGGTGCCTCGAATACGATCCACACGGCGCCGTCCTTCTGATCGAAAGCGTGGGCGCCGTACGTGCGCCGGATCTGGCGCGCGTGGTCGCGGTGGCGCAGCGAAATGTGGAGGCTCGTACCTTCGACGGGCGAAAGCAGGAGCAGCGCGCGCAATTCGTCGGGCAGTTCGCCGCGCGAATCGAGCTCACGGAGGTGGGAAAGAGCGTTCTCGAGATCGTGCTCGAGATCGGCGATCGTGGGTTCTGAGTCGGACATAGCAGGAGTATCTAGCTGTAGGAGATGCGGAGTTCGCGATCGTGGTCGCGCTCGACCTCGATCTCGATGAACAGTCGACCACGAAGCGGGCGCTTCGGGGTCGACTGTTTCGGAGAGGACGTGTCAGGCCGGTGTCGGGCAACGCCTGACGGGCGCGGGATCCTCTGCTGAGGGGCGCGGCGAAGTCGCCGTGGCGGTCAAGGGGCCCAGGTCAGCGAGACCCCGTTGGTCAGGTTGAACGTCGCTGCCGAGCAGAACGCGAGCGCGTCGCGGTACCAGCACTGGTAGTGCTTCGTGTCGCCCGCCGCGATCGGAGCGCCGCCGACACTGATCGGGTTCGGCGTGAGGCCGCCTGGATAGGAAGCCACGCCCGCAGTCGGGAACACCACACCGAGCCGAATGATGCCGACAGCGGCGCACAGCATGCCGTCGCCGAATGTGATCGGGCTCGCGGCGAGACCGCTGGCCTGGAAGAACAGGCCCGGACCGGTGATGCTCGATCCCGAGAGGACGAGCGTGTCCGCGCCGACGGAAGCGCTGCCCGAGGTTTGGAGCAGGCCGCCCGCCGCGAAGCCCGAATTCGCGCAGCCGCGACCGGGTGCGCCGTTGTTGCCGCACGCGAGGCAGGTCGTGCCGACCGCGTCGCCCGTGCAGAACGCGGTGCTCTGCGTGCCCGAGATCTCGACCACGCCGAACACCGCGTTGAAATATCCGGTCGGATTGTTGCCGAGGTCGTTCCAGTTCCCCGTCGCGCTGTCACGACGGATGTTCGTGTAGTCCTCGCCGGTGAGCGCATTGTTGGGTTCGCCCGGATCCCAGTTCGTGTATCCGGTCGGCGTGCCGTCCGCCCACACGAACGTGCCCTCGACCGCGGCGTCGTTGAAGCCGATCCACAGGTCGTGCGGCGTGGCCTGGAAGTTCTGCCACGTGGCCACGATCCAGGCGTTCTCGGCCGCGTCGTTCACGGTCGCGAGGTGACCGCCGAGAGCGATTGCCGTCGCCTCGGCCGAAGTCCACGTGCCCGCTTGCAGCAGCTTGTACGTGCGGCCGTTGCCCGGATTCACTTGCGTGTCGAGGACCGCGAGTTGCCCGACGGGATTGAGGCTGATGCTGCCGGAGCCATTCGTGGCACCCGGGTACACGCCGACGCGGAGCAAGTACGTGTTGCCGATCGTCGCGAGGAAGTCGAACGAGGATTGCAACGCGCAGGAGTCGTCGTTGCACCCGAGGATCGCTCCCAGGCACGAGCCGTCGTAGGCGGCGATCTTCGAATCGATCGTCGTCTGCCCGCAGGTCGCGAGAGTGAATGCGCCCGTGGCCGTCGCCGTCCAACTGAACCACACGTCGTTGTCGATCTGATTCTGGCCTGACTGGAGGCAGGCCGGATCCGCGACGCCGTCGGTGGTCGCCGCGGTGTTGTTGAAGGGGAACAGGCCGGTGCCGGTGATCGCCTGGGCGGTCGAGCACGTGTCCGAGCCTTGAGCGAAGAGGGTCCCGGAACACAGGGTTACGAAGGCCGGTAGCAGCGCATTGCGCATCGAGATCATGAGGGGGACTCCGAGGAAGAGAGGGGTTCGAGGAGCTTCAGCCTATCGCAACGTCGGCTCCTTGGCAGGTGCATCTCGCGTATGCACCCTGTGGGCGCGCCGATTAGCATGCGGCCCCCATGAACCTCTTCGACCAGGTCCCGCCCGCACGCTCCACGCAGCGCATCATCGCCTTCGACATCGAGATCGCGAACGAGTTCGAACTGAAGCCGGGGGAGGATCTGGACCGTTACGGGCCGTTCGACATCTCGGTCGCGGCCTCGACGACGCGCGAGGGATCGGTCCGCCACTGGCTCGCGAAGGACGCGAGCGGCAAGCCGGCGCGGCACATCGACGCGGGGCTCGCGCGAGAAATGCTCACTTTCCTGCGGAGCGAGCAGGCGCAAGGCTCCATCGTCACGGCCTGGAACGGCATGGCCTTCGATCTGCGCTGGATCGGGCACGTCGCACAGGACTCTCAGCTCGCGGCCGAAGTCGCGCTCGATCTCTACGACCCGATGTTCCAGTTCGTCTCGAGGCGCGGCTTTCCGATCTCTCTCGCGTCCGCCGCCGACGGCATGGGGGTCGTCGAGACGAAGCTGATGGCCGGCGCCGATGCGCCGAAGGAATGGGCGCGCGGCAACCACCAGAAAGTGATCGACTACGTCGCCGGTGACTGTCGCCTGACCCGCGAAGTCGTCGAACGCATCGTCGCGCGGCGCGAGGTGCGCTGGCGCACGAAGAAGGGCACGGTCTCGAGCGAACCGTTCCCGAAGCTCGAGCGCGTCCGCGACGTGATGCGCGCTCCACCGCCCGACCAGTCGTGGATGAGCGATCCCAAGCCTTTTGAAAGCTGGTTCGGCTGGCTCGCGCAGTACCGCTGATCGGCGTGCAGTGCGGTACCGTGCAGCGTCTTGCGCGGTGCGCCGATCAGCGCAGGCTCTCGATCGGCCGCGTCGCGAGCGCGCGGCTGCAGGCGAGCAGGCCGCACAGGGTCGCGAGCAGTGCCGTTCCGAGCGCGGCGAGAGGGATCGACCACCACGGCAGGGCCGCGTCGAGTTCGATCAGGCGGTCCAGCACCGTCCAGGCCAGGACGAATGCCGCGACCGCGCCGATCAAGCCGGCCACGAGGCCGACGAGCGCGAATTCCACGGCGAAAAGGGCCATGACACCCCCGCGCGTGACCCCGAGCGTCTTGAGCAGTGCGACCTCGCGCGCGCGGTGCAGGGTCGACGCCGAGACGACCCCGGCGAGGATCACGATGCCGGTCAGGATCGTGAATGAACCGAGGATCCGCACGCCGATCGCCAGGCGCGCCATCACCTTCATCAGCTTCTCGAGGATCGCGCGCACGCGGATCATGAGCACGTTGGGGAACTGCTTCGCCAGCGCGTCCTGCACCCGCGCTTCCGTCGCGGCATCGAGCTTCGCGGCTGCGAGCACGAAGTACGGCGCCCCGTCGAGAGCGCCTGGTTCGGCGATCAGGAAGAAGTTCACGCCGAACGATTCCCATTCGACCGTGCGCAGGCTCGTGACCACGAACTCGACGTTCGCTCCCTGGATGTCGAAGACGATCTTCGACCCGAGCGTGGCACCGAGGTCCTTCGCGTACTCGGTCTCGACCGACAGTTCGCGGGCCGCGGGATCGGACCAGAGCTTGCCCTGGACGATGCGATTGTCGCGCGGCAACTCTTTCATCCACGTGATGCGCTGTTCGCGAGTGAACATCCACGAGCGGCGGTCGGGATCCTCCTCCTGGCGGCTTCGTTCGGCGAGCGTGGCGACGTCCACTCCGTCGACGCTCGCGAGCCGGGCCGTCACGACCGGAACCTCCGTGATCGCGCTCGCCCCGTTGGCCGCGAGGGTCGCGCGCAGGCCTTCCCATTGCTTCGGCTGCACGTCGAGCATGAACGCGGTGGGAGCGTCGAACGGCAAGGCCGTCCGCAACTTCTCGTTCAGTCGCGTTTCGACGAGCGCCATCGCCGTGATCACGAGCACGCCCAGACCGAGCGCGACGACTGCGCCCGTCACGCCCGCGTTCGGCCGCGAGAGGGCCGCGACTCCGTGCAGGAAGTACCGGTTCATGCGTCTGCGCGGCAGGAAGGTCACGGTGCGCCGCAACAGCGCGGCCGCGAAGGCGAGCAGGCCGGCCAGGACGGCGACTCCGGCCACGAAGTACGCCGCGTAGGCGGGGGAATGCGATTGAACCCACGCGGTCGCGAACAGACCGATGGCGAGCAGCGCCATGGCGAAGAACTGGACTCCGCGATTCGGCGGCAACGGCTCGGCCTCGTTCCGCAACACGCGCGACGGCGGAACACGCCAGATGCCCGTGAGCGGCGGGATGCTGAACAACAATGCGATCGCGATGCCGAAGGCGACGCCGCGCAGGATCGAGACGGGCTCCCAGCCCAGCTGGAATCCGGCCGGCAGGAGTCCGCTCATCAATCCCGGCAGGAACAGCGGCACGAGGCTGCCGAGGAGGCCGCCGAGGACGCTTCCGACGAGCGCGAGCAGTACGACGTTCGCGGCATAGAGCACCAGGATCTCGCGTGGCCGGTACCCGAGGCAGCGCATCACGGCGATGCCCGCCGTCCGCGACGAGAGCCAGGCTCGCACGATCATCGCGACGCCGACGCCGCCGAGCACGAGCGAGAGCAGCGCGCCGAGCCCGACGAAGTGCTCGACGCGCTGGATCGCGCGCCGGACCATCGGCTGGGCGTCGGAATGCGTCTCGATCGTCATGTACGCGCTGTCCCTGAGTTCGCGCTTCAGGCGCGCTTTCAAGGCGTTCAGTTCTTCGCGCGGCGGATCGGCGGGCAGGCAGTACAGCGCCTTGTGCTTCACGCGCGCGCCGAAGTCGTCGAGGCGGGCACGCTCGAGCCCGCCGATCGTGAGGAACACGCGCGGCCCGGCCGTCAGCGCGAAATCGAAACGCCCTGGTTCCTCGGTGACGACGCCGGCTACGCGGTATCGCGCGTTGCCGATCGCGATCTCGTCCCCGAAAGTCAGGCCGAGCGAATCGAGCAGGTCGGGCGCGATGATCGCCGTGTCGTCGGCGAGGAGTCTCGCGAAGGCATCGGCGGATGCGGCACCCTCACCCGTCGCGATGGCGATCGACCCGTAGAAAGGGAAACGCCCGCGCACGGCCTTGGCTTCGACGAGCCGGCTCTTCCCGCTCGTGACGCCGCTCGCCATCGTGACGAGCTCGCGCACGTCGGTGCGCTCGAACCCCGGTTGGCCGGCGAAGTACGAATCGAGATCGCCGGGCAGGGAACGCCGAGTCTCCACGACGACGTCGGCCGACAGGAGTTCGCGCGATTGCGCGCGCAGACCGTCCTCGATCGCCGTCGACAGGGCCGCGACCCCGGTGATCGCCGCGACACCGATCGCGAGGCATGCCGTGAAGAACACGAGCCGGCCGCGCGCGCCGCGGGACTCACGCAGCGCCGATCGAAGGACGAGCGCGAACTTCAAGCAGCGGTCTCGTTGGCTTCGATGCGGTCGATGCGGCCCGCCTTCAGGTGGATGCGGCGCGGAGCGAGCCGAGCGACCGCGGCGTCGTGTGTGACGAGGACGAGTGTCGTCTTCTCGCGATTCCACAAATCCAGCACGAGCGCCAGGATGCGCTCGCCCGTCGCGGCGTCGAGGTTCCCGGTCGGCTCGTCGGCGAACAGGATCGAGGGTTTGGGTCCGAAGGCACGAGCGAGGGCCACCCGCTGCTGTTCCCCGCCGGACAGTTGCGACGGGAAGTGGTGCGTGCGTTCGCCGAGTCCCACCGCGTCCAGCAGGTGCAGCGCACGTTCGCGAGCGTGCGGCACCTGCGACAATTCGAGCGGCAACAGCACGTTCTCGAGCGCGGTCAGGTTGCCGAGGAGCTGGAACGACTGGAACACGAAGCCGATCTTCTCGCGCCGCACCAGCGCGAGCGCGTCCTCGTCGAGCCCGTCGATGCGCCGTCCGTCGATCAGCACCTCTCCGCTCGTCGGACGATCGAGGCCGGCCATGAGTCCGAGCAGGGTCGACTTGCCGCTTCCCGATGGGCCGAGGATCGCCACGAATTCACCCGGCTGAATCGAGAAACCGACGTCGTCGAGGATGGTCAGGGTCTGGTTGCCCGACGGCATGCGCTTCACGAGCGCGCGGCATTCGATACGCGGAGTCATGGTGCGATGGATAAGGCAGCGGGCGCGAGATTGCACGGCTCTTTCACGTACCGAGCCCACTCGCGAGCTAGATTCAGGCCATGCGCGCGCTGATCGTCCTGTGTCTCTCACTCGCGGCCTGCAGCCCTGTCGACGGCCCTAAATCGGACGTCCGCGGCGAGCTCGGAGACCGGGTCGGCTCGGCCCGGGGCGCGGCCGTCCCGGCGCGCCCGACGCCGGTCGTCCCAGGCGACGCGCCGCTCGTCGTCTTCCTGGGTGACAGCATCTCGGCCGGACTCCATCTGTCCTCGAACCAGGCCTTTCCCGCCGTCCTGCAGGCCGAGTTCGCTCGTCGCGAGCGTCCGTTCCGGCTGGTCAACGCCGGAGTGTCCGGGGACACCAGCGCGGGCGGACTCGAGCGCATCGACTGGCTCCTGAAACAGAAGCCGTCTCTCGTCGTGCTCGAACTCGGTGGCAACGACGGGTTGCGGGGGCAGGATCTCGCGGCGATCGAGGCGAACCTGCGCGGAATCGTCGCGAAGACGCGCGCCGCGGGCGCGGAGGTGCTGCTCCTCGGCATGCGCATCCCGCCGAGCTATGGCAAGGACTACAGCGAGGGATTCGCCGCGCTCTACGGCCGCATCGCGAAGGACATGAACGTGCCGAGCGTGCCCTTCTTCATGGAACGCGTGGGGGGCGTGCCGGAACTACTGCTCGAGGACGGGCTGCACCCCAATGCGCGCGGACACGAGATCCTGGCCGAGAACGTCGCGCCGAAGCTCCTGGAGTTGCTCTCTCACTGACGCATACCGGCGAGCGTCCGGCGCGGGCTTCACGACAGGACCGCGCGCAGGCTGTGCGCGAACGAGCCGAAGTCCGTTCCGATGACGCGCGAGAGCACGGGGCGCTGCGCCAGGATCGCGAGCCGCTCCGGCACGACGACCTTGCGCTTCAGGAGAGGCTCGAGCACCTCGCCGAACTTCGCGGGGTGCGCGGTCGCGACGAAGAGGCCTGTCTCGCCGGCGCAGAGCTGCTCCGCGAGCGCGCGGCTCGCGACCGCGGTGTGGGGACACGCCGTGTATCCGATCGAATCCAGGCGCCGGATCTCGGCCGCGGTCTCGTCCTCGCCGATCGAAACGGCGCGCACCAGCGCCTTCAAGGCCGCGAGGTCGTGATCGAACAGAGCCTCGATGCGCTCCCAGTTGCTCGGCGCGCTCACGTCCATCGCGTTCGACATCGTCTGGATCGTCGCGCGCGCGTCGTAGGCACCGCTCGCGAGGTAACGCGGTACCGTGTCGTTCGCGTTCGTCGCGGCGACGAAGCCGTGGACCGGCAGGCCGAACTTCCAGGCCATCAGCGCCGCGCAGGCGTTGCCGAAGTTCCCGCTCGGGATCGAGACGATCAGCGGCCCGCGTACCCCGAGCGCGCGCGCGCCGGAAACGCCTTCGAAGTAGTACAGGACCTGGGCGACGAGGCGCGCGATGTTGATCGAGTTCGCGGACGTGAGTCCGAGTTCGCGCGCCAGAGCGCGATCGGCGAAACAGGATTTCACGAGGGCCTGGCAGTCGTCGAACGAGCCCTCGACCGCGAACGTCGCGACGTTCTCGCCGAGCGAAGCGATCTGGCGCTCCTGCAACAAAGACACGCGCCCCTTCGGATACAGGACGACGACGCGCACGCCGGCCCTGCGCCAGAACGCGTGCGCCACCGCAGCGCCCGTGTCGCCCGAGGTCGCGGTGAGGATCGTGCGCGGGCCGTTCGCCGGAATCCGCTCGAGCAGGGCGGCGAGGAAGCGCGCGCCGAAGTCCTTGAACGCGAGCGTCGGTCCGTGGAAGAGCTCGAGCACGAGAGTTCCGTCGGCGATGCGCACGACCGGCGCGTCGAAATCGAGTGCGTCGCGCACGATGTCCGCGATCGTCGCTCGGTCGAACTCGTCGCCGAGCAGGCGGTGGAGGATCTCGACACAGCGCCCCCTCCAACTCGTCGAGAGCAGGGCCTCGACGTCGTTCCAGCGTGGATGGCTTGCCAGCGTGAACAACCCGCCGTGCGCCGGCGTCGCGCCCGAGGCTGCTTCGGCAAACGTCGCGACGTCGTTCGCCGCGCGCGTCCCGACGAGTTT
The DNA here is from genome assembly GCA_044228955.1 of Planctomycetota bacterium. Taxonomy (GTDB): domain Bacteria; phylum Planctomycetota; class UBA1135; order UBA1135; genus JAEUIA01. Next base: position 12,227 of record JBGATY010000020.1, on the reverse strand, counting down.
CACGATCCGCCCCAGTTCGCCAGCGTCAGGATGTCCGACAGCACGCCGGCCGCGGTCACATCCGTCCCGGCGCCGTATCCGCGGATCACCATCGGGCGCGGGCTGTAGTGCTCGGTGAGGAAGGCCAACGCGTTCTCCCCGCCCTTGATTCCGCAGAGCGGGTGATCCGCGCCGACCACGCGCAGCCCGACCGACGCGCGCCCCTCCTCGATGACGCCGACGAACCGCAGCGTCTGTCCCTTCGATCGCAGTTCGTTCATGCGTGCAGCGAACGCCGCGTCCAGGCTGGGCAGGGCCTCGAAGAACTCGTCCACGTCGCCCTTCTCCAGGAACTCGCGCGGCAGGACGCCCTCGACGGCCACTTCCTCGGGCTCGATCTCGACGCCGATCTCGCGCGCGAGGATGAGCACCTTGCGCGCCACGTCGCGTCCCGACAGGTCGTCGCGCGGATCGGGCTCGGTGTAGCCTTTCTCTCGCGCTTCACGCACGGCGTGCGACAACGACGCACCCTCGTCGAGGCGGCCCATCAGGTAGGACATGGAGCCCGACAAGACGCCTTCGATGCGCACGACGCGGTCACCGCTCTTCACCAGCGTCTGCAGCGTCCCGATGATCGGCAGGCCGGCGCCGACGTTGGTCTCGTACAGGAAACGCCGCTGTTTGCTGCGTGCGATCGCGCGGAGCTCACGGTAGGTCGAGAGCGAGCTCGAGTTCGCGATCTTGTTCGCCGTGACGACGTGAAGTCCGGCCTGCATCGCGAAACCGTAGCGGCGGGCGACTTCGGCGTTCGCCGTGCAATCGACGAACACCGGCGTTACGAGCTTCTTCTTCGCGACGAAATCCGCGACGCGTTGCATGTCGACCGGCGCCGCGTTCGGTCCGGCCAGAGCGGCGACGGCGGACGCGGGATCCAGGCCTTTCTCGTCGAGGACCATCGTCTTGCTGTTCGCGATGCCGGTGATGCGCAAGTCGACGCCCCGCTCGCGCAACCGGCCATGCTGGGCCGCGATCTGCGCCAGGAGCTTCGTCCCGACACCGCCGACGCCGAACAGGAACAGGTCGAGCGCCTCGGGCGTGCCGAAGAAGCGGTGGTGCGCGTGCCGAAGCGCTCGCTCGCCGTCGCTCTCCTGGATCACAGCGGAAATGCTGCGTTCGTTCGCGCCCTGCGCGATGGCGACGACGTTGACGGAGATCTCGGCGAGCGAGTCGAAGAACGTCCCGGCCGCGCCGACGCGGGTGCGCATGCCGTCGCCGACCACGGACAGGATCGCGAGCCGGTCGCGATTCTCGACGGCGTCGACGCGCCCGAGTCGGCGCTCGGCCTCGAACGCCTTCTCGAGTGCGATCACAGCGCGCACGCCGTCCTTGCGCGACACGCAGATCGAGATCGCGCACTCGCTGGAGGCCTGGCTGATCAGGATCGCGGAGATCCCCGCTTCGCCCAGCGAGCCAAAGGCGCGCGAGGCTACGCCCGGGATGCCCGCCATGCCCGTGCCCGTCAGGTTCAAGAGCGCGACGTCGCGCAGCAGGGTCAGCCCGCGCACGCCGTGCGGCGAAGGAGATGCATCGAGCTTGACGAGCGTCCCCGGCTTCTCGGGCGCGAAGCTGTTGCGCACGGCGACCGGAATGCCGCGCTCGCGCGCCGGCTGGATCGTCTTCGGGTGCAGGACCTTCGCGCCGAAGTAGCTGAGCTCCATCGCTTCCTCGAAACTCGTCTCCGGCACGGAGAAGGCGTCGGGAACGAGCCGCGGGTCCGCGCTGTAGATGCCGTCCACGTCCGTCCAGATCTCGCACAGTCGCGCGTCGATCGCCGCAGCCGCGATCGCAGCCGACCAATCGGATCCGCCGCGGCCGAGCAGCACGGTGCGGCCTTGCGCGTCGCCCGCGAAGAAGCCGGGCAGCACGAGCAGTCGCTCGGTGCTCGCGCGCAGGCTCGCCCAGCGCTCGCGGACGATCTCCATGTCCGGCGTGGCTTCGAGAGGGTCGCCCAAGGCGACGACGAACTCGCACGGATCGAGGAGGCGCGGTGCCAATCCGCGGGACCGGGCGATTGCAGCGAGGATCGCGCACGAAACTCGCTCGCCCAGGCTCGAGACACGAGCGGTGACGAGCGGCGAAGCCTCGCGCAGGAGCGACACGCCTTGGAGCAACCGTTCGAACTCGCGCGTCAAGCCGTCGACGACGGTGCGCAGCCCTCGAGCCGCATCGGCTCCGATGTCGTCCTCGATGTCGCGCGTGATCTGGTCGTGGAGCGCACGGAACTTCTCGACGAATGGAGCGAGCTCGTCGCCGTCCGCCACGCGCTTCGCCGCGTCGACGAGCAGGTTGGTGACGCCCGTTACCGCGGACGCGACGAGGCACACGCGCTCCCTCGTCGCCGCTTCGGCGACCAGATCGATCACGCGCTTCATCCGCTGGGCATCGCCCACGGATGTTCCGCCGAATTTCATCACGCGCATCATCATCGTCGTCGTCCTCGAGTCCTCGCTTCGAATCCTAGCGAACGGGAGGTCGAACCCGTTTCGGCTCGCCGAGGAACCGGACGAAAGGTCGCTTGGCGTGGATCCGAAAGAACGGAAAACTGTTCCGGACGCTACCCGTCCGGCAGGCGATGGACGGTGACGATCGTGCCGTCGTGGACCAGCGTGACGCCGGCATCGCCGCCGAAGGTGCCGGCGTTCTCCACGGGTCGCAACTCGCACCGGTAGGACCGCTGGGTCGGCGTCACGACCAGGTTCGAGCGGAGCGCGAAGATCGGGACCCCGGCGCCGACGATCGCCCGGACGGCGCGGACTCCCTCGGCCGTCGGGTGCGCGAAGAACGCACGTTGGACGCGCTCGTGCTCCAGGAAGGGCCCGGTCCCGACGAGCTTCGCGCGCCCTCCTTCGATCTCGAACTGAGCGTGCAGTCGTGGAGCGAAACGACTCGTCTCGAAGAAGGCACGTCGCTCGCTCCAACTCGCCGCGCACAGCCGCGGATCGTCGATCAGGAAAACGGCGTCGGAGGGTGTCTTTGAACGGACCCAGTCGAGGCCCGCGCGATAGCGGCCGAGGTCGCCGACGAACTCGTAGGCGAGACGGCGGTCGGTCGCCTTCGTCCAGACGACGGCGGCGAGCTGGGCGAGGAGAATGGCGCCGGCCGCGATCATGAACGTGCGCAGGGAGGGCGGAGCGAGGCGTGTCGAGGCCGCGGCGCCGAGCAGCACCGCGCAGACTTGCGCGTCGTAGGCGAAGAACATCTGCGACGATCCCTGGGCGACCAGGAGCACGGCCGGCGCGAGTGCGCACATCACGGTCGTCGCGAGGAGCGTCTCGAACGCGCTCACGGGCCGCGAACGTGTCGCGATCCAGGTCCACAGCGCCAGCGCGCCGATCCCGAGGTATCCGAGGAGCCACGGTGCGAAGAGCAAGGCCGTCGCCCACGCGCTCGGCTCGTTCGGATCGCCGCCCAGCGTCATCACGACGGTCCGCTGCAACGGACTCACCGCCGCGGCCGCGCCTGGGTGCCACTTGAACATGCTCTGCGCGTAGCCGCCCGAGTCGAGCGCCAGCCACAGCGTGAACGGCACCCAAGCGACGACGATGACGACGAGGGCGCGCAGGAATGCGCGCGGCAAGGCCTTGCCGGACAGACGTCCCCAGATCCAGATCGTCCCCATCCCCGCGACGAGCGGCGGAAGTACGCTGCCTTTCGATCCGGACGCCAGCACCGCGAACGCGCCGAGGAGGATCATCCGGCCGCGCTTGGGCTCTTCGTCCTCGAGAAGCTCGCGCAGCACGAGCAGGATGGCGGCCCAGACGCACATGCCCTGCGCCGTCGTGATGCTGGAATAGAGCCCCACGTCGAAGTTCGAGTCGAAAGACGTGTTGCGTCCGAACAGATTGCCCACGTACGTCCCGATGTCGACGTGGAGCACCAGGGCGAGGGCCGCGAAGGCGGCCGTCCACGGCCCCGCTCGCAGCGACCGCGCGCACGAGAACACGCCCAGCGCGAACATCACGGGCAGGAAGTGGGGGCCGAGTCCGAGCATGCACTCTCGCACGGGCAGCCCCAGCACGACGCTCGCCGCCGCGCTCGGAACGTAGCCGAGGAAGTGATAGCGCATCGACTCGCCCACGATCCGCGGGTCGGCCATCGGCCAGTGCCAGCGCAGTTCGGCGGCATTCTCGACGTGGAACGAGGCGTCCGATTCGAAGCCCTTGAACCAGTCCGCGGCTGACTCCGATGTGACACGCAGCAGCACGGCTGCAACGAGCACGCAGACTGCCACGGCCTCGGAACGGGTCGTCGCTCGTCGCGGTGTCCTTGGCCGACGACGGTGCGCAGCCCACCACGCGCATGCGCTCACGACAGGCAGGCCCCACACGAGCGGTCGAGCGCCGATCGCGCCCAGTCCGACGAAGACGAGCGCAAGGGAAGCCAGCCCCGCGACGAAGGCCAAGAACAGCGCCGACAGGGCATCACGCTCCCGATCGAGGAACGAGAGGCAGGCGAACCCCGGGAGCAGCACGAACAGGGCCGAGAAGGCTGCCCATCCGATCACGTGCCCCGCGCTCCAGCCACCGACGACGGGGAAAGTCCACAGCACGAACAAGAGCAGGGCCGTGAACGCGCTCCCTGCAGGGATTCCGCGGGGTTGCCGCGTGAGGGTCATCGAGCTCGAATGCGGGCGCATGGTCCTGCCTGGGCAAGGCGTGCCTCGCAGGGATCGCAAGTCTCCCCGATCACTCGTGTCTCGGAAAACAATTCATCGCAGATCGCGCGCCGGCGGAATCGCCACCGGAAAGAACGGACGCGGCAGCGGGGCGATCGGTCAAGTCGGGCACGCGGCGGCGTCGAATCTTGTCTGTGTCCTCACCCCGACGCGCTGGCCTCACGATTGCCCGGATCCTCACGGATCGCACGCGCGCGCGCGGACGGGCGGGCGTCCGACCGTGGTGAGCGGCGTCTAGCGTGAATCCGACCATCGACTACGCCGTGTTCTCGATCATCGTCGTCCTGGCGACGACGGCGACGTGGATATGCCTGCGTCGCTTGGGCATCGCAAGCCTGCGGCTTGGTTGGCTCGCCATCCCCGTGCTGGTTTTCGTCGTACCCGGGCTGGTCGCGATTCGCGCGGCTGGAGAGGCGGAGCGAATGCGCCTCATCGAAACGGTCGAGGGTTTTCTGCCGGTCTACGCCCACGAGCTGGAGGTCCTCGGCCACGCGAGAATCCGCGCGGACACTCCGGCGGACGATCCCACGTACTTGCGCCTGATCGAGGCCGAGAAGCGCTGGGTGGCCGCCAATCCGCGCGTCGCCGACATCTACACCTTCCACCGTCTCGACGACGGCAACATCGCGCTGTGGGTCGATGCCGAAACCGACTACGACAAGAACGGCGTCTTCGAAGGAGATCGCGAATCGCGGACGGCGATCGGGGAGCCCTACGATCCCGAGGATGTCAGCCCCGAGCTCCTCTCGGCCTTCGAGGGCCGGGGAGGATTCCAGGAAGATGTCGTGGTGGACCGCTGGGGCTCCTGGGTCAGCGCGTTCTACCCGCTCCGCGACGAGGCAGGCCGCGTCGAGTCCGTTCTCGGGATCGACTACCCGGCTGGGGAGTGGACCAAGAACATCGCGTTCGCGAACCACCTCCGGGTCGCGCAGTTGGCTGCTATCGTGTGCTTCCTGCTCGGATCCACAGCCGCGCTCGCGCGCTTGAACCGGCGTCTGCTGACTTCCGAGCGGACGGAGAGAGAGCTGCAGCTCGGCATCGAGCGAGCCGAAGCCTCGAACCGAGCCAAGTCCGAGTTCCTGGCCAACATGAGCCACGAGATGCGCACGCCGCTCAACGGCATCCTCGGCATGGTGGACCTGCTCGCGGACACGGAACTCGACGCGCGCCAGCGTGAATTCGCGGACACGGCCCGGTCGTCGGCGCAACATCTACTGCGCGTCATCACGGACATCCTCGACGTGTCGAAGATCGAGGCCGGACGCATCGTGCTCGAGAAGGTCCCCTGCTCCGTTTCCGCGATCCTCCACGACGCTCGCAGCATCGTCGAGAACGCCGCCGCGAAGAAGGGGATCACGGTCGACTTGCGCATCGCGGAGTCCGTGCCGGCGTGGATCGTCGGCGATCCGACGCGCTTGAAGCAGGTCCTGATCAACCTGGTCGGAAATGCGCTCAAGTTCACCGAGCACGGCTCGATCGTGATCTCCGCGGAAGTTTCGGAGCGCGAAGGCGAGAAGAGCCTGGGCCTCGAGGTGCGCGACACGGGCATCGGCATCGCCAGGGAGAAGCTCGCGACCGTGTTCGAGAAGTTCACACAGGCGGACAACTCGACGACGCGACGCTATGGCGGCAGCGGCCTCGGGCTCTCGATCACGCGCGATCTCGTGGCCTTGATGGGGGGATCGATCGGAGTCGAGAGCGAATACGGAATCGGCAGCACCTTCAGGCTCGCCATTCCGGTCGAGCTCTCCGCCCCGCCCGCGCCCGAAGCCAGCGAAGCCCTCGACACGGCCGTTCCTCCCGGTCTGCGCGTGCTCGTCGTCGACGACAACGAGGTGAACAGACGCGTGATCTGCGCGCTGCTGCGGCGCCACAAGTGCGAGATCGAAACCGCCGCCGATGGGATGGAGGCCGTGGGGCGCGTCCATTCGACCGCGTTCGATCTCGTGCTCATGGACTGTCAGATGCCCATCATGGACGGCTACGCCGCGACCGCGGTGATCCGCTCGCTGCCCTCGCCCGAGAACAAGGTCCGGATCGTGGCCTTGACCGCGAACGCTCTGGCCGGCGATCGAGAGCGCTGCCTCGAGGTAGGCATGGACGAATACCTGGCGAAGCCCGTGCAGCGTGCGCAACTCGCGCGGGTCCTGGCGGCGTGCGCACAACAGGACAGACACTCGTGGGGCACGTCGCACTCTGCAGCGGCGAGCAGCCTGGATTCGATGTCCGGCACATCCGCGACCGCCGTCGGCTAGCCGCCTCGGCGGACTCGCGCCGTCGAGCCGCCCCGAAGCGGCGGTCCGAATCCATCAGTTCCTGAGGTCGTAACCCAGCGCCCGCAACGCCTCGTCCACGAGCAGTCCAGCTCCGGCCTTGCGCGTCTCGACCAGGATGTCGATGTCCACCATGCCTAGCGGCACCTTGAAGCCGGCGCGGTAGTGCTGGATGTCGAGCACGTTGCACTGGTTCGCCGCGATCACTCCGAGGATATCGACCAGTCGGCCCGGCGTGTCGGTCGTGCGCAGGCGGACGTTGTGCGTGCGGCCGGCGCGTTCGAGGCCGTTCTCGACGATACGCGCGATCAGGTTGAGGTCGATGTTGCCGCCGGAGACGATGGTGAGCACGCGCCTGGCATTTTTCACCTTGCCCGCGAGGATCGCGGCGATGCCTGGAACTCCGCCCGTCTCCGCCACGATCTTGCTCTTCTCCATCGACTGCAGGACGGCATCGACGATCTCGTCCTCCTCGACGGTGACGCACTCGTCGACGTAGCGCCGGACGATCTCGAACGTGAGTTCTCCCACGACGCCGACACGGATGCCGTCGGCGATCGTCGTGGGGCTGTCCACGCGCACGGCCCGGCCGGCGGCGAAAGACCGCACCATCGGAGCCGCGCCGGCCGCCTGCACTCCGATGACGCGAGTTTTCGGCGACAAGGCCTTCACCGCGAGCGCGACGCCCGAGATCAAGCCTCCGCCGCCGATCGGGACGACGACCGCGTCGATGTCCTTCAGTTCGTCGACGATCTCGAGGCCGCACGTGCCCTGGCCGCACACGATCCAGGGATCGTCGAACGGATGCACGAGCGTCGCGCCGAGTCCGGCGGCGAGTTCGGCCGCCCGAGCCTGCGACGCGTCGTAGTTGACTCCGTGCAGTAAGACCTCCGCGCCGTAGCTCTCGGTGCGCTGCACTTTGATGATCGGCGTCGATTCGGGCATCACGATGATCGCTCGCGCTCCGGCGATCTTCGCGGCGAGCGCGACGCCCTGCGCGTGGTTGCCGGCCGAGGCGGCGACGAGTCCGCGCGACAGCTTGTCCTTGTCGAGCGCCAGCACCTTGTTGAGCGCGCCCCGCGCCTTGAACGAGCCGGTGCGCTGCAGGTTCTCGAGTTTCAGGAACACGTCGAGTCCCGACGAATCGCTGAAGGTCTGCGAGTAGATCGTGGGTGTCCGTCGAACGAAGGGCGCAATGCGTTCGGCGGCCGCGCGCAGGTGGTCGAGCGCTTCGGGCAATTCGTTCGTGAGGCTTCGACGCTCCAACACGGTCATCGTAGCGCGACCTCGGCGCGGATCAGCGTTGAGGAGCGGCCGCGTATTCCGGCGGCCAGACGTACGCGGCCTGGTGCAGCCGCACGAAGGCGCGCTCGAGCCGGTAATCGTCGAGGCTGTCTCGCGACAACTTCGTCAGTCGCTCCTGGGTCTGGCTCGAGTCGAGCCGCGGCGTGACGGCCGGCGTCCATTCGCGAATGCGCGCCAGGAGCACCACCACTCGCGTACCGGTGTCGGACACGATGATCGGCTCCGAGACGTACTTCGGCCACAGAGCCGGGTCCGCGGGCCGGGCGTCGACGAATTGCGCCAGTGCCGGAGCGATCTGGCGCAGACGCGTGATCTCGGCCGGCGCGCCGATCCCGTTGTTCTCCTTGGCGGCGCTGTAGCGGCCCACGAGCTCGTTCATGTCCGCGTCCGCCGCGATCGCCTTCTTGAGGTCTCGCGCCAGCGCCATGGTCGCGTCCCGTCCACCGTGCTTGTCCGAGTCGAGCGAGAGAGTCTGCATCGTGACCGCGTCGGTCGAGCCGCCGATCCGGCGCAGCCCGTCGGGATCGCGCAGCGCGCGTTCGTACCGGAACTTCAGCTCGCCCGGACGCTGGTAGCGATCGCGATTGGGTCGCGCGGCGAGTCCCGCGCCCTCGCCCGTGATCGATTCCTCCCAGACCTTCGTGTACAGGTCCTCGCGCAGCGCCTTCTTGACGTCCTGCGTGTTCATGTCCTGACCCTGCATGATCTTGGACATGCCGACGACGCCGTTGTTGTTCAGGACGATGCGGTCGAACGAGTCCTGCACGTTGCGCTCGACGAGCTTCTCGTCGGCGCCCATGTCCTGACCAGCCTGCTTCGCCAGGAGCTGTTTCACTCGCTGCGTGAGGATCCGCGTCTGGGCGGCTTGCATCTCGCTCGCGTTGCCGAGATTGCGCTTGTCCTTCTCGCGGCTCAGGTCGCGCATCAACTGGCGATACGTGATGACGTCCTGATTGACGATCGCGACGACCTGATCGATCACCTCCCACTCGGGAGCGGCCTTCACCGGGGGAGGCGCCGGCGATTGAAGCGCCGCGCAGGCGAGGAGGATGGCACAGGGTGAGGGCATCGGTTCACTTCGGGCGCGCGATCTTCGTCTGTGGGCGGGCGCCGCGCAACAGCGACTCGAACCACGCGAGGGCCCGCTCCGGGGAGGCGTGCTTGGGCGGGATCGGCAAGTGCGCGACTCCGGTGCGCAGCGGCCTGAAATCGACGGTGGCGAGCTCGAGCCCGCGTTCGAGAGCAACGCGATCGCGGTATTCGAGCACGTACACGCCGTCGCGGTGCGACAGACGGCGGACGCCGAGCGCGTCGAGGCGCGCCTTCAAGCGGAACGTGCGCAGGAGGGCTTCGGCCTCGGGAGGCACGCGGCCGAAGCGGTCCTTCAGCATGAGAGCCGCCGCATCCGCGTCCGCGTCGTCGCGGATCGCGGAGAGCTGCCGCAGGATCTCGAGCCGCACCTTCGCCTCCGGAATCCAGCTGTCGGGCAGGAACGCGCGCAGGCCGAGCTCGAGTTCGACGCCGGAGGCTTCCTGCTCGGCCACGAGCTCCTCGACCTCGATCTCGCCACCGGCCTCGAGGCGCTCGACCGTCTGCTTGAGCAGGCGGCAGTACATGTCGTAGCCGATCGCCGCGATGTGGCCCGATTGCTGAGGGCCCAGGATGTTGCCGGCGCCGCGTATCTCGAGGTCCTTCATGCTGATCGCGAAGCCCGCGCCGAGGTGGTTCATCTCCTCGAGCGCCTTCAAACGCTCGCGCGCGACCTCGCGCAGCGGCTTCGACTTCTCGACCAGGAGGAAACACCACGCCTTGTTCGTTCCCCGGCCCACACGGCCGCGCAGCTGGTGCAGCTCGGAGAGGCCGAACTCGTCCGCGTTGTCGATCACGATCGTCCCCGCGGCGGGGATGTCGAGTCCGCTCTCGATGATCGTCGTCGCGACGAGCACGTCGACCTCGCCGTGCGTGAACGAATTCATCACGCCCTTGAGCTCCGTCGACGTCATCTGGCCGTGTCCGATCGCGTACGAGCACTCGGGCACGAGCTGCTGCAGCTTGAGAGCCGTCTGGCGAATGGAGTGCACGCGATTGTGCAGGAAGAACACCTGTCCGCCCCGATTCTTCTCGCGCAGCAGCGCCTCGCGCAGCAGCGTCTCGTCCTCGATGTAGCCGAGGATGGTCTCGATCTCCTGACGTCCGGGCGGGGGCACCGTGAGTGCGGAGATGTCGCGCAGACCCGAAATGGACATGTGCAAGGTGCGCGGGATCGGCGTCGCGGAAAGCGTGAGCAGGTCGATGTTGGCGCGCAGCTTCTTGAAGTGCTCCTTGTGTGTCACCCCGAAGCGCTGCTCCTCGTCGACGATCACGAGTCCGAGGTTCTTGAACTTCATGTCGCTGGAGAGGATGCGGTGCGTGCCGATCACGATGTCGACGGCGCCCGACTCGATCCCAAGGACGGCTTCGCGCTCGGCCTTGCCGTTCACGTAGCGCGAGAGTGCGACAACGTTGACCGGGAAATCGGCGAGGCGTTCGCGGAACACGTCGTGGTGCTGCTGGGCGAGAACCGTCGTCGGGACGAGCACCGCCACTTGGCCACCGCCCGAAACCACGCGGAACGCGGCGCGAATCGCCAACTCCGTCTTTCCGAATCCCACGTCGCCGCACAACAGCCGATCCATCGGCCTCTCGCTCGAGAGGTCCGCGTCGATCTCGCGATCGACGTCGAGCTGATCCGACGTCTCGGTCCACGGGAAAGCGCCGATCATCTCCTTCAAGAGGGCCGGATCGACGGACCAGGGCGTGCGCTTCTTGAGCGAGCGTCGCGCCTGGACGTCGAGGAGTTCCGTCGCGAGGTCGAACAGGGCCCGCTCGACCTTCTCCTTGCGGCGCCGGAACGAAGCCGAACCGATCTTGTCGAGCGGCGGCGAACCCGAACCCGTGCCGATGTAGCGCTGCACGAGGTCGATGCGCGCGGCCGGAACGTAGAGCGACACTTCGTCGGCGAAGAGCAGGTGCAGGTGCTCCTCCTCCCCTCCGCCCCGCTCCATGCGCTTCAATCCGGCGAAGCGCGCGACGCCGTGTACCGAATGCACGACGATGTCGCCGACTTTCAGTTCGAAGAAGGACTGCAGGGCGCGGACGCGGTGCGGCGACTGCACCTTCGCGACCGCGCGCTTGCCGAGGATGCCGACGATCTCGCGGTGGTTGACGATCGCCAGGTGCCGCGCGGGCAGGCGAAAGCCCTTCGAAACGCTGCCGACCTTGATTTCGACGCCCTCGACGCCGCCCGCTTCAGCGAGGACGGTGCGAAAACGGTGTTCCTCGGCTTCGTTCTGGCACAGCACGACGACGCGCGTCCCGTCAGCGACCGTCTCGCGCAACACGCGCGGCGATTCCCGCACTCCGACGCCGAGCGACTGCACGGAGCGTGTGTCGAAGTTCTGGGTCGTGCCGGGCAGTGACATCAAGTCCACGCGCCGGTTCGATTCCATCGACGCTGCGAGCTGCAGCAGCGCTCGCGCATGCGACGGAGACTGGATGCGCAACCCCTCCGCCCGGTCCTCGATGCGCATCGGCTCCACCCGCACGTACATCGTCGTCGACCCCAGCACGGAGGTCGGGAGCACGCCTTCGCCGTCCTCGACGCCGCCCGCATCGGCGGCGAGCGAGATCTGCGCTTCCTTCATCGATTCGACGCTGCGTTGGTCGTCAGGATCGAACGTGCGCAACGACTCGACCTCCTCGTCGAAGAGTTCGATCCGCAACGGCAACTCGGCGGAGAGCGGATAGATGTCGAGGATCTCGCCGCGCAGGGACACTTCGCCCGGCTTTTCCACGAGCGGCAGGCGCGTGTAGCCCGCCGTGACCAGGCGGCCGAGCAACGCCTCGGTGTCGAGCTTCTGACCCGTCTGCAGCGTGAACCAGTTCTTCTCGAGTTC
>JBGATY010000209.1:0-6283 GCA_044228955.1 Planctomycetota bacterium | reverse complement strand
ACGACAAGGGCCGGGAAATCGCGGTCGGGCGCGAGCTCATCCACGACGTCGAGCAGGGCCGCTTCCGCTCCGTCCCGCCGAACTTCTTCGACGGCCTGAACATCATCGCGTGCCCGTCGTGCAGCCGCGTCGAGAACGAGAAGTTCATCGAGCTGGCGGCGGACGTGAAGCGCATGACCGAGTACGCGAAGGCGCACAAGCTGACGATCGCGGTGATGGGCTGCCGCGTGAACGGGCCGGGCGAGACGGACGACGCGGACCTCGGGCTGTGGTGCGGGCCGACGCTCGTGAACCTGAAGCGCGGCGAGGAGGAGCTGGGGGCGTTCCCGTACGACGCGATCCTCGCGCGGTTGCAGGCGGAGCTGGACAAGCTGATCGCGGCGCGCTCAAACGGCTGATCGCGGGTGCAGCGATCGCTTCGTAGTGCTGCACCGGGGCCGATCGAGGCTCGACACTGGCGGAGGGTCGCGGCGTGCGCGCGCTTCGCCGATCGGATCTGCCGACGAGGCGAGCAACCGCAGCGGAGCAACGAGGTAGATTCCATCGCGCCTCCTCGGCGCCAAACCTCCCGCTCCGACACCTCATCTTGCAACGGTCATTCCTGCCGCCACTGATCGTCGCGCTCGCCCTGCTGGCGATCGCTGTCTGGGACCTGCGGCGCGCGCCGGACGCGAGGCTCGAGCAACGCCGGCCTACGGCCTGCACCATTGCCGGACGCGCGCTTGAAGCGGATGGCTCACCCGCGATCGGCGTCGCGATCCAACTCGAGCCCGCGATTGACACTGGGGACCTGTACTTCGGATACAGCCGTGGCTGGCTCGTCGCGATCAGCGATCGCAACGGCGCGTTCACCTTCGGTCCGATCGACGGGAGCGACTGGAGCGATTGGAGGATCGGGCCGGCACGCGACGGTGCCCCGCTCGACGAAGTCGGTTCTCGTAGCCCCGCCACGTACGCACGGCCGCTGCACATCGCCGAGTTCGACGAACGCATCGATGTCGACGTCCACGTCGTCCGCGGCCTCGCAATCCGTGGGCGCATCACAGCGCCCGAGGACGGCCCCGGGTTGTCGAGGGGATGGGATGCCGCGATCGAAGTCAGCGCGCTGGATGGCACGAGCCTCGCTCGCCTGCGAACGGAGTGGTCCGAGGACGAGTTCGCCTTAGGCCCCCTGATCGACGGCGGGTACCGCGTGGTCGCGAGACTCAGCCCGTTCGCACCTTCGGTGCCGCGCCTCGTACGTCCGAACTCGGAGGGCACGGACTTCGAGCTTCGGCTCCCGTCCTCGGTCGCAGGCGTCGTGTTCGACGCGCGCACGCGAGAGCGTGTGCCAGCTGTCCTGCGTGTCTTGACGCTCGACGAACGATTGCTGGCGGTGGAAGGTAGCGAACCCGACGGATCGTTCGCCGTCCACGCACTCCCGCCCGGCCGGCACGTGCTGGCTGCGACGACGGCGGACGGTCGCTGCGGCGGATCGGGTCCGTTCTCGCTCGGCACCCGTGAGGAGCGCGAGGGCCTCGAGGTGGCCGTATCGCCCGGCGCGAAGCTGCGCCTGCAGAACCTCGACCCGCTCCGCGGTCGGTCCTTCAGCGTCGTGCGCGACGACATCGAGTTCTGCGGCGAGGAACTCGACTTCGATCAACAGGTCGAGTTCACAGTTCCCGTCGGGAAGTCCAGCGTCCGTGTCGTCGCGCCCAAGGGCTCGCTCGTGAGCTCGATCGACGTCACGCTGGGTCCCGGCGAAACACGCGCACTCACTTTCGACGGTGCCTGGAAGTAGTCGCGCCGGGTAGCTGAACGGCTCGGCCACCGGCTACCATCCGACGGTGCCGCACGTTTCCGTTCGACCGGAACTCCTGCGTTGGGCTCGCGATCGATCCCAGCGAGACGTACGCGAGCTCGCGAAGGCGTTTCCGAAGCTCGATGCGTGGGAATCGGGCGCTGCGCAGCCGACCCTGAGACAGCTCGAGAAGTTCGCCGCAGCGACGTACACGCCCATCGGGTTCCTGTTCCTGCCGGTTCCACCCGTGGACCGGCTGCCGATCCCCGACTTCCGCACCATGGGCGGCCGGGCGGTCGAACGGCCGAGCCCGAACCTGCTCGAGATGATCTACGCCTGCGAACAACGGCAGGAGTGGTATCGCGACTTCGCGCGCCTGAATCGTGAAGACACCCGAGCATTCGTCGGCTCCGCGACGACGGCGAGCCCGGTCGAGTCGGTCGCCGAGGAGATGGGCGAGGTACTCGGCTTCCACGTGGCAGACCGGAGACGAGAGAGGACTTGGAGCGATGCCCTGCGCCGGTTCATCGAGCAGGCCGACAATGCGGGCATCCTGGTCATGTGCAGCGGGATCGTGCGGAACAACACGCGCCGCACGCTGGACCCACAGGAGTTCCGCGGGTTCGCCCTGTCCGATCCGCTCGCACCGCTCGTCTTCGTGAATGGCGCAGACACACGTGCGGCGCAGATGTTCACTCTGGCCCACGAACTCGCCCACCTATGGCTGGGACAGTCGGGTGTTTCGGATGCAGGGCCGACCGCAACTCCAGCTTCCTCGGTGGAAGCCTGGTGCAACCGGGTCGCGGCCGAGCTTCTCGTGCCGATGGCCGCCTTGCGGCCCGAACTGCGCGCGGCGGAGGATCTGACGGACACCAAGCGGCGCCTCGCAGGCACGTTCAAGGTCAGCACGCTCGTCGTGTTGCGACGCTTGAGGGATGCCGGCGTCCTCGATCGCGCTGCGTTCGAGCGCGAGTACGAGCGCGAGTTCCAATTCCTCGCCGCTCTGCCGAAGGGTGCCGGCGGGAACTTCTACTTGACCCAGGCCGCCCGGGTCAGCCGCCGGTTCGCGCTCGCGCTCCTAGTCGACACCCTCGAGGGGAACACGCTCGAGCACGAGGCGTTCCGACTGCTCGGGATCACGAAGTCCGAGACGTTCCAGGAGTTCGGCGCCACGCTCGGGATCGCGGTCCCATGACGTATCTGCTCGACACGAACGTCTTCATCCAGGCGAAGAACCTGGGCTTCGCCTTCGATGTCTGTCCCGGATTCTGGGACTGGATCGTCCTGGCGAGAGCGGATGGACGCGTCCTCAGCGTCGACCGCGTCGGACAGGAACTGCGTGGCCGCGAAGACGACCTGCGTGATTGGGCGGATGCCCAAGGTCCCGCGCTGTTCGCGCCTCCCGATGCAAGTGTCTTCGAAGCACTGGCCAAGGTCAGCACCTGGGTCACCTCACAGAACTACCGGGCCTCCGCGGTCAACGAATTCCTCCAGGCCGCGGACTACTTCCTGATCGGACATGCGTTGGCGTACGGGCACATCGTCGTCACGCACGAGCGACCCGGCAACCAGATCACGCTCATCAAGATCCCGAACGTATGCGCTGGCGTCGGGGTATCCACCACCACGCCGCTCGACATGCTGCGCCGCGAGCGCGTCAAGTTCGTCCTGGATCGCGGTTGAGACCGGACCATTGCGGTCATGCCCATTGCCGGGGCATGGGAGCGGGCGATGATCGGACGCCGATCGCCCACGCGATCCGGAGCACAAGTCGAGGGCGGACCACCTGACCATGCAAGAGAACGACGAACGACTATCGCGATCCGCCGGCCTGCACCAGCGCTTCGCCACGACTCGCGCCGCCACGCTGGCCCTCGCCGCGCCGCTTTCGCCCGAGGATTGCCAGGTCCAGGCCGCGCCGTTCGCGAGCCCGGTCAAGTGGCACCTCGCGCACACGACGTGGTTCTTCGAGACGTTCGTGCTCGAGCGCGCCGTCAGCACCAGTGGGCGGTAGCAGGCCCCGTGAGGGAATGTCGGAGATCGGCACGACCGGCTATCGTCCTCGGGTAACCGATCAGACCCCAGCGCGTGCCATTCTCGCGCCGCCGTCGTTCCGATCGCGACTCGAACCCGACATGCGAAGCCTGATCGTCGTTCTAGGCCTGACAGCGCTGGCGATGTTGGCGTTCTTCGTGTTCTACAAGGCGCAGCACGCACAGGCGACCGTCGGGCCGGTCACGACGCTCCAGACCGTCGAGACTCGCTCGCACGAGCTCGAGGACGTCGTCGAGCGCGCCGAAGCACGCAGCGCCGCGGTCGAGCCCGCGGTCGTCGAGCCACGCGTCGCACCCATTGCGCTCTCGCACACGCCGACACGCGACGATCGAGCGACGCTGCACGTGCTGGTACGAGCTCGAGAGACCGGGCTCCCCGTGCCGGAGACTCGCGTCGTCGGCGTGCGGAATCCGAACTCGTACTCAGCGATGGGCGTCGACGGCGGGGAAGGAGACCTCGGCGAGCTCCTTCGAGCCGACGATTCCGGTCGGGTCACGATCCACCCGACTGCGGACCTGCAGTTCACGGTGATCGTGTCGCATTCGGAAGGCGGGGAGCTCGCGCGGATCACCGTCCCGCCTCTCGGGCGGGGCGAGACGCGCGAGATCACCGCCGTCGTAGCGACGCAGCCGGACCTGCCGTTCTGCATACGCGTCGTCGACGCCGCCACGGATCTCGCCATTCCGGGCGCCTCCGTGTCCGTCGACGACGAGCTCGACGGCGTACGCCCCTCGGATGCGATGGCAACGGACACCGAGGGCATCGCTTGCCTCCTCCTGCGCTCGTGGTCCCCGTTCCCGATCGTCGTCCACGCCGACGGGATGGCACCCGCGACGGTGTATGCCGGCGCGCCTCGCGACCGCGCCAATGCGCGGATCGTGAAGCTGTCGCTCGTCGCCGGTGTCACGATCCGCGCGTACGACGAAAGCGGCGCAGAGCGCGTCGGGTCGCACGTGGAGCTCACCACGGACGCGTGGACCTTCGACCAGTCCGTCGACGAGCCCAGGCTCGCGCGGCGCATTCTCGACAATCCCAAGTGGACCGCCACGACGGACGCACGCGGCGTGGCGCAGTTCGTCGGCTTGCCGCCGGGCAGAGCGTTGTCCGGATCGATCCTGCTCGCGGGCGGCATCTCATGGCGCGCGCCCGATCCGATCGAACTGAAGCCCGGCGATCACCGCACGATCGTCTGGCGCGCCGGCGTCGCGTGCGCGATCCACGGTCGGGCGATCGGTGTGGACGGCCTTCCCAAGTCGGGCCTCGAGATCGTGCTCCAGCCGGCGGACGGGACGGAAGGCGGCTACCTCGATTCCTACGCAGGCGAAGGTAGGCGCCTGACGAAGACCGACGCAGACGGAGGGTTCGAGTTCCAAGACGTCGGGGTCGGCGCATGGCAGGTCGGTCCCGCACCCGGTGATGACGAGCTCGCGCCGTACGGCCAGATCGTCGCGGTAGCTTCCGGGGTCTCGCGCGTCGAAGTCGTCGTGCGCGTCGAGCGCGGCGAACCGATCCGCTGCCGCATCGTCGATCCCGACGGTCGCCCGGTCGCCCGCGGCTGGCTCACCATCGACGCCGTCGATCAGCATGCTCATCATTCGGACCGCTTCTACGCACTGGACGGACTCGTCGAGAAGGGACCGTTCCGCGGCGGCGAGTACGACCTCGTCGCGTACGACTCCGAACGCTCTGGTCTCGCGCCGTCCGAGCGCGTCCGGGTGCATGCGGGAGCGTCACCGGTCGACATCCGACTCCGGCGCGGTGCGCAGATCCGCGCGCGCGTGCTCGACGCAAAGACACGCGAGCCCGTCGCGGCGGATGTGTGCTTGAACGGCGAGACTTTGGAGCCGCTCGGGTGGTCGACGGCCACTACGGAGCGCGACGGGTCCTTCGAGCAGAAGGGCCTTCTCGCCGGCACCTACGTTGTCGCCGCGCGCGCGGCAGACGGGCGCTTCGGCACCTCGTCGCCCATCTCCATCGGGATCGGCGAAAGTCGCGACGACGTCGAGATCCTCGTGCAGCCCGGGGCGCACGTCCGCCTCACGCTTCGAGGGATCGAGGACGACGCGGTCCTGCTGCTCCTGCACGGCGGCCAGATCGTCTCGTTCGACTGGGTCCCGAAGGACACCGAGGTCGTCTTGCCCGTGCCGTCGGGTCGCACGACGGTGCGCCTCAGCGACGCCGGCCTGAAGAACAACCAGGACGTCGAAGTCGATCTCGCCGCCGGTGCTGAGCGCAAACTCGTCTTCGACAGGGGTTGGAAGTAGGCACTACGATCCCGCGAATGCCTGCTCCGACCGCATCCCTCGCCGACCGCTTCGCAAGGACGCGCGCCGCCACGCTCGCACTCGCCGCGCCGCTCTCGCCGGAGGACTGCCAGGTCCAGGCCGCGCCGTTCGCGAGCCCGGTCAAGTGGCACCTCGCGCACACGACGTGGTTCTTCGAGACGTT
>JBGATY010000208.1:0-6326 GCA_044228955.1 Planctomycetota bacterium | reverse complement strand
GGCCCTCCTTTCCCCCCTCCGCGCTTGCACCCGGTGGGGGTCTCCGAATAGAACCTTCGCGCCAATTTCCGGCCTCCAGCAGCCCCCAGGAAACCGATGATCCCCCCCATTTTCGCCTCGGCGCTCGCCGCCATCACGCCCTTTGCCCAGCCCGAGGGCGGCGCTCACAAGAGCGAGATCGACCTCGCGCTCCCCGACCTCCACTCGGTCAAGTTCCTGGGCGGCGTGGACGGCCACAGCCTGCTCATGTACGGCCTCGCCATCTGCGTCCTCGGCATCGTGTTCGGCCTGGTGATCTACAGCCAGCTCAGGAACATGGCCGTGCACCGCTCGATGCTCGAGATCTCGGAGCTGATCTACGAGACCTGCAAGACCTACCTCGTCACGCAGATCAAGTTCATCATCGTCCTGGAGCTGTTCATCGGGGCCGTCATGGTCCTCTACTTCGGCTTCCTGGCGAACCACCAGAACCCGACGACCGGCGTCATGGAGAGCGGACTGTCGTTCGCGCGCGTGGCGGTCATCATCCTGTTCAGCCTGATCGGCATCGCCGGTTCGGTCGTCGTGGCCTGGTTCGGCATCCGCGTCAACACCTTCGCGAACTCGCGCACGGCGTTCGCGGCGCTGCGCGGCAAGCCCTTCCCCTGCTACCAGATCCCGCTCAAGGCCGGCATGTCGATCGGGATGCTCCTGATCTCGATCGAGCTGCTCTTGATGCTGCTCGTGCTGCTGTTCATCCCGGCCGACATGGCCTACCCGTGCTTCATCGGCTTCGCCATCGGCGAGTCCCTGGGCGCCTCGGCGCTGCGTATCGCGGGCGGCATCTTCACCAAGATCGCCGACATCGGCTCCGACTTGATGAAGATCGTCTTCAACATCAAGGAAGACGACGCGCGCAACCCGGGTGTGATCGCGGACTGCGTCGGCGACAACGCCGGTGACTCGGTCGGCCCGACGGCGGACGGCTTCGAGACTTACGGCGTCACGGGCGTGGCGCTCATCAGCTTCATCCTGCTCGCCGTTCCGAGCGTCGACATCCAGGCCAAGTTGATCGTGTGGCTCTTCGCCATGCGCATCATGATGGTCATCGCATCGGGCGTCTCGTACCTGATCAACGAGGCGATCGCGAAGGCCAGGTACGAGAAGGCCGACCACATGGATTTCGAGGCTCCGCTCACGTTCCTCGTGTGGCTGACCTCGCTCGTCTCGGTCGGCATCACCTACGGCGTCTCGTACCTGCTGATCCCCGACCTCGCCGGCGACACCACGCTGTGGTGGAAGCTCTCGACGATCATCACGTGCGGCACGCTCGCCGGCGCGATCATCCCGGAAGTGATCAAGGTCTTCACGTCGACGAAGTCGGGCCACGTGCGCGAGTGCGTCGAGGCCTCGAAGGAAGGCGGCGCGTCGCTGAACGTGCTCGCGGGTCTGACGGCCGGCAACTTCAGCGCGTACTGGATGGGCATCGTCATCGCCGGCCTGATGGGCATCGCGTACTGGGTGTCGATGGGCTTTCCGGGCGCCGAGACGTTGACGCGCGCGGACGACCTCATGCTCGCGCCGGCCGTGTTCGCCTTCGGCCTCGTCGCGTTCGGCTTCCTCGGCATGGGTCCGGTGACGATCGCCGTCGACTCGTACGGTCCGGTGACGGACAACGCGCAGTCGGTGTACGAACTCTCGCTCATCGAGGAAGTGCCGAACGTCAAGGCCGAGGTGAAGAAGGATTTCGCCTTCGACCTCGACTTCGCCAAGGCCAAGCACTTCCTGGAGGAGAACGACGGCGCGGGCAACACCTTCAAGGCCACGGCCAAGCCGGTGTTGATCGGCACCGCGGTCGTGGGCGCCACGACCATGATCTTCGCCACGATCATGGCGCTCACCGAGGGCCTGAAGACGAACCTCGACAAGATGTCGCTCCTGCACCCGCCGTTCCTGCTCGGGTTGATCATGGGCGGCGCGGTCATCTACTGGTTCACGGGCGCGACGACGCAAGCCGTCGCGACGGGTGCCTACCGCGCGGTCGAATTCATCAAGAAGAACATCAAGCTGTCAGGGTCGAACAAGGCCTCGACCGAGGACTCGAAGAAGGTCGTCGAGATCTGCACGAAGTACGCGCAGAAGGGGATGTTCAACATCTTCCTGACGGTGTTCTTCTCGACGCTCGCCTTCGCGTTCCTCGAGCCGTTCTTCTTCATCGGCTACCTGATCGCGATCGCGCTGTTCGGGTTGTTCCAGGCCATCTTCATGGCGAATGCCGGCGGGGCGTGGGACAACGCCAAGAAGGTCGTCGAAGTCGAACTCAAGGCGAAGGGCACGCCGTTGCACGCGGCCGCCGTCGTGGGTGACACGGTCGGTGACCCATTCAAGGACACGAGCTCGGTCGCGATGAACCCGGTGATCAAGTTCACGACGCTGTTCGGCCTGCTCGCCGTCGAACTCGCGGTCTCGCTGAACGCGGATGGCCACGCCGGATTGGTGCACGGACTCGCCGTCGCCTTCTTCCTGGTCTCGACCGTGTTCGTGTGGCGCTCGTTCTACGGGATGCGCATCAAGTCGAACTAGTCGCGTCCCAGCGCGCGCTTCGGCGCCACGGGCTGCGGAGGGGAGTGGAACTCGTGAGGTTCCGCTCCCCTTCTGCTTGTTCGCGCGACTTCGCGCGACGGACCCTGGTCGTGCGCTCTCTTGCGACCGAGCCCCAGAAATTGAAACAAGCGGGCTTCCCCTCCCCTACGCGCGCTTCCTGTCCGTGAGTCTGACGACGAGCACATAGAGCCCCAACAACAGCAACACCCCGCCGATGATGGGCCAGGATTTTTCCTTGAGGGCTTTCACCATCTCGTCGGGGTTGTCGAGCAGTTTCGGGTTCGACCCGAGCACCTCGACTCCAAACCACGCCAGGACGGTGCACCAGATCGCCGATCCGACCGTGGTCGCGATCGCGTACGGCACGACCCGCATGCGCACGATGCCGGCGGGAATGCCGATCAGATGTCGCACGACCGGCAACAGCCGTGCGAAGAACACGCCCCCGGTCTCGTAGCGCACGAGGAACCGCTCCGCGCGCTCGAGCTTCTCCGGCGAGACGAAGAACCACTTCCCGTGCTTCAACAGAAACGGTCGCCCGAACCGTCGCGAGACGTAGTACATGACCATCGCCCCGATCAGCGATCCGAGCGTTCCCGCGAGCACGACGCCGACGAGGCTCATGTGTCCCTGCGTCGACCAGTAAGCCGCGGGTGGAATGACGATCTCGCTGGGGACGGGCAGGATCGAGGATTCGGCGGCCATGAGCAGGAGGACGCCGGCGTAGCCGAAGTCGCGGACCCAGTGGAACCAGGTGACGATCAGATCGTGCAGCATGCAGGGGGGGGCCGGTCGGGGAGAAAGGAGTCGCTGCCCGAACGGTATCCGAGGACCGTGCTAGCATCCATTGGTCCCGCCGGTTTGGCCCCCGTTGTCACTCCATCATGACCTGGACGCAAGCGACTCTCGCCAGCTCCCTGTGGCTCGCTGCCTGGCCTGTTTCGGCTGCGGCGCAACTCCAGGCCGAGGGCTTCGGTCCTGCGCCGTTGCCGAAGGGCAGCGGGCTCGTGCGCTTCGCCGTGATCGGTGACTACGGCTACAACACGACCGAGGAAGCGCTCGTCGCCGCTCTCGTGAACTCCTTCCGCGGCGCGTTCGTGATCACGACGGGAGACAACAACTACCCCGTGGGCGACGCGAGCACGATCGACCTGCACATCGGTCGCTACTACAGTCAATGGATCGGGAACTACACCGGCGCCTTTGGCACGGGAGCCGCGACGAACCGTTTCTTCCCCTCGCTCGGCAATCACGATTGGGGCACGCCCGGGGCCGCCCCCTACCTGGCGTACTTCACGTTGCCCGGCAATGAGCGCTATTACGATTTCGTGCGCGGGCCGGTGCACTTCTACGCGATCGACAGCGATCCGTCGGAGCCCGACGGCATCACGTCGACCTCGGTGCAGGCCGTGTGGCTGCAGACGCGGCTCGCGAGCGCGACGGAGCCGTTCCAGGTCGTGTACTTCCACCATCCGCCCTACTCGTCCGGCTCGCACGGCAACACCATCAGCCTCCAGTGGCCCTTCCGTGCATGGGGCGCGGACCTCGTGCTCAACGGGCACGACCACACCTACGAGCGCATCGTGCAGGGTGGGTTCCCCTACATCGTGAACGGGCTGGGCGGAGCACCGAAGTACGGCTTCGGAGCGCCGGTCGCGGGCAGCGCGGTCCGCTACAACGACAGCTATGGAGCGATGCTCGTCGAGGCGGATGCCGCGGTGATGACGCTCGACTTCGTGTCGCGCTCGGGCTTCGTGCAGGATCGCTTCACGCTGCCGAAGGACCCCGTGCTGCCGCCGCTCTCGACCTACGTCGCGAGCGGGTCGGCGTGGCGTTACCGCGACAACGGGGTGGATCCGGCCTCGACCTGGAAGGACGCCGCGTTCGATGACTCGGCCTGGCTCACGGGCAATGCGCAGCTCGGGTACGGCGACGGGGACGAGACCACGGTCGTGTCCTTCGGTCCCGACCCGAACAACAAGCACGTGACGACCTGGTTCCGACGCGCGTTCCAGGTCACGGATCCCACGACGATCGCGGACCTGTCGCTCGAGATCCTGTGCGACGACGGCGCCGTGGTGTTCCTGAACGGCGTCGAGGTCGTGCGCCAGAACCTCGTCGCCGGGTCTACGAGCGCCACGACGGCGACGAACGGCATCTCGGGCGCCGCCGAGAGCGCCTTCACCGGCTACTCGATCCTCCCGAGCCTGATCGTCGCCGGCAACAACGTACTGGCCGTGGAAATCCACCAGGCGACGCTCAACAGTTCCGACATCAGCTTCGACCTGCGCCTCACCGGTCACACCATCGGAACACGGATCGTCGACGCGGGGTCGACATGGAAGTACATCGGCGTGGGCGCGCCTCCCGCGGCGAACTGGACCGCGATCGCCTTCGACGATTCCGCATGGGCGAGCGGCCTCGCGCAACTCGGCTACGGCGAGGGCGACGAGGCCACCGTCGTCCCCTACGGCGGGAATCCGAACCAAAAGCCCATCACGACCTGGTACCGGCGAACGTTCACGGTGCCTCCAGGACCGGCTTACGGCGCGCTGCTCTTGCGCCTCCTGCGCGACGACGGTGCCGTCGTCTACCTGAACGGCAGCGAGGTGTTCCGCCAGAACCTGCCGCGCCTCGGCCTGTCCTCCGACTCGGTCACCGAGTACGCGGTCACGGGCGCGGACGAATCGACCTTCTTCGAGACCTACGTCGACGCCCGGCTCTTGCAACCGGGCGCGAATGTGATCGCGGTCGAGATCCACCAGGATTCGGCGGCCAGCCCGGACCTGAGCTTCGATCTCGAACTACTGGGCCTGTGATCCCGCCTCGCGCCGCGCGTCGAACACGGTCTTCGCCGTCGTCGCCAGGATGAGGATCGCCCCGCCCGCGAGGGCCCAGGTTCCCGGCCGCTCGTCGTGCAGGATCCACGCCCACAGCGGATTCAGGACGGGCTCGACGAGCAGGATCACGGACGCTTCGAACGCCGGCAGGGCCGCGAGCGCCGCGGTGACGAACAGGTACGCGAGCGCGATCTGGAACACGCCCAAGTAGACGAGGATCGCCCAATCGCCCGCAGAGGCGCTCGGAAACGTCCCCATCATGGGTGCGCACACCAGGAATGTCAGCGCGTTGCCCGCGACGACGGCGCCGAGCCCGCCGCGCGCGCGCCCGCCTGACGTCCGCTTGCCGAGCGAGCGCAGGCCCATCACCGTCGCCGCCCAGGCGACTCCAGACGCGAGCGCCAGGACGTTTCCAAGGAACGGCCGTGGCGCACTGGCGCTGCTCTTCGACTCGTCGACGAAGAACAGGGCCAGACCGCCGGCCATGACGAGGAGGAACACGAGGTCGTGTCCGCGGATCCGCTCGTGCAGCAGGAACGGCGAGGCGAGCAGGATGTAGAGCGGCGCGGTCGACTGCAGGAAGATCGTGTTCGCCGCGGTCGTCTGCTTGTTGGCCAGCACGAACAGGGTCAGCGTCGTCGCATAGGCGAGGCCCACGAGCCACTCCCCTCGCGATGGCCAGGCGCGCGCCGAGCGCACGAACACGAGGAACGCGAGCACCGCGAACAACGAACGCAGTCCAGCGACGTGCCAGCCGGAGAGCGCGCACGCCTTGATCGCGGCGCCGCCCGTGGAGAACAGCGCTGCCGCCACGAGCAGTTCGAGGCGCGCCTTCGAGCCCGATTGCATCGCGGGAGGGTAGAGGTCGTGTCGTCGCGAGTCGAGCGGCTCTACACTCCGCGT
>JBGATY010000207.1:0-6392 GCA_044228955.1 Planctomycetota bacterium | reverse complement strand
GGGCATCGACGTGGTGCTCGCGGACACCGCGGGGCGCCTGCCGACGCAGGCGAACCTCATGGAGGAGATCCGCAAGGTCAAGCGCGTGATCGCGAAGGCCGACGCCTCCGCGCCGCACGAGACCTGGCTCGTCCTCGACGGCACGAACGGCCAGAACGCGATCCAACAGGCGAAGCTGTTCACGGGCGCAGTGCAGGTCACCGGACTGATCGTGGCCAAGCTCGACGGAACGGCACGCGGCGGAGCGGTGTTCGGCATCAAGGAAGCGCTCGGCCTGCCGGTGCGGTACATCGGCACCGGCGAACAACTCGAACTCCTGGAAGCCTTCGAACCGGAAGCTTTCGTCGACGCGATCGTCGGCGGCATGAAGTGAACACCGCCAGGAGAGACCGGTTCCAGGCTGCGCTGCTCCTCCTGCCGGTCCTCGTCTGTGCGTGGCCGTTCGTGGGTTCGCCGCTGCGCTTCGACGTCGTGCCCCAGGCGACCGGCATCGGATTCGTCGCTCTCGCGCTGCTGCCCTCGGCAGTGTTCCTGGCGACGGGCTTCAAGACCGCGCCTTCCGTGCGGGCACTGTGGTTCCTGCTCGCGCCGCTTCTCGTCGCGGTGTTCTGGGTGAGCGTCGACCACTCGACCGACACGTTCGAGGGCTCGCGCGTCCTGATGCACTGGGTCGTCGCCCTGCATTGCCTTCTCGCGGGCGCCGGTCTCGGAAGAGAGGGCGCCGCGTTCTTCGTGCGCGGGTTGCTGATCGCCTCGGTCGCGTTCGTCGCGTTCGCCCTGTTCGACGCGGAGCGCTCGTTCACCGGCGCGCTCGGCAATACGGGCAGCATCTCCGAGGTCGGACTCGCGGGTGCCGTCGCGGGAGCGGCTCTCGCGGTCCTTGGGAGCGGAGTCTGGCGCTTTCTCGGGCTCGCGACGCTCGTCGTGTTCCTGGCCTACACGGCGCGCGTGCCGGTGCTGGCCGGTTCGCTCGCGTGCGCGTTGGCTCTCTCCTGGCTCGTGTTCGCGGCCCGCCGCTTCGGCCGTGGAGCCGTCCTGGCCGCAGCCTGCGCCCTGGCGCTGTCGGTGATCGCTCTCGTCGTGCCCATCGCGAGGCGTTCGAGCCCCGCACCGGTCGCCGCGAACGCGGCGGTCGCGACCGCGTCTCCCACCGGCGGCGTCGGCGTGCGTCTCCAGGTGTGGCGCGGAGCGCTTGCGCTGTTCGCGGAACACCCGCTCCTTGGGACGGGCGCCGGCCAGTTCGCGGCGCGCTTTCCCGAACACAGGCGACCCGAGGAGATCGAGCGCACGACCTACGGGCGCCGTCGGGCCGAGGAGACCGAGGTCGAGCATCCGCACAACGACTGGCTCGCGCCCTGGCTCGAGGGCGGGCTGGCCGCCGGATTGCCGTGGGCGATCTTCTTGTGCGCGGCGGCGTGCGCCGCGTGGAAGAAGCGCGCGTCGAGCGATCCATTCGAACTGGCCGTCGCCGCGGCGGTACTCGCTCTGCTCGCCAACGCGCTCGTGCGCGGGCCACTGCTGCAGAACCCGGCGTCGTCGCCGCTTGCCTTCGCACTGTTCGGCGTCCTTCTCGCGCGCGAAGCTGATCCAGCACGAGCGTTTCCACGCCGTGTCGTCGTGATCCTGTCGACGCTGCTGCTCGCGGCGGTCTCGGTGCGCGCGAAGGCGTTCGTGAGCCACGGCTTCGCGCTGCAGGAAGTCGCCCGCGCCGAGGCCTCCGTCGACGAGGTACGCGAGGCGAACGCCGCCGCGCTCGATGCCTGTCCCGATTCCGTGATCGCGCTGACGACGTCCGCGCGCCTGTCCGAGGGCCGGGGCGAAGCGACGCCGATCGTGCTCGACTTGTGGAAGCAGGTGCTCGAGCACAGGCCGCAGCGCATCGAGGCGCTGCTCTCGGTCGGCCGATTGCTCGCCTCGAGCGAGCCCGAGCGCGCGCAGTCCGCGTTCGAGCGCGTGCTGCGGCTCGACCCGAACCATCCGGTCGCGATGCAGAACCTCGGCACCCTGGCGTTGAACGCGGGCCGCGTGGCGGAGGGTCTCGGCTGGCTCGATCGGCTGCCGCCCGCACGCGCGCCATCGAAGGATTGGATCGAGCACCTGGCGGCACTGCTCGCCCTGCGCGGCATCGACGACGCTGCGGACGCGCTGTTCGAGCGCGTCGACCCGACCACGCGCGACGCGAGCGCAGAACAGTGCCTCGTGTTCGCGAAGCAGGCCGAACTGGATGCGAAGGACAAGCTCGTGGTCGATGCGTGGAAGGCACGCGCGAATCGGCGCTGGGCCCGGCGCTTCGCCGAAATGGAACAGTTCGACGACGCCGTTCGGCTGTACCGGCAGGACTTGCGCCTGTGCGAGATCCACGACTTCGCTCCGCGGCGCATCAGGCTCGAACTCGGGGCCGCGTTGCGACTCGCCGGCCGGGAGGCGGTCGCCGCCGTGACGCTCCGTGAACTGGTGCCCACGACCGAGGACCTGGCCGCGCTTCCGAATTGGGCGCGCGGGGCGTTGCGCGCGGCCGCCGAAGAAGCGAAGAAGTGAGCGTGGACGTCCTGGCTCGTTTCCGCGGCAGCAAGATTCGAGGCCTCGTGCTCGCGCACGTCGTCGTCGCGGGAGCGTTCCTCCTCTGGCGTGCATTGGAGAACACGCCCGCGACAGCCTCTGCTCAGGCTTCGACCTTCGCGACGACCCCGTTCGGCCGAGGCCTCGTGCTCGCGCTCGTTCTCGCGAGCACCTTCGCGGCAGTCGTGATCGTGGTCCGCACGTGGGCAGCGCGGCGCGAGTTCGTGGCCTGGGCCCTGTTCGTGCTGTGGATCGCGGCGCTAGCACAGCGCGAATCCGTCGACGTATTCGACATCGTGTACGTGCTCTCCACGACGATCGTCGCGGCGGCTGCGTTCGCCTCGCGGCGGAACTGAACCGGTGATGGAGCGGCACGAGTTCGCCGAAGCGTCGCCGGGTCGGGCGCGTACGTGGTCGATCGTGGGTCTGATCGTGCTCGTCGTCCTCGTCGCGATCGCTCGCGTGCAGCGCACGATCGCCGATCCGAACTTCGACGCCCGCGACGCGACCGGCCTCGTGAAGAGCGATCCGGGGCTGATCTACTACCTCGTCGAGCGCGTGGTCGAATCGAACGGTTCGATCCCGGTCGATTGGAGCGCCGACCCGCGCATCGAGCATCCGGGAGCGTACGACGTGCCCGGACACCTGCCCGTTGCTCAGGAATTCGTCGTCGCCTGGCTGCGCCTCGCGCTCGGTGATGCGCTGCCGCTGCACGTCTTCTGCCTGTGGGTCGCGGGGGCCTTTGCGAGTCTCGCACTCGTCGGCGTGTGGCTCCTCGCCGGCGAACTCTCCGGCGACTCCCGAGTCGGGTTCCTCGCCGCGCTCTTCGCGGCCCTGATGCCGGCGTCGTGGCGCACCATGGGCTTCATCCTCATGGACGAGGATTTCTCACTGCCATTCTTCGCGCTCCATCTCGGCTTCCTGGCGCGGGCTGCGCGCGTGCGGACTCAGCCGTCCATGCTGCTCGCGAGCCTCGCGCTCGCCGCGGCCGTGTCGACGTGGCACGCGACGAGCTTCCTGTTCGCGCTCGAAGCGGCGGCAATCGCAGGCGCCTGCCTCGTGCGGAGCGCGAATCCGCTGCGCGAGCGTTGGACGTGGAGTCTCCCGATCGTGCTCGTGGCGACGGGCGCGTGCGTGCCCTTCCTGCGCCACGCCGGATTCGTCACTTCGGCAGGGGTGCTGCTCGTGCTCGCCGCGTGGGCCGAGGCGATCCTCGGCCGGCGTCTCTTCCCGCGGGCCGGCCTGCGGACGCTGCTCGCCTCCGCGATCGTTCTCGTCGGAATCGCGGGCGTGTTCGTCGCGCGCGGATCGAGCGGCGATCACGAGCACGTCTTCGCCCTGCTGGCTGCCAAGGTCGAGTTCTTCGGCGTGCGGCCGGCCGATCCGCTCGCGCTGGCGCCGGACGTGCGACTGATGTGGCAGGGGCCGTTCGAGACACTCGAGCCGTCGGTCGCGTGGACGATGCTCGGGACAGGACTCGTCGTCGCCGTTCTCGCGCTCGTCACGACGTTGCGCGGCACGGCCGACGCGCGGCTGTTCGCCACGGCCATCGGAGCCTGTTTCGCGCTGACGGCTGCCGTGCTGGTCTCTCGCGTCGTCGTCCTGCCCGCCCTGATCCTGCCCGCGATCGGGGTACCGCTCGCAAGGACCGTGCTGCGACGCGCACCGGCGCTGTGGGCCGTCGTCGCGCTCGTCGTCGCGCAGGCGTTCGCGTTCGTTGCGTGGTTCGAGCACTACGACAATCCCTGGTATGCATCGCCGCCGCAGCGACGAGAGGAGCTGCGCGAGCTGATCCGCGCGCTGCCCGCGCTCGTGCCCGAGGACGAGGCCGTTGCCGCGGATTCGATCAACTCGACGGCCGTTCTCGCGCACACGAAGAGACGCGCGATCCTCTCGCCGAAGTGGGAGTCGAGCGCGAGCCGAGCCCGCGTCGTGGAGTTCATCACGGCGTTCCACACGCTCTCGCCCGCCGATTTCCGCGCGCTGCTCGTCACCAAGTACCGCTGTCGCTACCTCCTCGTCGATCGGGTCGTGCTCGGATACCTGTGTGCGTACACGGCGGGCCTGCGCGGGGTGGATCCGCGCCCGGGCAGCGCGGCGAGCGTGTTCCTCGCGCGCGATCAGGAAATCCTCACGAGCGTGTCCGGTTATAGGCTCCTCTACCGCAGTCCCGCGCGCATCGTGCAGTCCAATGGGACTCCATCGGACTACTTCCGGCTCTACGCACTCGAGTACGACGCGGCGGGCAAGTAGCGCGCGTCGTGCGCATTTCACTCCGCCGTGGCGTGTCGAATTCGGCGCCAGGCGCATAAGATCGGGGATCGTCGGTGACTCCACCTCTCCCCCGTTTTGCCTCTCTCATGACCCGCATCCACTGCCTCGCTCTCCTCGGTTTCGCCTCCTTCGGACCCGCGCTTCACGCGGACACGATCACGCTCACATCCGTCAAGGACAACACGCTCTACGCCGAGTCCGGCGCGGAGAGCAATGGCAAGGGCTCGAGCTTCTTCTGCGGCAAGAACGGCAACGGCCAACTGCGGCGGGCGCTCGTGCAATTCGACGTCGCGGCGAATATCCCGTCCGGCTCGACGATCACCGGCGCGCAAGTCGTCCTGTACATGGACCGGACGAACGCCGGTGCGGTGAGCATCGGGCTGCGCCGCGTCCTGCAGGCCTGGGGCGAGGCGAATTCGCTGGCCGGCAGCGGAGGCGGCGGAGGGGGGGCCGCGCTGCCGAACGACGCGACCTGGACGAGTGCCTTCTACACCACGACCCTGTGGACGACCGTCGGAGGGACCTTCGCGGCCGCCGCGAGCGCGACGCAGACCGTCAACCAGATTTCCTCGTACGCCTGGGGTTCGACGTCCGCCCTGGTCGGCGACGTGCAGAGCTTCCTGGACGCGCCGGCGACGAATTTCGGTTGGATCCTCGTCGCCGGTGACGAGGTCAGCGCGCCGACGGCCAAGCGTTTCGCGTCGAAGGAGAACTCGAACGCCACGCTCCGACCCCGACTCGTCGTGACGTACACGCCGCCCAGTCCGTACGTGCCGTTCTGCTTCGGCGACGGATCGGGCACGCCGTGTCCGTGCGCGAACGCGGGACTCGCGGGCAACGGCTGCGCGAACTCGTCGCATCCGAGCGGGGCGCACCTGCTCGCGAGCGGCAGTGCGAGCCTCTCGGCCGACACGCTCGTCATCCAGGGATCGGGAATGTCGTCGGTCGGTGGAGTGCTCTATTTCCAGGGCACGGGCCAACAGGCTGGCGGCGCCGGCCTCGCCTTCGGCGACGGCCTGTTCTGCGCGGGCGGCACCATTGTGCGACTCGGCGTGAAATTCAACGTCGGCGGCGCATCGCAGTATCCCGACGTCGGCGATCCTTCCCTCTCCGTTCAAGGACTCGTGACGACGCCTGGGACCGTCGAGAACTATCAGGGGTGGTACCGGGACTCTGCGGTGTTCTGCACCACAGCCACGTTCAACCTGACGAATGGCGTGACCGTGACCTGGACTCCCTAGCAGCCCGTTGCGAGAGGATTGCTACTTCCAGGGCAGCGCGCAACAGGGCCTCGGAGCCGGTGTCGTGTTCGGCGACGGGCTCTGGTGCGCCGGCGGTTCCCTGGTGCGTCTCGCGATCAAGTCGAATGCGCTCGGAACCTCGAGCTCCCCCGGCCCTGGCGATCCGAGCGTTTCGACTGCGGGCGTGATCACGTCGCCCGGCGTGCGTCACTACCAGATCTGGTACGCGGACGCCGCGGCCTTCTGCACGG
This sequence comes from Planctomycetota bacterium, assembly GCA_044228955.1. Classification (GTDB taxonomy): domain Bacteria; phylum Planctomycetota; class UBA1135; order UBA1135; genus JAEUIA01. The sequence goes on along the minus strand of JBGATY010000207.1, from coordinate 67 downwards.
CCGAGCCGTTCAATTTCTCGAACGGCGTCGGCGTGTTCTGGAACTGAAGCCCACCTGATCAGCCCCG
>JBGATY010000206.1:0-6414 GCA_044228955.1 Planctomycetota bacterium | reverse complement strand
GGTGTGGGTGTGCGGTGTGCGGTGCGTCCGGTCGCGATCGAGCGTCACCCGCTCAGATCGATTCGACTTCCCAGTACTCGAGCTCGCCGGGCGTCGGGCGGCCGAAGATCGTCACGACGACCTTCACGGTGCCCTTCTCGGGGTTCACTTCGTCGACGGTTCCGTCGAAGCCGTCGAACGCCCCCGACTTGATCTTGACCATGTCGCCCTTGTGCAGGCCGATCGTGACCTGCGGGCGCGACTCGGAGTCCGACATGCGCGAGAGGATCGCCTGCACCTCGGCGTCGGTCAGCGCGGACGGCTCGCCGGGGCTGCCGAGGAAGTCGCGCAGGCCCTCGACCTCGCGCAGGGTGTTCCTGGCCTTCAGGACCCGCGGGTCCAGGACGTCGTCGAGGTCGGCCTGCACCATCAGGTAGCCCGGATAGAGCTTCTTGTTCTTGACGCGCTTCTTGCCGTTCTTGAGGTCGGTGACGCGCTCGAACGGCACGAGCACTTGCGGCACCAGATCCTGGACTGCGGCCATCTTGAGCCGCGTCAGGGTGTTGCGCGCGATGCTGTCTTCGCGGCCTGATTGGCAGCGCACGAAGTACCACTTCATCATGGCAGGCACAGGAATCACCCGCTCCTTCCGGTGAGGATGCGCGTGGCCCACTGGCCAAGCAGCCAGTCGGCGCCCGCGAGGTACACCATCAAGAAGAGCACGGTCACGATCACGATGACCGAGGAGTTGACCGCCTCGGGCATGGTCGGCCACGTCACCTTGCGCATCTCCGATTCGGTGTCGATGAGGAGATCGGCCATCTTGGGACGGTGCAGCCAGCGCGCGAGCGCCCACAGGAGGACGGCGAACAGGATCAGCGCGATGACGAACGCTCCGTTGAACTCGATCCCGAGGATCGGGAGCTTCTTCATCGAAGCCACGAGCGGAGCACGCAGCGACTCGAAGTTCGCCTTCAGGACCTCGTTGTAGAACGCGTAGCACCCGTAGAACACGAGCAGCGCCAACGCCCAGAAAACGACGAGACGTGCGAGGCGTCCTTGGTCTTCCTTGTAGGCCATCGTGGTGTTTCCTGGCTCGGGGTGTTCGGTGTCGGGGAAGGGAGAATCAGCTCGTGAACGCGCCGGGCGCGATCAGAGCTTCTTCTCCTTGTGGGAGGTGTGCTTGCGGCAGAAGCGGCAGTACTTCGACTTCTCGAGCTTGTAGGTGGCCTTCAAGCGCTTGTGCGTCGTGTAGTTCCTGTTCGAACACACGGTGCACTCGAGATAGGCGTAGCGTTCTTTGGTCTTCATCGTGGGGTCCTCGGTGACGCGCAGCGGGGTGCGCGTGGAGGGAGTGGCGGTCCACTCCCCCCTTTGCCCGTAGGGCGAAAGCGCGCGACTACTTCAGGATCTTCGTGACGACGCCGGCGCCGACCGTGCGACCACCTTCGCGGATGGCGAAGCGCAGTTGCTCGTCCATCGCGATCGGAGTGAGGAGTTCGACCTCCATCTTGACGTTGTCGCCGGGCATGCACATTTCCGCGCCGCCCATGAGCTTCGCCGTGCCGGTCACGTCCGTCGTGCGGAAGTAGAACTGCGGGCGGTAGCCGGAGAAGAACGGCGTGTGACGGCCGCCCTCTTCCTTGGAGAGCACGTACACCTCGGCTTCGAACTTCGTGTGCGGGGTGATGGTGCCGGGCTTGGCGACGACCATGCCGCGCTCGAGGTCGTTGCGTTCGACGCCGCGCAGGAGGATGCCGACGTTGTCACCGGCGAGACCCTCGTCGAGCGACTTCTGGAACATTTCCACGCCGGTGCAGACCGACTTGAAGGGCTCCGGACGCAAGCCGACGATTTCGACCGGCTCGCCGACCTTGACGCGGCCACGGTCGATACGACCCGTGCCCACCGTGCCACGACCCGAGATCGAGAACACGTCCTCGATGCACATCAGGAAGGGCTTGTCGATGATGCGTTCCGGCGTCGGGATGAACGTGTCGAGCGCATCCATCAGGTCGTCGATGCACTTGTTCGCCTTGTCGTCGGCGCCGAGGCTCTCGAGGGCGAGCTTGGCCTGACCGCGGATGATCGGGGTCTTGTCGCCGGGGAACTTGTACTTGTTGAGCAGGTCGCGGATTTCCATCTCGACGAGCTCGAGCAGTTCCGGATCGTCGACGAGGTCGACCTTGTTCAGGAAGACGACGATGTAGGGCACGTTGACCTGGCGGGCGAGCAGGACGTGCTCGCGCGTCTGGGGCATCGGACCGTCGGCGGCCGACACGACCAGGATCGCGCCGTCCATCTGCGCGGCGCCCGTGATCATGTTCTTGACGAAGTCGGCGTGGCCGGGGCAATCGACGTGCGCGTAGTGGCGCGCCTTGGTCTCGTACTCCGTGTGCGAAGCCGCGATCGTGACGGTCTTGTCCGCGGAACGGACCGTACCGCCCTTCGTGATCTCGGCGTACGACTTGGCCTTCGTGCCGTTCTTGTGCGCCGAACGCGCGGCCAGGGCCGCCGTCAAGGTGCTCTTGCCGTGGTCGATGTGACCGATCGTGCCGACGTTCACGTGCGGCTTCGTACGCTGAAAGACTTCTTTTGCCATGTTGTCCTTTTGTCGCGCGCTTTCGCACGACGTTCAAAAGAGGGTTTTCGTGTTGGGTTGATCTGGGAGGGTGTACGTGAAATCGGTCGGATCGATCGAAGAGCGGGCCGAGGTGGAGCTGCTGCTGGGGCTTGAACCCAGGACCTCTTCCTTACCAAGGAAGTGCTCTACCACTGAGCTACAGCAGCCTGCTCGGTTGCGCCATGGGCATCGAAACCAAGCGCGAACCGCGGTGGAGCGGGCGATGGGAATCGAACCCACGTGTGCAGCTTGGAAGGCTGCCGTTCTACCATTGAACTACGCCCGCATGTCGTGCGGTCGGAGGTGAACTCCGTCCGCATGTGGTGCGACCGAAGTGAACTCCAGCCGCATGCCGTGCGGTCGAGCGCAGACGCACGAGATCACTGAGGGGTGCGCGGCGCGCACGGAACAGAGACTTCTTGCGTCAGGTTCGCCTGGGTAGCGTGGACGACGTCAGGGGGCAGTGGGCCCAGTGAATCCGAGCGGCCTGTGGAACGCCTGCATGGCCTGCGGGCGCTTCAAAATGGTGGGGAGAGGCGGATTCGAACCGCCGAAGGCTGAGCCACCAGATTTACAGTCTGGCCCGTTTGGCCGCTCCGGAATCTCCCCTCCGGCGGGTACGTGAGGTCGCGACGCGCGCGACTCCGCGTGAAGTTCTGGTCCTCGGGTTCAAGCGCTTCACCGTCCTCGGCCGGTTGCCCGGCGTCGACGGCTCAGCTCCCTGAGTCATCCTCGATGTGATCTGGTTGGAAGGGAACGATGCGGCACTCGGTTCGCGAGGGCCGTCTCCGTCTCGACTCGTCGGGTTGCGCGCGGCGCGGCGGCATCGCTCGCGCGGCCCCGTGGAGCTCGCGGCAGCTCGCGATGGAGCCAGCGGCGGGACTTGAACCCGCAACCGCCTGATTACAAATCAGGTGCTCTGCCAATTGAGCTACGCTGGCGTTTGCCATCGAGCTCCCTCGTCAGACGGATGCCACCTCGCCTTCGCGGGTTCCTTCGGAGCCCAGGTCGGAGAAGTGAGCGGGGTATGGTACGGATCGAAGGGAGCGGGTCAAGCCTCGAGGCGGCGAATTCGCCACCCCCCCTCGGAAGGGACATCCCCCTCCGCAGCGCCAGGCGCTCCACCGACCTCAGATCACCGCCACCTTGGCCCTGTAGGCCGCGAGGCTCTCCGCCAGCTGATCCATGGAGTCCCCGCCGAACTTCCCGAGGAACGCTGCCGCCAACTCGAGCCCGACGACGGCCTCTCCCACCACGCTCGCCGCCGGCACGGAGGTCACGTCCGACCGCTGGTAGGTGGCCGGCGTGGGCGCGAGCGTCTCGAACTCGACCGTCGGGAGCCCGCGCCGCAGCGTCGGGATCGGCTTCATCGCCGTCCTGACCACGAGCGGTTCTCCGGTCGTCATCCCGCCCTCGAGCCCACCCGCCCGGTTGGTCGTGCGGGCGTAGCGTGAGCCGGTGCCGCCCCCTGCGGCGCTCTGGATGCCGTCGTGCGCTTCCGAGCCGGGCCGGCGAGCCGTCTCGAACCCGAGCCCGAACTCGACCCCCTTCATGGCCGGGATCGAGAACAAAGCCCCTCCGATCCGGGCCGTGAGCCGCTCCCCTCCGCTCGCGTAGCTGCCGAGACCGGGCGGAAGGCCGAGCGCACGCACCTCGAAGATCCCGCCGAGCGTGTCGCCGCGCTCCTTGGCCGCGTCGACGTGCGCGGTGAGCCGGGTTTCGATCGCGGGATCGAGGGCGAAGAACGGGCTCTTCTCGCGCAGTGCCTCGCGCTCCGAGCGCGGCGCGGCGAAGGCGCGCTCGAGCGCGAGGGCGTCGACTCCGATGCCGCCCAGTTCGACGACGTGGCCGAAGATCTCGATCCCGAAATGCTCGAGCACCTGCCGCGCGGCGGCCCCCAGCGCGGTGCGCATGGCCGTTTCGCGCGCGCTGGCGCGACCGTACCCGCCCTGGCGGCGCGCCAGTTCGGCGTCGACGCGCTCGACGCTGAGGGCCAGCCCGGATGGAATGCCCTCGACGATGCCGACGAGCGCCTTGCCGTGCGACTCGCCGGCGGTGGTCCAGCGCAAGTGCGTCATGGGATGTTCTCGAAGGGCATGACGTCGACCCAGCCCGCCTCGTCGTCACTCTTCGCCGCGAAAACGCGCGCTTTTTCGAGGGCGTCCTCGACGCGCGCCTCGAAGAGCTTCATGTCGAAGGGCTTGCGCAGGGTGCCGACGACGCGCGAGATCCGAGCGAGGCGTGCCTCGACCTGCGCGTCGAGGAATCCGGAGACGACGAGCGTCGGCGGGAGCAGTCCCTCGCGCTCGAGCCGCGGCAACTCCTCGTCGCCACGCTCCCGCCCGAGGTCGAGGTCCGACACCATCAGGTCCGGGCAGTGCTCGAGGATCGCCGCGCGCGCCGCCACGAACGACTCCGCGCGCCGTACCACGTGTCCGCGCTTCGCCAGGAAGAACGCGACGAGCTCGACGATGCGCCGGTCGTTGTCCACGAGGAGCAGATCGCTCATGCCGGATGTTCTAGCAGTCCGCCGCGCGACGGTCGAATCGGTCGTACGTGGCCAGGCTCGATTCCGCCGACTGCGCCGCTGGAAACCCGCGGGGATTGTCGCGGGTCTTTCGCGGCGCAGTCGGCGGAATGGAGCCAGGCTACGTTCTCACCGCGACTCGTAGGCCGTGACCTCGTCGAAGGACACGGTCATGGTCATCCCGCCCAGGTTCACCTTGATCTCGCGTTTGGCGCGGTCGATTTTCTGCACGGCGACGCGCTGGCGGTAGCGCGGCAGGTACACGTAACTCCCCTTCGCGAGCGCGTCGAGGAACTGCGTGCGGCGATCGGAGAGCGCGGCGCCGGAGAGCTCCTCGTCGAGCGCCTTCACGGCGTCCTCGAGAGCCTTCTTCGTCGCGCCCGGGACCTGCGCGAGCAGCGGGCTGATCCGCTCGATGTGGCGGCGCGCCTCGCGTACGCGGTCCTCGATGCTGCGCTGGGCTTCCGCTTCGAGGATCTCGCCCTTGCGCTCGATTTCGGCCCTTTTCTGCTCGATTTCGCCCTGCGCGCGAGCCGCGTCGGCCAGGCGCGACTCGGCTTCGCCCCGCACGCGCTCGGCCTGTGTGCGCGCGTGCCGCATGTCGCTCATCAGCTTCTGCACCTCGACGTCGCGCCGGGCGAGGCGCGAGTGCGCGCGATCGACCAGTTTTCCCGGCAATCCGAGCCGCCGCGCGATCACGAGGGCTCCCGACTCGCCGGGCGTTCCGACCAGGAGCTTGTAGCGCGGCGAGAGCGTGGCCGCGTCGAATTCGACGCACGCGTTCTCGGCACGCGGGTGGCGAAACGCGAACTCCTTCAGCTTCCCGATGTGCGTCGAGGCGAGCGTCGGCGCGCCGGCCTCCATCAGCGTTTCGAGGATCGCTTCCGAGAGCGCCGCACCCTCGTCGGGGTCCGTGCCGCCGCCGAGTTCGTCGAGCAGGAACAGGACACTTGGTCCGGCGCGTTGCAGTCCGGCCTTGATGCGCACGAGGTGCGAGCTGAACGTCGAGAGGCTCTGGCTGATCTCCTGCTCGTCGCCGATGTCCGCGACGATGCCGTCCTGGAGCGGGACGACCGAACCCTCGCTGCACGGGAACGGCAGGCCGCAGCGCGCGAAAAGCACGGCGAGCCCAGTCGTCTTGAGAGCAAGCGTCTTTCCACCGGTGTTCGGTCCGGTGATGATCACGAGATCGAAGTCGCCCCCGAGGCGCACGTCGATCGGTTGCACCTCGAGCAGTCTGCCGAGGCGTTTCTGCTCGAGGAGCAGCGGATGGCGCGCGCCCCTC
>JBGATY010000205.1:0-6520 GCA_044228955.1 Planctomycetota bacterium | reverse complement strand
CATGCCCTCGACGAGGGCCACCTTGATGTGACCGTATCCCGGGGCGCCGGGTCCTCCGCGCCGCACTCGATCCTTCCAGTCCGCGAGCGTCGCCGAATCCGTGAACAGCTCGAGGAACGAGAAGAGCAGCATCGCATCCGGGTCTTTCGGCTCCTCGGGCGGACGGCTGTCGGTCGCGATCTTGCCGACGGCGCTCTTCAGCTTCTTGCCGCTCTCGAAGATCCACACGTCGTTCCCGTAGCTCTTGCTCATCTTCTCGCCGTCGAGGCCGGGCACTTTCGCGTGTTTTTCCTCGCCGGGCAGGAGTGCTTCGGGCCGCCTGAACACCTCGCCGAAGGCGGCGTTGAACGACCCGCACATGTCCTGGGCCATCTCGACGTGCTGGATCTGATCGCGTCCCACGGGCACGAGGTCGGAGTCGTACGCGAGGATGTCGGCGGCCATCAGGATCGGATAGGTGAAGAGTCCCACGCTGGGCTTGATGCCGTGCGCGATCTTGTCCTTGTACGAGTGGGCGCGCTCCAGGAGTCCCATGCCGGTGACGCAGGCGAGGAGCCAGCTGATCTCCGTCACCTCCTTCACGTCGCTCTGGCGAAAGAGCGTGATGCGGGCCGGGTCGAGTCCGAGCGCCAGGTAGGTGATCGCCACGTCGCGCACGGACTCGCGCAACTTGTCGGGCTCGCGCGAACTCGTCAGGGCGTGGTAGTCGGCGATGAAGTAGAAGCCCGCGTTCGGGCCCGACTGCATCGCGATGTGCTGCCGTATGGCCCCGAAGTAGTTGCCGAGGTGCGGACGACCGCTGGGTTGGATGCCGCTCAGTACGGTCTTCATGGGCTCGATCTCGAAAGCGAGGCGGACGTTATCAGTCCCCGCGCGAGCGAACAAGGCGACAAGCTTGCATGCGCGTGGCGGAGTTCCACAATGCCGCGCGCACATGGGCCCGCGCAGCATCCGACACCTGGCGCTCGCCCTGTTCTGCGCGCTCCTTGCCGGGGGCTGCGCCACGGGCGGCAGCGAGCGCATCCTGGCCCCGCTCTTCTCCGAGTATTCGACGGCCGGCGGAGGCGTGGAACGCGAGGCACTCGGCGGAGTGGTCCGCGTTCGTCAATCGCGGCCGGACGGACCCTGGTCGCAGTGGGCGCTGCGCCCGCTGGTGATCCAGGACCGCGAGGCCGGCGGGGACACGCTGTCGCGCTTCCTCTCGCCCTTCGGCACGGTCAAGAATCGCGGCGACGAGTACGTGTGGCAGTTGATCCCGATCACGCGCTACGAACGGCACGTCACGAGCGACGGGCAACTCGAGTGGACGTTTCTCGCCTTGCCCGGCATCTACTGGTCGCGACGGGCGGACGGGCGGATCGTGCGCGCCTGGTTCCCGTTCGGCGGCGTCACCGAGAGCTTCTTGTCCTACGACCGCATCGAGTTCGTGCTGTTCCCGCTCTGGTTGAAGACCGTGCGCGGCGGGCAGACGACGAAGCACGTGCTGTTTCCCTTCTTCGCGCTCTCGACCGGCGTCGGCGGCACGAGCGGGCACGTGTGGCCGTTCTACAGCCAGTCGAGCTACACGGGTCGCTACGATCGGCGTTCGTGGCTGTGGCCGCTGTTCCACCGGCACGAGAACAACCTGGCGCTCTCGCCCGAGAAGCGCGAGCACATGTGGATGTTCTGGCCGTTCTTCGGACGGACGACGCGCGGGACGTTCACGTCGACCTCGGTGCTGTGGCCGTTCTTCGGACGCGCGTCGGATCCGTCGACCGGATTCTGGGCGCTCGACCTGCCGTGGCCGCTCGTCGAGCGCCTGGAGTCGCCAAGAGACGACGTCTCGCGCACGCGTTTCTGGCCGGTCTACTCGCACTACCACGGCGACGGGCTCGACTCGACCTGGTACCTGTGGCCGATCATCAACCTCTCCCACGAGGAGTACGAGAAGAGCGTCAAGAACAGCGTCTACGTCATCCCCTTCTGGCAGAACTGGAAGCGCATCGACGAGGACGCGGGCGTGTTCCGCTACGAGAAGCTGTGGCCGCTCTATCAGCGCGAAGGTCGCGAGGAGAGCGAGAGGCGCTTCGCCTTCCCCGCGTTGAGCCCGCTGTGGCGCACTCCCGAGATCGACGAGATGTACGCCTGGATCTGGGAACTCTGGACGCGCGAGCAGAACCACGAGATCGTGCGCGAACGCTCGTGGCTCGGGTTGTGGCGTCGCGAACGCGACGCACTCGAGGATCGGAGGAGCTTCACGTTCCTCTGGGCGCGCCGGGCCTATTCCACCGCCGAGGAGTCCGTGCGCGAGACCTCGCTCCTGTTCGGGCTGATCCGCTGGCGCAGCGGTGAGAAGAGCGGACTCGAATTCATGACGCCCGCGTTCCCGGGTCCGGGTTGGCCCCTGGAACGCGCGGGCGCATCCGCTAGCTTGGCACCGAGTCCGCGCGGGCCCTGAGGGCCGCGCCGTCCTTCCAGCCGATGCCGTTCCTCCGCCCCATCCTGAGTTTCGCCGGGAGCCTGGGCTTCCAGCTCGAGCTCCTCGGCGCGGTACTCGTCCGGCTCGGATCGGTTCCGCGTCGCTGGACCCTGATCTCGCAGCAGGTCTTCCAGAGCGCGGTCGGGACGGTTCACGTCGTGCTCCTCGTCGGTCTCTTCATCGGGATGATCGTGTCCCTGCAGACGGGCATCGAGCTGGCGCGCATCGGGCAGCAGGATCAGATCGGCACCATCGTCGCCGTGAGCATGGCGCGCGAGATGGGCCCATTCATCACCGCGACGATCCTCGCGGCGACGGCCGGGAGTTCGATGGCCGCGGAACTCGGCACGATGTCGGTAAGCGACGAGCTCGCCGCGCTGGAAGTGCTCTCGATCGACCGCGTCAAGCTGCTCATCCTGCCGCGCATCGTGGCCCTGGCCATCGCCGCGCCGCTGCTCACGATCCTGTGCGACACGATCGGGATCATCGGCGGCGGTTTCGTGGCCAATTCGCAACTCAACGTGTCGTGGCAGCTCTACTTCGACTCCGCCACGGAGGCGCTCACGGACCAGGCCCAGCTCATCGCGCTGCCGAAAGACGTGTACGGTGGGCTCGTGAAGGCGGTCGTCTTCGGACTGCTCGTCTCGATCATCGGTTGCAGCGCCGGGCTCAACGCCCGCGGCGGCGCGCTCGGCGTGGGCCGCGCCACGCGTCAGGCCGTGCGCGACGCGATCATCGCCATCATCGTTTCGAACTACTTCATGACGTGGTTCATGTACCAGGCATGAGCGACAGCGCCGACGTGATCATTCGCTTTCGCGACGTGCACAAGCGCTTCGGCGCGAACGAGGTGCTGCGCGGGCTCTCGTTCGAGGTGCACCGCGGCAGGACGCTGGCGATCATGGGGCCGTCCGGCACGGGCAAGTCGGTCGCGCTGCGCCACATCATCGGTCTCTTGAAGCCCGACTCCGGCCTGGTCGAGGTCGAAGGGCGCGACGTCGCGAAGCTCTCGAAGAAGGAACTCTCGGAACTGCGCAAACGCATGGGCTTCCTGTTCCAGGAGGGCGCGCTCATCAACTGGCTCTCGGTCACCGACAACGTCGCGCTCCCGTTGCGGGAGAACACGAACATGAAGGAGAGCGAGATCCTGGCGCGCGTGCAGGAACGCCTCGCGCTGGTGCGCATTCCCGACGCCGGCAAGAAGATGCCGTCCGAGATCTCGGGCGGCATGAAGAAGCGCGTCGGTCTCGCTCGAGCGTTGATCACCGACCCGGAAATCGTGCTTTACGACGAACCCAACGCCGGCCTCGACCCCGAGATCTCGCGCTCGATCAACGAACTGATCCGCGACGTGCAGCACGAACTGCACGTCACGTCGATCGTCGTCGAGCACCGCATTCCCTGCATCCGCACGGTCGCCGACGAAGTGCTCTTCCTCGAAGGCGGCCGCGCGCTCGTGCAGTGCCCGCCCGACGAGTTCTTCCATTCGAACATCCCGCGTCTCGTCCAGTTCCTCGGTCCCGATCCCGCGGCGCGCGCGAACGCGCTCGATCAATGAGAGGACGCAATCATGTCCGGTAATCGCTCCGTCATCCTGGGTCTCTTCTTCCTCGTCACTCTCGGCGTCCTGGCCTACTACACGCTGTTCCTGACGGACTTCACGCTGTTCAAGGATCGGCCGGAGATGACCGTGCAATTCTCCGAGACGAACGGGCTGCGCGAGGGCGACGGCGTCCTCGTGGCGGGCATGCGCTGGGGACGCATCAAGAAGCTGACGTTCGATCCGGCGGCACCGATCGAGACGCGGGTGACGGTGCTGGCGTCGCTCGACGCGCAATTGCCGCTGCGCGAGGGCTTCAAGATCCAGATCAAGGACGCGACCCTCTTGGGCGGACGGAATCTCTCGATCGATCCCGGCCCGGCGAGTGGCGCGCCGGTCGCCGCGGGCACGCAGTTGCGGGGAACGGTGCAGTCGAACCCGATCGAGGGCCTCGGCAAGCTCGTCGACGCGAGCAGCGCCGGCGTCGAGGAAGTGATCGAGAACCTGCGCGTCTTCTCGCGTGATCTGAAGGAAGGCCAGGGTCCGCTCGGCCGGCTCGTGCGCGACCAGGGCATGGCCGACGATCTCGCGGCGGCGCTGGCATCGGCGTCGCGCACGCTTTCGACGATGGAGCAAGTCGCGAAGGACCTGTCGTCGGGCAGGGGCACGGCCGGACAATTGCTCGTCAACGACGAACTCTTCAAGGAGTTGCTCGCGGCCACGAAGAAGCTCACCTCGGTCCTCGACGAGGCCGGCGGGCTCGCGTCCGACGTGCGCCGTGGGAACGGGTTGGCGGGCCGGCTGATCAACGACGAGACGATCCCGCGGGATCTCGCGGAGTCGATGGCGAGCCTGCGCTCGATCACACAGAAGATCGACGCGGGGCAGGGGACGCTCGGTGCGCTGATCAACGATGACCAGATCGCTCGCAACGTCGAGACCATCACGAAGAACCTGGCCGAGGGCCAGGGCACGATCGGCGCGCTGCTCACGAAGCCCGAGGTCTACGACAACGTGCGCCAGATGACCGAGGATTTCGCGGTCGTCACGGCCTCGATCCGCAGCGGCCAGGGCACGATCGGCCGTTTCGTCATGGACGACGACCTGTACCAGGACCTGAAGACGGCCGTGCGCATCGTCCAGCGCGCGCTCGAAGAGTTCCGCGAGGCGGCGCCGATCACGACCTTCACCTCGGTCTTCTTCGGGGCGTTCTAGCACCCCGACGAGCGCTCTCCTTGAGACTGGCTCAGGGAGCCTGGCTCCCTGAGCCGATCGAGCCACTTGCCGATCAAGTCGGCCTCGATGTTCACGGCGTCACCGACCCGGGCGTGGCCGAGAGTCGTCTTCTCGAGCGTGAGCGGGATGAGCGCGACGGAGAAGGTCCGTGCCAGGGGGGAGACGACCGTCAGACTCACGCCGTCGATCGTGATGCTGCCCTTGTCGATCAGGTAGCGCTCGAGCCCGCTTGGGACTTCGACCTCGAGCCGCGCCCAGCCGTCCCCGCCTGACTCGAAGGCCTGGATCCTGCCCAACCCGTCGACGTGCCCCGCGACGAGGTGCCCATCGAGTCGGTCTCCGAGGCGCAGGGCACGCTCCAGGTTGACCCGCCTGCCCACCCTGAGGGTCGAAAACCAGGTGCGCTCCAAGGTCTCCCTGGACAGTTCGAAAACGAGCGGCTCCCCCTCACCCTCGGCACCCACGTGGGTCAGGCAGGCCCCGCTGACCGCGATGCTCTGGCCCCGGGAGGCCGAAAAACCCTGTCCTGGAGCCTGGACGGCGATCCGCAGCCCGGACCCGAGCCGCTCGACCGCACTCACCGGCACGCAGGCCTCGATCAGTCCCGTGAACAAGCGCTCTCCCCTCGTCCTTGACGCTCCCACGGGCCGCGAATACCCTGCTGAGCCTTTTCCCCTGCCTCACGGCGTGGAATGCGGAGAGGGACCGTGACGCTCTTTGCCATCTTGACCTTGTTCCCGGAGGCCGTCGAGGCCTACGCGCGGTCCAGCATTCTGGGCATCGCGCAAGAGAAGGGGAAGGTCCGGATCCAACTCATCGACTTTCGCGACTTCACCCGCGACCGGCATCGGACCGTCGACGACCGCCCCTTCGGAGGCGGGCCGGGCATGGTTCTGAAGCCCGAGCCCATCGTCGAATGCGTCGAATGGCTCGAGCGCGAGCACGGGACCTTCGAGAAGATCGCCCTGTGCCCCGCCGGGACGCCGTTTCGGCAAGCGCACGCGGAACAACTGGCCTCGAGGGAGCGCATCCTGCTGCTCTGCGGCCGCTACGAAGGCTTCGACGCGCGCATCCTGTCGCAGCTCGACTTCCAGGAGTTCTCGGTCGGCGATTTCGTGCTCGCGGGCGGCGAACTGCCGGCTCTCTCGATCACGGAAGCGGTCGCGCGGCTCATCCCGGGCGTGCTCGGCGACGAACGATCGGCGCTGGAGGACTCCTTCGGATCGAGCGGCGACCTAGACCACCCGCACTACACGCGCCCGCGCGTCTTCCGCGGCGAGGCCGTG
>JBGATY010000204.1:0-6525 GCA_044228955.1 Planctomycetota bacterium | reverse complement strand
GAAGTCGGCGCGCAAGGGCACCGTCATCGGGTTCGTCGATCTCTCGAAAATCAAGTCGAACGCGCCGAAGAAGACCGAGTCGCGCCGCCTGCGCTCGAAGGACGACGTGGCTCCGGACGTCAAGCCGACGCTCGGGCACGACAAGAAGCGCGCGCTCGTGCGCGGTGACCGCGGCCCGCGTGGCCAACTCACCGCCGGCGAATTGCGCGAGCGCGAAGCCGGCCGCTTCCTGCGCCGCACGGGGCCGGGCGCGCGCCCGGTGGGACCCGGCGGACCGGGAGCTCCGATGCCGCGCGGGCCGCGTCGCGACGAGGGTCCCGCTTCGCCCTACTCGGGTGACGAGGTCAAGATCGACGCGCCGGTCACGATCAAGAAGTTGGCCGACAAGCTCTCGGTCAAGTCGGGCGACCTCCTGAAGGTCGCCGGCCGCCAGCTCGGTTTCGGCGCGGTGAACATCAACTCGCTGCTCGATCCCGACACGGCGATGCTCCTCGCGAACGAGTTCGGAGTGGAGCTCGTGATCGTGCAGGTAGTCGAGGCCGAGGAGGAGCTCATCAGCGGCCTCAAACAGAAGCGCACGGACGTGGTCAGCGGCGATCTGATGCAGCGTCCGCCGACCGTCGCGTTTCTCGGCCACGTCGACCACGGCAAGACGACGCTCATCGACTCGATCCGCAATTCGCGCGTCGCCGAAGGCGAAGCGGGCGGCATCACGCAGCACATCGGTGCCTACCAGGTGAAGACGAAGAAGGGCCACACGCTCACGATCGTCGACACGCCCGGTCACGCCGCGTTCACGGCCATGCGCGCGCGCGGCGCCAAGGCCGTCGACCTGGTCGTGCTCGTCGTCGCCGCCGACGACGGCCCGATGCCGAGCACCGAGGAAGCCCTGGCTCACGCGCGCGCCGCCAAGACTCCGATCGTCGTGGCGCTCACGAAGATCGACAAGAGCGACGCCAATCCGCAGAAGGCCATGGAAGGCCTCTCGCGCCTGGGACTGATCCCCGAGGAATGGGGCGGCGAGACGGCCATGATCAAGGTCAGCGCGCTGAAGAGCATCGGCGTCGAGGACTTGCTCGAGCGCGTGTTCCTCGAGAGCGAAGTGCTCGAGTTGAAGTGCCATCCGAAGGGCCCGGCGCAAGGTGTCGTGCTCGAAGCCGAGATCAGCGAAGGCAAGGGCATCGTCGCGCACCTGCTCGTGCAAGACGGCACGTTGAAGCGCGGAGACGTGATCCTCGCGGGCGAGGGCTACGGCAAGGTGCGCTCGATGCACGACGACCGCGGCAAGACCGTCAACGAGGCTCCGCCCGCGCTGCCGGTCGAAGTGTCGGGTCTGTCCGCGCTCCCCGGAGTCGGCGAGACGTTCTACGTCGTGGGCGACCTCGCGCAGGCGAAGGAAGTGGCCGAGGAACGCCAGCGCAAGAACCGCGCGCTCTCGCTCACCGAACGCCGCACCGTCACCGCCGAGTCGCTCATGCGCGCGGTGGCCGACCAGAAGCGCCTCACGATCAACCTGGTCGTACGCGCGGACGTCCAGGGTTCGGTCGAAGTGCTGAAGAGCACGCTCAACGAGCTCAAGCACGAGGAAGTCGAGGTCAAGGTGCTCTTCGCGGGCGTCGGAACCGTGACCGAGAACGACGTCAACCTTGCGAGCACGTCCAACGCGATGATCATCGCCTTCCACGTCGGCGTGAACGACAAGGCGCGTGCCGCGGCCGAACGCCTGTCCGTCGACATCCGGTACTACGAGGTCATCTACGAGCTGCTCGACCACCTGCGCGGCTTGATGGAGGGCACGCTCGCCCCCGAAATGGCCGAGGAGATCACCGGCCACGTGGAAGTGCGCGCGCTCTTCAAGAGTTCGAAGATCGGCACGATTGCGGGCTGCCACGTCACGGACGGCTCGGTGCTCCGCGACAGCAAGGTCCGGCTCATGCGCGACGGCGCGGTCATCCACACGGGCCAGCTCAGCTCGCTGCGTCGCGAGAAGGACGACGCCAAGGAAGTGCGCGCGGGCTTCGACTGCGGCATCACCTTGAAGGACTACCAGGACCTGCGCGAGCAGGACGTCCTGGAGGCCTACAAGATGATCAAGGTCAAGCGCACGCTCGGCGGCTAGTGCTCATGACCAATCCGCGCACCATCGCGCGACTCGAATCGCGGATCCACGAGCGGGCGGCGCACTGCCTCCAGCACGAGATCAACGACCCGCGCGCGGGCTTCATCACGATCCTGAAGGTCGAGCTGTCGAGCGACGTCTCCTTCGGCAAGATCTATTACTCGGTGCTCGGCGACGCGGCCGATCGCAGCCGCGCGGCCCACATGCTCGAGGGCGCGCGCGGCTACATCCAGCGTCAGGTCGCGCGCGTGCTCGAGATGCGCCGCATCCCCCACCTGTCCTGGGTCTACGACGATTCGATCGAGAAGGCCGCCGATCTCGATCTCCTGATCCGCGAGGCGCGAGCGCGGGACAAGACGATCAATCCGCACGCCGACGACGCGCTCAAAACGGGCGACGCCGCTGCCGACGGACCGAACCAGGCCGCTCCACCGGGCGGGCAGTCCGATGCTCCGTAGTCTCCTGTCGACGATCTTCCGCCGCGCCTTCGGAGCACGCCCGAAGCTGCTCGCGCCGGGCGACGCCGCTCCCGCGTTCGAGGCGCTCGATCACGAGGGTCGCGTGCGCCGCCTCGCCGACTACCGCGGACGGCGCCTGGTCCTGTGGTTCTATCCCAAGGCCTCCACGCCGGGTTGAACCCGGCAGGGCTGCGGATTCCGTGATCGAATCCGCGAATTCGACGAGGCCGGGGTCGCGATCGTCGGTGTGTCGTTCGACTCGGTCGCAGCGAATCGCACGTTCGCGGAAGCGCAAGGCTTTCCCTTTCCGCTCCTCTGCGACGTCGAACGCAAGCTCGGTCTCGCCTACGGCGCCTGCGAGACCGCGCGCGACGCGTTCCCGCGGCGCATCACGTACGTGATCGGGGGCGATGGCCGCATCGAGCAAACGCTCGTGACCGAGGATCCGGGCGGGCAGGCCGCCGACCTGGCGCGCGGATTCACAAGCGCGAAGTAGTCGGATTCCCTTCCACGTCGGAGGTCCCTCGGACACATCCAGGACGTGAGGCCCACATGCCGTGGGCCAGAAGAAGGAGAGTCCGCCATGTACGGTTTCCGATCCACGTTCCTCGCAGCAGTGCTGCTCACGACGTCAGCCCGCGCCGACATCATCCAGCAGTTCGTCGACCAGGACACGCACTGCATGCCCACCAACTGGTTCCAGGCGCTCGACGGCGGAGCCGCCGGGCCGGCGGGTCACAGCGGCATCCTGCAACTCGGCTCGATGCCGACGTCGAACGGGACGCTCTTCAGCGCCTGGATGACGTTCACGCCGGGCGGCACGTTCCTCTCGCTCGTCGGCGGCACCGTCTCGTCCGACGAGATCCTCTCGCCGACCGGCATGCCGCTCACCGACATCCGTGGTGCCGTGCTCCTCGATTCCGGATTCGAGTTGGACTTCAACACGGTCACGGGGTCGCTGTCGTCGCCGCTCCTCTACTCGGGCGTGCTCATGTGGAATGCCGGACACACGTACATCGTGCTTATCGGCGGTCTGACGACGACCTACGAGGTCACCGCCGGCGGACTGCCGCTCGCGGGCGTGCGCGGCGCGGCTTTGCTCTCCTCGCAGTTCATCAACACGGCCGCGCCGCCGACGCTCGCCGCGACGCTGTTCTCGGGAACCGTCGTGTACAGCACGACTCACGCCTGGCTCGTGCGCACCTTCTCGCTCATCGCGGCGAGCGAGATCCTGTTCGCGGGCGCGCCGATCACCGACGTGCGCGGTGTCACGCCCATGGGCGGCGTCGCGAACACGCTGCTCCTGGACACGGGCTCGATCCTGTGGACGCCCTCGAAAGTGCACTTGATCCTCACGGGCCCGTCGGTGGACGTGTACGAGGTCAAGGATCCGCTCGGTGCCTCGATCAGCGGCACCTGGAGCGTGACGCGGTGCGGGCCGATGTACGGAGGAGGAGGACTGTTCCTCGGTGCAGCGACGATCGTGAACAACTCACGCGAGATCCTGACGCTCGCGAGCGGTCTCACGATCGCGACATACGACGTCCCGAAACCCTCGGGTGCGTCGATCACGACGAACGTCGTGGTGCCGGGAAACAACGCGCTCCTCCACCAGGCGAGCGGCCTGTGGGAAGTGTTCGGAACCTGGCAACCGCCGGGAGTGCCGCTCGTGCGCGGCACGGTGATCGGCGCCAACCAGTGAGTCCGCGGCGGCGAATTCGCCGCGTTTGAGCGGCACGGGGGCGCAAGGGAGCGAGACGGGCCGCCGCTGGTCCTGCCGAACATGAACGAGGCCAAGCCCGGCACTACGCCGCACTTGGCCTCGCATCACGTTTCACGTCGTCGGAGGGAACGTGTCACGCCGAGCCGGAGCAACATCCGGCCGGCTCGGAATCCTCCGCTCTTGGAAGGCAGCGCCTGCGCCCCCTCTCAGTTCACCCACACGACCCTCACGCCGTTCGTGAGGTTGTTGGTCGCCGGGGTGCAGAACGTCGTCGAGCCGTCGCGGTACCACGCCTGGTAGTAGAGCGTCGTCGGCCCGCCTGTGATCCCGCCCAGGATCGAGAGCGGAGTCTCGATGAAGTTCGGGTACGTCGACGTGCCGCCCGCGTTGAACTTCACGACCAATCGGATGATGCTCCCGCTCGCGCACAGGAGTCCGTCGCCGAGCGGAATGCCGCCGCCCGCGAGCGCCGTGCCCTGGAAGTACAACACGGGACCGTCCGGCATGGCCGAACCGGTCAGTACGAGCGAATCGTTCGCCACGCTCGCGAGGCCGGTCAGGGCGAGCAAGCCGCCGTTCGCGTTGACCGAACTGCCGCAGCCCGAGCCCGCGATCCCGTTGTTCGTGCAGGGGCAGGCCGTGCCCGTGCCGTCGCCGAAGCACACCGGCGTGATGCTCGGCTGGCACTCGTCGGGGATGCCGTCCAGGTTCACGTCCTGGCTGGTCATGTTCGCGATGTCGCACTGGTCGTGAATGCCGTTGCCGTTGCAGTCGGTGATCGCGCCCTTGATGATTTTGAACACCTCACCGCCCTGGTCGACGATGTACATCTCGCCGTTCGCGTCCTCGCCGAACGAGGTGATCGAGTTGATCGCGAGGCCGCCGCCGGGGGCGAGTTGCGTCGTGCGGTTCGTGAGATTCGTGATCGTCGTGCCGTTGAATCCGCAGGAGAAGATGTTGGCCGTGCAGTAGTCGGCGAAGAAGTACGTGCCGTCCCAGCCGCACAACTGCGTGCCGCGGTAGCGGTAGCCGCCCGTGATCGAACACGCGCCGCCCGTGTGGGTGTACGTCGTGACCGGAGGCGTGAACGACGGCGAGGGGCAGGTGATCGTGCAGCCGAGACCGGTGCAGGTCGTACCCTCGACGCAGCGCCAACCCATGTTGAGCCCGCCGACGCCCGCGGGAACGAAATCGATCTCCTCGACTGCGTTCTGTCCCACGTCGCCGATCCACAGGTCGCCGGTCAGGCGATCGAACGAATCACGCCAGGGATTGCGGATGCCGTACAGCCAGATCTCGTCGAGGCCGGGAGTAGCGCCCGCGAAGGGATTCGTCGGCGGGATGGCGTAGTTGCGCGTCGCGTCACCCGGGAAGTCGTCGCCGTTGACGTCGATGCGGTGGATCTTGCCCAGGTAGGCATTGATGTTCTGCGCGTTGCCCGGCGGGTCGTTGGCTGAGCCGCCATCGCCCGTGCCGATGTACAGGTACCCATCCGGTCCGAAGGCGATCCACCCCCCATTGTGATTGCTGTTCGTCGGGTGGCTGAAAGTGATGACCGGCGTGCCCGTGGCGAGCGCGGTCGTGGACGTCGTGAACGGCGCGTTTGCTTGGTAGCGGTAGACGTTGTTGTTCCCCGACGTGTCCGTGTAGTAGACGTAGAAGAAACCGTTGGTCGCGAAGCTCGGGTGGAAAGCCAGGCCCAGGAGACCTTCCTCGTTGCCTGTGTTGACCGGGCTTACCGAGAGGTACGGGGTCGCGTTGAGCGTGTTACCCGGCAGGTTCAGGATACGAATCCGGCCGACGTTACCGGCGCGTTGCTCGACGATGAACAGGCGGGCCGTGTCGCCGACTGGGGCTGTCACGTAGAGCGGCAGGGTCAGCCCGCTCGCTACGCGCGTGGTCGTGATGGGTGTTTGCGCCGAAGCGCGGGGGGAGGCGGTGACGACAGCGAGTGCCGCCAGCCCGAGCAGGGAGGCGTTGCGGATCATCGAGATCATGGGAGAACCTAAGGGTGCTGGGAGAGAGAGGTAGGGCGCGGTCCGAAGCGCCGATTACGTCGAGCGTAACCTGCTTTGGAGATCCCAGACAGGGCCTCTTCGCAGTAACTCGACGCTGAAAAAAGATAGTGCCTTCTAGTCCGCGCTGCTCGGTCGGAGTCCGAGGAGACGTGAAAAACTGCCTGCGAACCGCTCCAATCCATCGCCCTCGCGCAGGACACGGGCTCT